>JBNKZS010000027.1:0-28182 GCA_050301755.1 Mariprofundaceae bacterium
CCATCGCAGCGGATATTCTTGATCCGCTGGGTGAACGGCAGGCGTTGATGTTCTTGCCATTGGCCCTGGCTTCGGCTGGGTTGGTCTGCTCGATTCTCGGTATTGAACTGGTAAAGATGTTCCGGAAGAAGGACCCTCAACTGGCACTCCGGATAGGAACGATTGGTGCTTCAACGATCTTCATGGCTTCAGCATATGTTGTGATTCTCTACGTCGGTATCGCTCCGGCAGTGTGGGGGGCTGTCGTTTCCGGCGCAGTCGGCGGTATCTTGATCGGTGTGATTACCGAGTATTACACGGCCGGCAAGCCGATTCGTGATATTGCCCAGTCAGGGGAAACAGGTGCTGCGACCGTGATTATTTCCGGCCTGGCCATTGGTATGCAGTCGGTGATCGTGCCGATCTTCACCATCTGTCTCATTATTTTTGCCTCGACCCAGTTGTGCGGACTTTATGGGGTGGGTATTGCGGCTGTCGGCATGCTGGCAACGGTCGGTATGACAATGGCAATCGATGCCTATGGGCCTGTGGCGGATAACGCTGGCGGTATTGCGGAGATGGCCGGTATGGGCGAAGAGGTGCGGGCGATTACCGATTCACTGGATGAGCTTGGCAATACGACCGCAGCGATCGGCAAAGGCTTTGCCATTGGCGCAGCCGCTCTGGCGGCACTGGCGATCATTACAGCCTACGTGGAGACGGTTTCACTGCATGTTGAAAACTTTTCGCTGGAACTGAACAGCCCCGATGTGTTGATCGGTATGTTTATCGGTGGCGTGTTCCCGTTCTGGGTCGCATCACTGACGATGAATGCTGTGGGGGATGCCGCTTTTGAGATGATCAAGGAGATTCGTCGGCAGTTTCATGAGATCGAAGGATTGATGGAGGGCGTTGCCAAGCCGGATCATGCCCGCTGTATCAAAATCGCCACCACTGCTGCTCTGGAGAAGATGGTTCTACCCGGTGTGCTGGCTGTCTCTGCCCCCGTGGTGGTCGGCTTTGGTCTGGGGGCGGCGGCACTTGGAGGTATGCTTGGGGGGGCATTGATTTGCTGTGTGCTGCTGGCACTGACCATGGCCAATGCAGGTGGTGCATGGGACAATGCCAAGAAGCATGTCGAGAAGGGTAATTATGGTGGTAAAGGTTCTACTGTTCATTCGGCAAGTGTTGTGGGTGATACGGTGGGCGATCCGCTCAAAGACACGTCGGGCCCTGCCATGAACATTCTGATCAATGTGATGGCCATTGTCTCATTGGTGATTGCACCACTGTTGAGCTAGTAATAAGATTACCTATCAAAGGGTATCAAGGAGCCAAGAATCATGAGTGACGAAAATGTAACTGAAGAGTTCAAAGAGCATGTGAAGGATACATCAGCGTGGACACGGCTGCTTTTCATGGCGCTATTTGCCGTTCTCTACTGGGTGGCCGAAGTGGTGCTGGCAGTGGTGATCCTCTTTCAGTTTCTCAGCGTGCTGTTTACCGGCAACAAAAATGACAAAGTACTTTCGCTCGGTGCGCAGCTCTCAACCTACGCTTACCAGATTTTCCGTTTCCTGACCTACAACAGTGAAGAGAAACCATTTCCGCTCGGAGAGTGGCCTTCTGATGCCATTCTTTCTGAACAGGAAGCTGCTGAGGCCGTTGCAAAGAGACCAGCCCGCAAGGCAGCATCACCAAGAAAGAGGGCTCCTGCAAGGAAGGTCGCTCCTGAAGGTAAGCCCAAAGCGGATGCCGGAGAAGAGAACCCCGCAGCTTCTGATTGATGGTCGACCTCAAAGATGAGTTTCCGCTTGATGGGGAACTTATCTACCTGAACCACGCCGCTGTCGGCGTCTGGCCCAAAAGAACATCCGATGCCGTTAAAGCCTTTGCCGAGGAGAATATGCGCCGGGGTGCGGCGAACTATCCACAATGGATGAAGGTGGAGCGGGAGCTCCGCAGTCGTCTGAAGTGGCTGGTGAATGCTGGTTCTGTGGATGATATCGCACTGCTTAAAAACACCTCCGAAGGATTGTCGCTGGTGGCCTATGGCGTGGATTGGCAGCCGGGCGACAATATTGTTTCCACCGATCAGGAGTTTCCCTCCAACCGTATTGTCTGGGAATCACTCAAGTCCGAAGGTGTTGAGCTGAGGCTTGCAGACGTTTCAGGCGATGATCCCGAAGGGGCTATGCTCGCTCTTGTTGATCAACGCACACGATTACTGACAGTCAGTTCCGTACAGTTTGGCACGGGCCTGAAAATGGATCTGGCCCGTCTGGGCAAAGCCTGCCGGGAAAACGGCATCTTTTTCTGCGTCGATGCCATCCAGAGCCTGGGGGCATTTCAGTTCGATGTGCAGGCCATTGATGCCGATGCAGTGGTGGCCGATGCTCACAAGTGGCTGCTGGGGCCGGAAGGCCTGGCTCTCTTCTATGTCAGTCCGAGATGGCGCCAGCGCCTGAAGTTGCATCAGTATGGCTGGCATATGGTGGAGCATCCCGGCGATTTTAATGAGAGCCGGTGGAACCCGGCAACATCGGCCAGGCGTTTCGAGCCGGGAAGCCCCAACATGCTCGGTATCCATGCGCTCAATGCTTCGCTCTCCCTGTTTCAGGAGGTCGGAATGGATGAAGTCGAACGTGGTCTGCTCAAACGGTCTGGGCTGCTTATGACGGCTATCGAAAACGATGATGAACTGGAACTTGTAACACCGGATCTGAGAGGGAGGTACGGCGGTATTGTGACCTTCAGAAATCGTCAGCTGGACGATGCCGGACATGCCGATCTGTATCGAAAATTAATGGCGGAAGGTGTGATCTGTGCTCAGCGGGCAGGAGGTATCCGTTTCTCTCCGCACTTCTATACCGACACTTCGCAGTATGAAAAGCTCTGGCAAACGGTTCGATCCTTCACTCTCTAGCATATTCATGCGATAGCACCTGCATCGGGTTTCGTGTCGAATACCCCCGATTGTGAAATAACTCACAACATCACTCTTCATGTAGGGCAGGGAGGCCATAGGAGCTCTTTAGGCTATGCAGGCTTCCGATTCAACTATCCGGAAAATCAGGATGGAAAAAATCCGTTTTTTTCTTCAGCAGAATCAGACAGCCATAATTGGGGATTTTCCGTTCTTGCTGACAGTCGGCTATCTGCTTTTTCAGAGCGCCTCGCATCTCCATGTCAGTATATGGCTGCTTACAGTTGCCGCTTTTCTTGCAGTTCGTACTGTCATAAGCCGCAGATGGCTGCGAGAGTCGTGTGATTTCGAGCGTTGCGAAAAAGTTGAGCGTTCACTTCTCATCGTCTGGGGTCTTTATGGCCTGTCGTGGAGTGTCGGTCCATTTCTGTTCATGCCGGATGAAAACCTGACGATTCAGTTCTTTGTGCTGGTAGTGCTGGCACTGAATATTATCACAGTACTTTCAGTTTCGGGCAGTTACGCTCCTGCTTTTTTTCTGCTGCTTTATCCGGTGATGGGCGGGCAGTTTATCTGGTTTGCCGGGCTCGGGATTCATCAGCACTCTGCCATGCTGCACGAGCACTCCATCATGGCGGGATTGATTGTCGTATTCACTCTGGTGATGACCCTTTCGGCGAGAGGGTTG
Organism: Mariprofundaceae bacterium; assembly: GCA_050301755.1. GTDB lineage: Bacteria > Pseudomonadota > Zetaproteobacteria > Mariprofundales > Mariprofundaceae > WSZY01. The sequence continues at coordinate 3,594 of JBNKZS010000027.1, forward strand.
CAGGCAAGCCATATTAAAAACATCGCTCTTCGGCATGAAAACAGCGAATTGATCAATAGCTTGAGCTCTTTCAGGGATGCCATTGAGCATACTACGGATGCCATTGCCGTTTTTTCGAAAGAGGGGCAGATGGAGTATGCAAACCCTGCCATGATCGAACTCTCCGGCTACAGTCGAGCTGAGCTGTCGAAGATAAGTTGGAACGACATCTATACCGATATCGATCAGGCTCTCGAATTCTTCAAAAGCGGATCTTCCACGATTGGACAGCCATGGCGTGGCAAACTGCATTTGCGCAGTAAGCAGGGCGATGAAATTACAACGATGAGCAGTTTTTCCCCGGTTTTCAGCTCTTCCGGCGATGGGAGAGTCTCACAATGCATAGTGATCCAACGCGATGTTTCTGAAGAGGAGATTGTTCGTGAACGCATGGATCGTTTGCAGCGGAGCGAATCGCTATCGGTAATGGCCGGTGGCATTGCCCATGATTTTAATAACCTGCTGACTTCAATCATGGGAAGTGCAGCACTGATTGATATGTCAGCCGTTCGCGATACCGAGATTGGCCGCCACTGTTTGCAGATCAATCAGGCATCTCAACGGGCCGCCTCCCTTTGTGAGCAGATGCTTGCCTATGCCGGTCAGGGAAAATACCAGATCAAAAAACTGGATATGATCGAGTTGCTGAAAGGGATGCGTGGTGGTTTGAATGCAATTCTTCATAGCAAGCTAGAAGGCCGCGGGAAGATTGTTTTCATGGCAGGAGACTCGTTGCCTGCGATCAATGCTGATGAATCCCAGCTTCGACAGTTGGTTACCAACCTGGTGATCAATGCGAGCGAGGCACTTGAGTGCAGAGAGCGTGATGGATTGATCCGAGTGAAACTCTATCCGGCAGAATTGACCAGGGAATCACTGGGAAAGATGTATATGTCTGACAAAACTGACGAGGGTTGCTTTGTCTGCCTCGAGGTCAGTGACAATGGTGAAGGCATGGATCAATCAACGCTGGCCCGTGTGTTCGACCCGTTTTTCAGTACCCGTTTCCTGGGCCGTGGTCTGGGAATGCCTGCCGTGCTGGGCATCGTCTATGGGCACAAGGGTGCATTGGAGATAGAGAGTCAGGCCGGTAAAGGGAGTGTCGTAAGAACCTATTTCCCTTGTGTCGATTCTCAGGGTAGTCTTTTTCAGCAGACGATTGAGGGATATGCCAGTTCGATTGTCGATTGGAGTGGTATGGGAACTATACTTGTCGTTGATGATGATCAGGCCTTGTTGAAGGTGGCATCCAGCATGATTGAACGCACCGGATTCAGGGTGCTTTGTGCCAGCAGTGGAGCGGAAGCTGTTGAGCTGTTCCAGCAGAATCCGGATCAGGTGACGGCCGCATTGGTGGACTGGAGTATGCCTGATATGGATGGGGAAGAGGTGGTGCGCGCACTTCATCAGATAAAGCCTGACATCAAACTCCTGCTCAGTTCCGGTTATAGTGAAGAGATGGTGATGCAGGCTGTTGCATCGGGTGTTCCTGTCGACTTTATCCAGAAACCCTACTCTTTTGAACAGCTGAAACTCAAACTCCGCGAAATCATAGACGCCTGAAGCTTTGCAGTTATCTATCGTGGCGGTAGTCTGCGCCGCCCCTTGTTTTAAGGGATTGTCCGGAGGAATCACAAGATGACTGAACGCACACGCTGTGGCGATTTTCGAAAAGATCAGACCGGTGAGATAGTCCGGCTCAACGGTTGGGTTCAGACCAATCGTGACCACGGTGGCGTGGTGTTCATTGATGTGCGTGATCGCTATGGGCTGGTGCAGGTGGTTGTTCATCCGGACACCCCCGAGATTCATGCGCTTGCTCACTCCCTTCGTCAACAGGATGTGATCGAGGTCAGTGGAGAGGTGATCGCTCGTGCCGACGAGGCAGTGAATCCTAAGCTTCCAACAGGCGAGATCGAGATCAAGGCCTCTGTGATTAATATTCTCAACCGGGCCGAAACGCCGCCTTTCCTGATTGAGGATGACTGCAATACCGGTGAACAGCATCGCCTGGAATACCGTTATCTGGATCTGCGTCGTGCTCCAATGCAGCAGAACATGATTCTGCGTCATAAGGTGACACATGCAGCCCGCAATTATCTGGATACCCAGAGTTTTCTTGAGGTCGAGACCCCGATTCTGAACAAATCAACACCTGAAGGCGCACGCGACTACCTGGTTCCATCGCGTGTCTATCCGGGGTCGTTTTATGCGTTGCCGCAGAGCCCTCAGATTTTCAAGCAGCTGCTGATGGTGGCAGGCATGGATCGCTACTATCAGATTGCACGCTGCTTCCGTGATGAAGATCTGCGTGCCGACCGTCAGCCTGAGTTTACTCAGGTGGATATCGAGATGTCATTTGTCGATCAGGATGATGTCATGGCAACAGCAGAAGGGCTTATCTCCGCGATGTTTGAGGCCGGCCTTGGCGTAAAACTGGAAACCCCCTTCAATCGTATCACCTACCATGAAGCCATCGACAAATATGGTCTTGATCGTCCGGACATGCGTTTCGGTCTGGAGCATGTCGATATCACCGGGATTATGAAACAGGTGGAGTTCAAGGTGTTCCGCGAACCCGCCGAAAAGGGTGGCCTGGTGAAGGTTCTTCGCGTTCCACAGGGAGCACAACTTACCCGTAAACAGATTGATGAGTATACAGACTATGTCGGCATTTACGGCGCAAAAGGTCTGGCCTGGATCAAGGTCAACGACGTGAATGATATGCCGGGTGGTCTGCAGTCTCCGATTGTAAAATTCCTGCCTGAGGATGTGTTGAAGCAGTTGCTGGAAGCTTGTGATGCCAAGAGTGGCGATATCCTCTTCTTCGGTGCGGGTGACACCAAGGTGGTTAATGATGCGCTGGGTCACCTGCGTGTGAAGATCGGCCATGATCTTGGTCTGGTTAAACCCGGTTCCAATGGTTTTGTCTGGGTCGTGGATTTCCCGATGTTCGAGTGGAATCCTGATGAGCGTCGTCTGGATGCGCTGCATCATCCGTTTACCGCGCCTTACCCGGAAGATTTGATGAAGATTGATTCAGAACCCCTTTCGATGCGTTCACAGGCCTATGACCTTGTTTGGAATGGTACCGAGATCGGTGGCGGCTCCATTCGTATTCATGATCAGGAGACACAGCAGAAGGTGTTTGCCGCTCTCGGCATCTCCGAGACTGAAGCTGAATCAAAATTCGGATTCCTGCTGAAGGCACTGAAGTATGGCGCGCCTCCACATGGCGGACTCGCCTTCGGTCTGGATCGAGTTCTCTCACTGATGGTGGGTGCTGAATCGATCCGTGATGTGATTGCTTTTCCGAAGACCCAGAAAGCGGCTGATCCGATGAGTGAAGCCCCTTCAGAGGTGTCCGATGAACAACTCAAAGAGTTGGGCTTGAGGAAACGCAAGACATCTGTTTGACAATTCACAGCCCTAGGCAGATTCTTAGTGGTATGGTTCTTCCAATGAAAATTCTTCGGATGACAAGAGGGATGTTCTTGATGGTCACGGCACTGGTTGTTGCCGCTTGTGCGACAACCCCTCCTGTTCAGGAGATGAGCGAAGCCCGCTCTGCGATTGAGAGTGCACGTCAGTTGGAGCAGAAGAGTTCCAAAGCAAATCTGGAGATCAAGAGTGCCGAGCAGAGCCTGCAAGAGGCCGCCGATGCAATTGACAAGAAGTATTATGATTTGGCTCGTCGTAAGGCGGTCGAGGCCAAGCGCAAGGCGCAGCGTGCTGCCAGAATGAAACGCAGCACTTCACACTGAATCATTCAAATATTAGATAATAGATAGTTCGTAAGGGGTTGATCATGGCTTTTGATAAAATTTGCATTCCTGAAACAGGAGAGAAAATCACCATGGGTGAGGGCGGCAAGCTGAATGTCCCTGATCAGCCGATTGTGACCTTTATCGAAGGTGATGGTACAGGTCGCGATATCTGGCGGGCATCCCAGCGCATCCTTGATGCTGCGGTAGAGAAGGCCTATGGCGGTTCACGTAAAATTGCCTGGATGGAAGTGTTTGCCGGTGAGAAGTCCTGGAACATGTACGGTCAGAATGATGATGCATGGCTGCCGCAGGAGACGCTGGATGCTTTCAGTGAATACCTGATCGGCATTAAGGGTCCACTGACCACACCGATCGGTGGCGGCATTACCTCGCTGAACGTGGCGCTTCGCCAGAAGCTCGATCTCTATACATGTCTGCGTCCGGTCAAGTATTTCACCGGCGTGCCTTCACCTGTGAAGAAGCCTGAAGATGTCGATATGGTCATTTTCCGCGAGAACTCGGAAGATATCTATGCCGGTATCGAGTGGGCTGCAGGTTCCGATGAGGTGAAAAAGGTGATCGCCTTCCTGCAGAATGAGATGGGCGTATCCAAGATCCGCTTCCCTGAAAGTTCCGGTATCGGTGTGAAGCCTGTGTCCCGCGAAGGTACCGAGCGCCTGGTGCGTGCGGCGATCCAGTACGCCATCGATAACAATCGCGAGTCAGTGACTCTGGTTCACAAGGGGAACATCATGAAGTTCACCGAGGGTGGCTTCATGCGCTGGGGTTACGAGCTTGCCAAGAAGGAGTTCGGTGCGGTTGAGATTGACGGCGGCCCGTGGTGCAAGCTTCCGAACGGCATTGTCATCAAGGATGCGATTGCAGACATTGCCCTGCAGCAGGTGCTTACCCGTGCCACCGAGTTTGACGTCATCGCGACACTGAATCTGAACGGCGACTACCTCTCTGATGCACTGGCTGCACAGGTGGGCGGTATCGGTATCGCACCGGGCGCCAATATCAACTACATGAGCGGTCATGCGATCTTTGAAGCAACGCACGGTACAGCGCCGAAGTATGCCGATAAGGATATGGTGAACCCGTCTTCCGTGGTTCTATCCGGTGAGATGATGCTCCGCTACATGGGCTGGACCGAGGCTGCCGATCTGATTCTCAAGGGTATCAATGGTGCCATTGCCGCCAAGACCGTGACCTACGATTTCGAACGTCTGATGGACAACGCCACCAAGCTTTCCACTTCCGCTTTCGGCGATGCCGTGATTGCCCACATGGATGATGAAGCGATCTCCGACAAAGAGACCGACCAGTACGATCAGCTGGCAGAGCGCTTCAAGGAGCTGTTTGAACAGGGGGCGGAAAAGACCTCCGAATTTGCCGAAATCGCGATGGAAAAAGCGCGTAAGCAGCTGACTGCAGCCGGTACATTCTCGGAAGAGCAGGGACAGAAGCTGAAAGGGTTCCTTGAGCGCGATTTCAGCCATATGGCGGATACGATGAAAGAGGAGGCGGGACGTCGCCTCAATCCTGATCGCCTGAAGGCGGGAGCGATTGCCTCCCTCTCGGCTCTCCTTCACGCTGCCGGTGGTGCTATCAACAGCATCTCCCAGTGGACGGAGAAGCAGCGCGCCTGCCGCTCCGGTGAGATCACCGCTGCCGGCACATTGACCTGCGTGGCCTGTGGTCATGAGATGCACTTCAAGAAGAGCGGTCGTATTCCGCCTTGTCCGAAGTGTCACAAGACCGAGTTTAAAAAAGGGTATTGATAGATACGCGAAAGGCTCCTGCCTTTCGCTCGTTATCGCCTTACAAAGCGTGGTTTTGTAAGGCTTCCGGCTTCGCCGCCGCACTTCCCTGTGCGGGTTGGCTGGTTAGGGTTGTTTGGCTGAAGAGCGGGGTGATTGCGAATCAATCGACCCCGCTTTTTTTATTCCAGAAGATGCCTTCCCCACAGCTCGTAAACGGTCAGGCAGATCTCGATGACGATAAGAATCACGATATACCACTCAACCCGGTGAGAGCGGTTGTTTTGCAACAGGTCGAGGAGGGTTTCGGCTGTTTTCGAGATCAGGTCGAGTTTGCGTTCCAGCGCGCTGTGGCGCTCAATCAGTTCATATTCGTCCGCCATCCGCAGGTAGAGTTTTTCATACTGTGGCTCTTCCCAGAGAAGCTCCGGCTTTTCGCTGATCTCTACGCGACCGACCATGCGTCCGTGGATCATCAGAACATCCCCGATATGGGCCAGAAGATCGCGACCTTTATGGCCGAAGCTGCCGCCGTGCTGAAGGCTGTTGGCAATCGGCTCGATACGGTCGAAGGTTTTGGCAACATCGGCCTCGTAATGGGAGAGGATTACGCTTTTGGCCAGTACGCTGGCAGCCACCTGAAGTCGGGGAAGGTTGAATTCATCCATAGCTACGAAGCCTGCATTTTCCGGCTCGGTGCTGGCGGAGGTGAGGCACAGATTGATCTCCTCCTCTTCATACTGCTCAAATGGATCAACGATCAGGCTTTCGATGTCCTTGAGGAAGGCAACCTCTTCAATGGCTGTCAGCCCGAAGAGCACGACCACGCCGTAGCGGAAAAACACAGCAGCACCGTTGGCACCGGCATTCACAATCAGGGGACTGGTTGCCAGTCGTTTGCTCTTTTCAAGGGATTTGAGATTCAGCCGTTGGCCGATGTAGAGGGCGCGGCCCGTGAGTTGTTGCTGATCGCCGAATGGCATCAATGACTCCTATGCAAGGTGGTTAATATTCAACAGTGATATTTTAGACCATCGTCCGAATCATGCCAGAGGGGTCTGGTTCGAGAGTCCGCTCTTGGCCGAAAGCGGTCGTTGCAATAAGTGGGTTAGATGCCTTCGCCGCTGAATACGATACCGTCGGCAAAGACCGCCGTGGTGAGGTACTTCTCGCCACCATCAGGGAAGATGGCAACGATGGTGCCCGGTTTTCCTGCCGCAGCCAGCTCTTCACCGACCTTCAGGGCAGCTGCCAGCGCGCAGCCGCACGACTGACCGGAGAGGATACCCTCTTCACGCGCCAGACGCTGGGTGTAGTTGTAGGCCTCATCGGTATCGATACCGATTTTCCGGTCATGCACGGATGCATCGTAAACACCGGGCACAATACTCGATTCGATATGCTTCAGGCCTTCAATGCCGTGGAAAGGGGAGTCTGGTTCAGCGGCGATAATCTCAATGGCCGGATTGGTTCGTTTGAGAAAGCGGCCTGTACCGACCAGTGTACCGGAAGTGCCGAGCGATGCGATGAAGTGGGTCACCTGACCATCGGTATCTCGCCAGATTTCGGGTCCTGTCGACTCCTCGTGCGCCAGCGGATTGGCTGGATTGTTGTACTGATCCGGCTTGAAATAGAGGTCGGGATCCGATTCATAGATGCGTCGTGCTTCGATAATGGCGCCGTCGGAGCCCTCCAGTGGATCGGAGAAGATAAGGTTGGCGCCGAAAGCGCGGCAGATACGCTTGCGCTCATCGGAGACATTGCCGGGAAGTACCAGTGAAACCTTGAACCCGAGCGCTGCGCCGATCATCGCCAAGGCAATGCCGGTGTTACCCGAGGTGGAGTCGAGGATGGTCTTTTCATGCGTCAATGCGCCCGATTTCAAGCCTTCCTGAATCATGCGGTAGGCAGGGCGATCCTTGACCGAACCACCCGGATTGAAACGCTCCAGCTTGGCCAGAATGCGGATATTGTCCGGCAGGTGGGCGGTGATGCGGCGCAGTTCAACCAGTGGTGTGTTACCGATGAGATCAAGAATGGCAGGCAATGAAGAGTCCTTTGTCGAAGCGTTAATGGCGGCCATTCTGGGTTCTTTAACCGGCGCTGCCAAGTTGTTCCCTGATCGCGCCCAGATCATCTGTTGAAAACGGCCACTGAAGTTCTCCTGTTTCAAGCAGGAAGCGGCGAAGAGATGCAGCACCGATGCCGCCATCGCGCAGACTCTTCAGCGTGGTGGCCTGATTGCGTTTGGCCAGTCTCGTTCCATCGCTGTCCACCAGCAGGGGGTGGTGGATATAGGTGGGTGAGGGGAGTTTCAGCAGTGCCTGTAGAAGCCGGTGGATCGGCGTGCTTGTCAGCAGGTCTTCGCCGCGGATGACATGTGTAATGCCTTGCCAGGCATCGTCGACGACGACGGCAAGGTGGTAGCTGATGCCGATGTCTTTCCGTCCGATCACCATGTCTCCCAGTGCGGAGAGGTTAACCGCATGGTGATGACCCTGCGCATCGCGCCAGGTCAGTGGTTCCTCGATCAGCTGCATTGCCCTGACACAGTCCAGCCGCCATGCGAAACGTTCGTGCAGCGACCGTTTACGCCGCTGATGTCTGTCGATTTCACGGCAGATACCGGGATAGGGATCGGCCAGATCTTCGACATGCGGGGCGATACCCATCCGTTCGATCTCCTCCTGAATATGCTTGCGTGTGCAGAAACAGGGGTAGATCACGCCCATCGCTTCCAACTGTTCCAGTGCGGCACGATAACGGTTTTGATGTTCGCTCTGTTGCAGGACCTCGCCATGCCACCTGATGCCCAGCCACTGCAGATCGTCGATCAGTTGTGTGGCGTACTCGTCGCGGCAACGGGTGTGATCGATATCTTCGATGCGAAGCAGGAGTTGAGCGTTGTGTTGCTCTGCCCACTGCTGGCAGGTGAGGGCCGAAAAGGCATTGCCGACATGCAGCAACCCCGTCGGGCTGGGGGCAAAACGGGTACGGGGTTTCAAGCCTGAGTGGTCTTCCTTTACGAGTTTGATTTGGCCACTTTCTGAGTGGTGATCATGCTGTGGTCGGAGGCGGGTGGAAGGATCAGTGCCTGCCCCTCTTGCACGCGCTCTGGCCTTAGAAGAAGGGAAATTTCGTCACCGGCTTCGAAGCGAAGGTCATCGTAAGGAATCAGCATCTCATCCTTGCGGCAGACGGCAAGCGGCTGAACACCATGAGGAATCCGCACATCAACCATCTTGTGGCCGATCAGTGGAGAGTCCTCTTCAACCACGCGTGTCTCATGCATGAGTCGTTTCCTCAATGCCTGATCATGCCAGTAGGTGAAGGTATAGGGTTTGGCGAAGAGGCGTCTGGCCTGCAACTGCTTGATCATGCTGGCATGCTTGATCTCATCCCCCTCCTGGAGGGCAACGTATACCTCCTGAACGTGAAACTGATTCTGCGCCAGGTTGGCAATCAGCAGGTTGTGGTCGGATGAACCGGTCATGGCCAGTACGGCACCCACCTCTTCGGCATGAAGAATCTCCATGTAAATCGGATCGAGCGCATTGCCGGTAATGGCCTGGAAGTTGGCACGTTTGAGGTTGTTGACTACTTCGGCATTGAGGTCGAGAAAGCGAACCTCGCGATCATTGGCCAGAACACGCCCAAGTTCGGCGCCCATCTGCCCGCCACCGACAATCAGAACCGATCGCTCATCACGACCTGTCACACCAAGCCGGTTGGCCATCGGTGACGCTAGGAAACTGTAAAGAAACACGGAGGCGATAATGATGATATAGACCAGTGCCAAAAGCAGGTCTGCCTCCCTGTTTCCAGACTCGACCAGAATCAGGGCAAATAGGGAGGTGATACCCGCCGCCACCACGCCTCGAGGAGCCATGCCGCTGAGGAACCAGATCTGATTGGGTTTCAGGTCCGTCTCAATGGCGGAAAGCCAGGTGCTCAATGGTCTGGCGATGAGAGCCAGTACGAGGAATACGCCAAGTCCCTCCCAGAGGTGCTCCATTACAATCGTCAGATTCAGATTGGATGCCAGAAGCACAAACAGTACTGAAACGAGAAGAATGGAGAGGCTGCCCTTAAAGTGTTTCAGTCGTTGGATGTCAGGCAGGTCCATCTTTTGCATGGTGGTGCCTGCAACAAGGGCGGAAAGCAGGCCGGCCTGTGAACTGACGCCATCGGCAAGCAGGAAAACCCCCCAGACTGCTGCCAGGGTGAAGACCGTGCGCACTTCCATATCTTCCACAAAATTACTTTTCAGGATTCGTGAGAGAAGCCAGCCGCCGGCAAAACCGAAAAATGCACCTACTAAAAATTTAACCAGTACCGAGATGGTAATCCATGAGCCCATGTCCGGCGTCAGCACCACTTGCAGCATGACGATGGCAAGAATCGCTCCAACCGCATCGACCAGCATTGCTTCACTGGAGAGGATATGGGACACCTGACGATCCAGGCGAACCTGTCGGATAATCGGCGTGATGACGGTCGGTCCACCCACGGCAATGATCGCCCCGAAGAGTAGCGCCAGTGGCCAACTGATACCTGTCAGCATCTGTGCTGCGGCACCGCCAATGGCGATGGTGAACAGCGGGCCGAAAATCAGCAGACGCCCGACCACCCAGCCATGCTCTTTCAGAGATTTAAGGTTCAGGTTCAGGCCGCCTTCAAAGAGAATCACGGCCAGACCGAGTTCAATCAGGGTGTGTAGTGCACCGTCAACCAGTTCGGCATGGAGAATGTGAAGGCCGTAGGGGCCCAGTGCCATGCCGGCCAGAAGCCAGAGGAAGATAGGCGGGGACTTCATCTTGGCCGATGCGATCTGGCATGCCACAGCTATGAGCACTGCAATCACAAATACGGTTGTCGGATTTTCAGTGAGTTCCATTCAGGTAGAGACACCTTTTTCGATATTCATGATGCATAGCTTATCCCGATGTGAGATGGCGCTGCAAGCTGTAATGCACAGATGAATAAATACCATCAATATGGTTGACAGAGTGCCCGCTTTACGTATGGTTCGCCGCTCATTTTAAGGCATGGGTCCAATGATCCAAGGAGTGAATAAGAGTGGCTAATCACGCATCTGCACTAAAGCGCGCACGTCAGGACGAGAAAATTCGTCAACAGCATCGTGCTCAGAAATCTACTATGCGTACTGCAATCAAAGCTGTACACACTGCTATCGCTACCGGCGATCAGGCAGCAGCGAATGCAGCTCTGAAAGCAGCAACGACTCTGCTGGATCGTGCAGGCCGCAAGAACATGATTCACGCCAAGCAGGCTTCACGTCGCGTTTCTCGTTTGAACGCTCACGTTAAGGCTATGGCTGCCTGATCTAACAACGTTTCAAAAGAAGCCCGCCTGTCTCACGACACGGCGGGCTTTTTTTATTTGACACGCAAAAGGCGTCCTGCCTTTTGCTTTTATCGCTTTGCAAGAGTGCGATCTTGCTTCACTAACGGCTCACGATGTTCGCCGCTCTACATCCGTGTAGGGATGACGCTGCCAGGTTGATGCATTATGGTTTCATCTTCTTTGTCAGGAGGTGTTTCCAATGAGTAAGCAGGTCGTTGTCTGGGGAATGGGTGAGATGGGAAGCGTCTTTGCCCGTGGGTTTCTGAAGTTGGGACACCACGTCGTTCCCGTGGTTCGTTCATCCGATCCTGAAACCATCGCCGGTGAATGTCCCGATCCCGAACTGGTTCTGATCGCCGTCGGCGAGGCGGCTCTGCAGCCGGCGCTCGAAATGGTTCCTGAAACATGGCACGGCAAGGTCGCCCTGCTGCAGAATGAACTGCTTCCCTCAGACTGGCAGAAGCATCCGTTCAAGAGTCCGACCGTTATCTCCGTCTGGTTCGAGAAGAAGAAGGGGATGGACTCCAAGCCGCTGATCTCTTCACCTGCATGGGGGCCGAAGGCATCCCTGCTGGTGGATGCACTGGCCACACTCGATATTCCCGCTCATGAAGTGGCGACACTCGATGAGATGACTTTTGAGCTGGTGCGCAAGAATGTCTATATCGTCACGACCAATATCGCCGGTCTGAAAACAGGCGGCACTGTCTCCGAGCTATGGGAAAACCATGAAGCTTTTGCCCGCGACGTTGCTGCCGATGTCATGGATATCCAGGAGGTTCTTGTTGGCCATGAACTGCCGCGCGAGCGCCTGATCGCAGGCATGCTCGAAGCCTTTGAAGGTGATCCCGACCACGGTTGCATGGGGCGCAGTGCCCCAGCCCGTCTTGCCCGCGCCATCAGTCAGGCAGATAACGCAGGGCTTGATGTCCAGACGCTTCGGAAAATTTGCAGCGCTTATTAATTGCACCTGTTGTCAGATCTGTTGGTAACGGGCAATAGCATTTTTGGTATCAATTCATAGGATGCAGGCATGTCATCAAGCTCATTAGAATCACAGCTCATTATTCTCAAGGGTGCATCCGCACTTTCCGATTTCCGTAAGGCAAAACTGCTCGACTCGGCCAGGGCGAATGGCCTGACGATCGGCAGTGTCTCTGCGCATTTTATATATGTTGCTGAAGTAGGTTCCGGCTGGAACGAGAAGGATACAGAGAAGCTGGAGACGATTCTGGGAGACAATCCGCTTCCCTACAGTGCTACCGCTTCCGACGAACTCTTTCTGGTGACGCCACGTGTCGGCACTATTTCTCCATGGTCTTCCAAGGCAACTGATATAGCCGGATTGTGTGGGTTGGGTGCGCTGAAACGCATCGAGCGCGGCGTTGCCTACACCATTACCGGCACCAGGCACGATGACCATGTCGCCATTGGCAGGCTGATCTGCGACCGCATGACCGAGTCGGTGCTCTCCAGTACCGGCGAACTGGCGCATCTGTTCTCGCATCAGATGCCCGCACCGGTGGTCACCATTGATATTCTTTCCGGAGGACACAAGGCGCTTGAGGATGCCAATGTCGAGCTGGGGCTGGCGCTCTCCGAGGATGAGATTGATTATTTGTTCGATAATTTCACCAGGCTTGAGCGTAACCCGTCCGATGCCGAATTGATGATGTTCGCACAGGCCAACTCCGAGCACTGCCGACACAAGATTTTCAATGCCGACTGGGTCATTGATGGTGAGACGATGGGGCGCTCACTCTTCTCGATGATCCGCCACACGCACCAGACCAGCCCTGAAGGGACGCTGGTAGCTTACAGTGACAACTCCTCGGTGATTGAAGGCACGAAGGCGCAGCGCTTCTATCCGGATCAGAACGGCAGTTACGCCAGGCATGATGACCAGACCCATATCCTGATGAAGGTGGAGACCCATAACCATCCGACTGCTATCTCTCCGTTCCCCGGTGCGGCAACGGGTTCCGGTGGTGAGATTCGTGATGAGGGCGCCACTGGCATCGGCTCCAAGCCGAAGGCGGGCCTGTGTGGTTTCTCGGTTTCCAATCTGAAAATCCCCGGTTTTTCCCAGCCATGGGAGATCGATTACGGCAAACCTGAACGTATCGCCTCGGCACTCGATATCATGATCGAAGGGCCTATCGGCGCGGCAGCATTCAACAACGAGTTCGGTCGTCCCAATATTAGCGGCTATTTCAGAACCTACGAACAGAAGGTGGGGGATGAGCTGCGCGGCTATCATAAGCCGATTATGCTGGCCGGCGGTGTCGGCAACATCGATGCGCGCCATGTATACAAGAAAGAGGTTCCTGTCGGCTCGCTGATTATCCAGCTGGGCGGTCCGGCCATGCTGATCGGTCTGGGTGGCGGTGCGGCATCGAGTATGGATACGGGCTCCAATGCGGAGTCTCTCGATTTTGACTCCGTGCAGCGTGGTAATCCGGAGATGGAGCGTCGTTGCCAGGAGGTGCTGGATCGTTGCTGGCAGATGGGTGATAGCAACCCGATTCTCTTCATTCACGATATCGGTGCCGGAGGTCTCTCCAATGCGGTGCCGGAACTGATTCACGATGCCGGCCGTGGTGGCTGGCTCGATCTGCGAGAAGTGCACAACATGGAGCCGGGCATGAGTCCGATGCAGATCTGGTGTAATGAGTCGCAGGAGCGTTATGTGCTGGCGATCGGGCCGGAGAGTCGCGATCTGTTTACGCAACTCTGTGAACGTGAGCGCTGCCTCTTCGCCGTACTCGGCACGGCTACGGATGACGGCCACCTGACCGTTAACGACCCTGAATTCTCCAATAAGCCTGTCGATCTGCCGCTTGAGGTGCTGCTCGGGAAAGCTCCCAAGATGACCCGTGATGTCACGCACGTGGCAGCGGTTGCTGAGTCGCTGGATATGGATTCAATCGACATTGCGGAAGCGGCCAGGCGCGTACTTCAACTGCCTGCAGTCGCGAGTAAAGAGTTCCTCATCACCATCGGTGACCGTTCGGTGACCGGTCTTGTGACACGAGACCAGATGGTCGGACCGTGGCAGGTTCCTGTTGCCGATGTGGGTGTCACTTCGACCGATTTCGAAGGTTACACGGGTGAAGCGATGAGTATGGGTGAGCGTACTCCCGTTGCTCTGCTCGATGCTGCCGCTTCAGGTCGTATGGCGGTTGGCGAAGCGCTGACCAACATTGTAGCGGCCTCCATTGCCAGATTGGGTGATGTAAAGCTCTCCGCCAACTGGATGGCGGCTTGCGGTCATCCGGGCGAAGATGCGCGTCTTTACGATACGGTGAAGGCGGTCGGCTTGGAGCTTTGCCCCGAGCTGGGCATCTCTATTCCGGTCGGAAAGGATTCCCTCTCCATGAAGAGTGCCTGGGAATCGGATCAGGGAAGACGTGAGATGACCTCTCCGCTATCTCTGGTTATCTCGGCTTTTGCACCGGTGACAGATACACGAAAAACGCTGACACCTGAGATGCGCACCGACCTCGGTGATACCGATCTTCTTCTGATCGATCTGGGTGAAGGCAGGCATCGTCTTGGTGGTTCGGCGCTGGCACAGGTCTATGGCAAGACGGGTGAGGAAGTACCTGATCTTGATCATCCGCTCCTGTTCAAACGTTTCTTCGAAGCGATTCAGCGACTCAACCGTGAAGGTCTGCTGGTTGCCTACCATGACCGCTCAGATGGCGGTCTGTTTGCGACATTGTGCGAGATGGCTTTTGCCGGTCGCTGCGGTTTCAAGGTGCACCTGGAGACAATGGGCGGGAATCATGCCGGGAACGAGGTCGCACTGATGTTTGCTGAAGAGCTCGGTGCTGTTATTCAGATCAGGCGTGGCGATCGTGAAAAGGTGCTGGCTCAACTTTCCGAGCTCGGACTGGGAAGTGTCTCGCACCTGATCGGTCATCCGCGTGAAGATCGCCGGGTGCTTATTGCTTCCGGAGAGAAGGTTCTTATCGATGAAAATGTGCAGATGCTACAACAGGTCTGGAGTGAAACGAGCTACCGTATACAGGCTCTGCGTGATAATCCCGAGTGTGCCCGCGAATCGTTTGATGCGATTGCTGATGTTCATGATCGCGGTCTCTTTGCAGAGCTGACGTTTGATCCGACCGAGGATATTGCGGCACCATTCCTGCATATGAGCCGTCCGAAGGTGGCTGTGCTCAGGGAGCAGGGAGTGAACGGTCAGATCGAAATGGCTGCCGCCTTCGATCGTGCCGGATTTGAAAGTGTTGATGTGCATATGTCTGACATTATCGAAGGACGACATACACTGGATGAGTTCAAAGGGGTGGTCGCATGCGGTGGCTTCTCCTTTGGCGATGTGCTGGGTGCCGGTCGTGGCTGGGCCAGCTCTATTCTCTTTAACGATCGTGCTCGCGACCAGTTTGAAGCCTTTTTCAGCAGGGATGACACGCTGGCGTTGGGCGTCTGTAACGGGTGCCAGATGATGAGCGGCCTTAAGGATATTGTACCGGGTGCCGATGCTTGGCCGCAGTTTGTACGTAACCGGTCCGAGCAGTTTGAAGCACGGCTTCTGATGGTGGAGGTGCTTGATTCTCCATCGATATTCCTGACCGACATGGTCGGCTCGAAAATGCCATTGGTGGTATCTCACGGCGAAGGTCGGGCCTCCTTTGAGCAGACAGGCAGCCTTGAAGCTGCGCATGCCGCACTTCGCTATATCGGCGCGGATGGCAAGCCTGCTGCAACCTATCCGGCCAACCCGAACGGTTCGCCGGATGGTCTGACCGGATTCACGACCGATGACGGCCGTTTTACCATTATGATGCCTCACCCGGAGCGCATATTCAGAACGGTTCAGAACTCCTGGAGCCCGGACGAATGGGGCGAGGATGCGCCTTGGCAGCGTATGTTCCGCAATGCAAGGAAATGGCTCGGCTGATTGATGCTCGGGAGGTGTCTCTGTTGCCTTCTAAGTTGTTGTAATAAAAGAATTATATTTCGCGTCTCGCTGATGTGAGGCTAATGGTGGTTTTAGATGAATGAATTATTGGTAAACAGGCGGCACTTTTGCTACCTTCCGCGTCCATTGTGAGTAGCCCAAATACACGTTTCGTTTTTGTTACCGGTGGAGTTGTCTCTTCGCTCGGTAAAGGTATTGCCGCAGCAAGTCTGGCGGCACTTTTTGAGGCGCGTGGCCTGAGAGTCACGATGCAGAAGCTTGATCCCTATATCAACGTTGACCCCGGAACCATGAGTCCTTACCAGCACGGTGAGGTGTTTGTCACTGACGATGGCGCCGAAACTGACCTGGACCTGGGTCACTATGAGCGTTTTACCCATGCCAGCATGAGTAAGCGTTCCAACTACACCACTGGCCGCATCTACGAGTCGGTGATTCGCCGTGAGCGGCGTGGCGACTATCTCGGTGCAACCGTACAGGTGATTCCTCATATTACTGATGCTATCAAGGATGGAATTTTAAGCCTGCGTTCGGATGACGTGGATATCGCACTGGTCGAGATCGGCGGTACAGCCGGTGATATCGAATCGCTGCCTTTCCTTGAGGCGATCCGCCAGCTCCGTTTTGACCTGGGTGTAAAGAATACCGCCTTTATCCATCTGACACTGGTTCCCTACATTGCCTCTGCAGGCGAGATCAAGACCAAGCCGACGCAGCACTCGGTTCAGAAGCTGCGTGAGATCGGTATTCAGCCCGATGTACTGCTCTGCCGAACCGAGTATCCGATTCCTCAGAGCCAGAAAGATAAGATTGCCCTCTTCTGTAACGTTGAGAAGCGTGCCGTCATTGAGGCACCGGATGTGGATACCATCTACGGTGTGCCGCTCTCTCTTCGTGGCGGTGGTCTGGGCTCCGTAATTCTTGAGCACTTTGGCATGGAGGATAACGAGCCGGACCTGAAAGAGTGGGAAGATATCTGCCACAAGATTCGCGGACCGCAAACCGAGGTGCGTATCGCCATGGTCGGCAAGTATGTCGAGCTTGTGGATGCCTACAAATCGGTGAATGAGTCTCTCTTCCATGGAGGCATGGATCACGGCGTACGTGTCGCCATTGATTATGTGGATGCCGAATCACTGAATAAGGGCGATATGAGTGCGCTGAAAGGTGTGCATGGCATTCTGGTGCCGGGAGGCTTCGGCCAGCGCGGTACGGAAGGAAAGATCAATGCCATCCGTTATGCCCGTGAAAATAAAATCCCTTATCTTGGTATCTGCCTTGGTATGCAGTTGGCTGTGATCGAGTTTGCACGTCATGTGGCTGGCCTCGAAGATGCAACCAGCAGCGAGTTTGAGGAACATGCCAAGCATCCTGTGATCGCTTTGATGACCGAATGGGAGCAGGAGGGACGCCGTGTTCATCGCTCCGGGTCTGACGACCTGGGCGGAACCATGCGGCTGGGTGGCTATCCGTGCCGATTGATTGAAGGCACCAGAGCTTTTGAGGCTTATGGTCAGGCTGAGATTCGTGAACGCCATCGTCACCGCTATGAATTCAATGATACCTACCGCCAGCAGTTGATCGATGCAGGCCTGGTAGTGTCAGGAACCTTGCCTGATGATTCGTTGGTTGAAATTGTCGAAGTGAAAGATCATCCATGGTTTGTCGCTTGCCAGTTCCACCCTGAATTCCTTTCACGTCCTTATAAGCCGCATCCGCTGTTTGCAGGATTTATCGGCGCCAGTAAGAACCATCTAGAGCAGGCTTAAATGGCAGCGATGCATCACATTTCAGTCGGGGAGTTCCAGGTCGGAAACGATCTGCCGTTTGCCCTGTTTGCCGGCCCATGTGTGATTGAGGGAGAGGCATTTACACTGGAAGTGGCATCACAGCTTCGAGATATTGCTGCTCGTTGTGGTGTGCCGTTTGTCTTCAAGTCCAGCTTCGACAAAGCCAATCGCACCAGCGTGGACGGTTTTCGTGGACCCGGTATGGAAGAGGGTTTGCGCATCCTTCAGAGGGTGAAGGATGAGGTGAAGGTTCCGGTGATTACGGATGTCCATACACCTGAGCAGGCTAAAGCCGTGGCTGCAGTTGCCGATATTCTTCAGACACCCGCGTTTCTCTGTCGGCAGACTGATTTTATTACCGCTGTTGCTGAAACCGGCAAGCCGGTGAATATCAAGAAGGGGCAGTTTCTGGCGCCCTGGGATATGCCGCATGTGCTGAAGAAGGCACAGGCAACAGGTAACAGGGATATCATGTTGTGCGATCGCGGCACCAGTTTCGGATACAATAATCTTGTCTCCGATATGCGTTCGCTGATCGTGATGGCCGAAACCGGTGCGCCGGTGGTGTTTGATGCCACTCACTCGGTGCAGCAGCCGGGCGGTCTGGGTGGTGCAACCGGTGGTAATCGTGAGTATGTGCCGGCCCTCTCAAGAGCGGCAGTGGCCATCGGTGTGGCGGCACTCTTTATGGAGGTGCATCCGGATCCTGATCATGCACTCTCCGATGGTCCCAATTCATTGCGGCTCGATGAGCTTGAAGCGCTTCTGAATCAATTGAAGCAGCTGGATAAAGTCACCAAGTCGCTGTAAGTTTTATAAAAAAATAATCGATAAAAGCGAGCGTCATGAAGACGCAGGAGAAAGTGAAAAGTGAGTGAAATTGTAAGTGTACATGGTCGTGAAATATTTGATTCCCGGGGCAATCCGACTGTTGAAGTGGATGTAAGACTCGAGTCCGGAGCATTCGGCCGTGCAGCAGTACCAAGCGGGGCTTCTACAGGACAGCGCGAAGCGGTTGAGCTGCGTGACGGTGACAAGCGTCTGGGTGGTAAAGGCGTGCGTAACGCAGTGGGTCACGTCAATAAAGAGATTGCAAAAAATGTTGTCGGTATGGATGCGGCGGATCAGCGCGGTCTGGATCACCTGCTGATTGAACTTGATGGAACTCCTAACAAGAGTCGCCTCGGCGCGAATGCGATTCTCGGTGTCTCCATGGCTGTGGCCAAGGCTCAGGCCAATGAAGATGAAGTCTCCCTGTTTGAGCACCTGGGTGGCGAAGACGCAACCTTGATGCCGGTTCCATGCATGAATGTGATCAACGGCGGTTCACATGCCGACAACAGCATCGATTTCCAGGAGTACATGATTGTGCCTGCCGGCGCTTCCAGCTTTTCCGAAGCTCTCGATATGGGTGCCGAGGTGTTTCATGCACTGAAGTCCGTTTTGAGTAAGTCAGGGCATGTGACGGCTGTTGGTGATGAGGGTGGCTTTGCTCCGAACCTCGGCTCCAATGAAGAGGGTGTTACCGTTATTCTCGAGGCGATTGAGATGGCCGGTCTGAAGGCCGGTTCGGATATTGTGCTGGCCAGTGATATGGCGGCATCCGAGTTCTACAAGGATGGTAAATATGTGTTGGCCGGCGAGGGTGGTCGCTCACTCGATGCCGAAGGCATGGTTGAGCTGATTGAATCGCTATGTGCCCAGTATCCGATTGTCTCTGTTGAAGACGGTCTTGATGAGAACGACTGGGATGGCTGGAAGCTGCTGACCGAGCGTCTTGGTGAGAAGGTGCAGCTGGTCGGCGATGATCTGTTTGTAACCAATCCTGCAATCCTGAAAGAGGGGATTGATAAGGGCATTGCCAACGCACTGCTGGTGAAGGTGAACCAGATCGGAACTCTTTCCGAGACTGTGGCCGCCGTGAACATGGCGCATGATGCGGGCTATCGCTGCATGATGAGTCACCGTTCCGGTGAGACTGAAGATGCCACCATCGCGGATCTGGCTGTGGCGCTCTCTTGCGGTCAAATCAAGACAGGTTCGGCATCGCGTTCGGATCGTATGGCCAAATATAACCAGCTTCTTCGCATTGAAGAGGAGCTTGGAAGCCGTGCCCGCTATGCCGGCCACGCAGCTTTCGGCCGAGGGTAACCACTGAACAGGAAAAGCGCTGGGGCAACCTCCGGGGCGTTGATCGGATCGATTCGGCGCTGGTTTCTGGTTGTCCTGGCTCTTCTGGTTCTCGGCTGGATGGGGTGGGATCTGCTCTTTTCCGATCATGGCTATCAGGTCTATCAATCTGAGAAGGCGACGCTTGAGACTCTGAAGGCCGAGCTTAAGGCGTTGAAGAGAGATCGGGAACGATTGGCCAAAGAGATTCTTCGTCTTCGCAATGACCCCAAGGCATTGGAAGAGTTGATTCACCGCGAACTGGGGTATGTCTATCCCGATGAGTATATGCTCATCATGCCCGGGAATGAGAGTGGTGCCGATGCGGTGTCAGCAGAGAGAGGAGGGGAGAAGAGACGATGAGTGAAGTGGTTACCCGTTTTGCACCATCTCCGACAGGCATGATGCATCTGGGGAATGTCCGTACAGCCCTGCTTAACTGGCTCTATGCACGAAAACATGATGGCCGTTTCCTGCTTCGTTTTGAGGATACGGATCGTGATCGTTCCGAATCCCAATATATTGAAGCGATAAAAAAGGATGTTGCCTGGCTTGGCCTTCATTGGGATGGCGAGGTTCTTTTTCAGTCCGCTCACCATGACAAGCATGAGCAGGCGCTGATAAAACTCGCCGGACAGGGAGATGCGTACCGCTGTTTCTGTTCGGAAAGCCAGCTCAATCTGGATCGGAAGCTGGCCACCTCAAGAGGTCTTCCTCCACGCTATAGCGGTCGCTGTAAGGCGCTCTCGGCCGATGAGTCTGAGCAGCGCGCATCCGAAGAACCGTTTATCTGGCGTCTGGCCATTCACAACAGTGAGGGCGAAGTGGTGGTGAAGGATGCACTGCGCAGTGATGTCCATTTCAGCTGCTCCGACCTCGATGATCCCGTTGTTGTCCGCTCCGATGGAACCTTCACCTTCCTGCTTCCTAATGCGGTCGATGATGCGCTGGATGGTATTACCCATACGATGCGTGGTGACGACCATCTGACCAACAGCGCCTATCAGGTTTGGATGCTTGAGAGGCTGGGTTATGTGGCGCCGGTCTATCTGCACCATGGACTTCTTCTCGGAGCGGATGGCTCCAAGCTCTCCAAGCGTACGGGCAGTCACAGTGTGGAAGAGCTGCGTGACGAGGGGCTGTTTCCGGAGGCTCTGGTGCAGGCGATGGCAAGGCTGGGGCATCCCAATATCCCGGATGATATTCACGCTGTCGGTGAGCTGGCCAACTATTTCGAGGCTGAACACGTCTCCACTTCATCGGTCCGGTGGTCGGATGAGCAGATGTGGCGCTGGCACACCCGTTTTCTGCATACGCTCGATCCGGTTCGGCTTGCACCGCTTCTTCAACCCTTCTATCCGAATCTGCCTGATGCCAAGTTGATCGGTTTGGCAGGATTGGTCGAAGGGAACCTGAACAGGGTTGAGGATGTCAGGGAATATTTAAGGCTTTGCGATCCGGGTGCTGAAATCGGCAAAGAGGATATAGCCGTTGCCGGAGAGGCAGGAGAGGTTTTCTTTCAAGAAGCGCTGGAGTCCTGGAGGGAGCTGGAGAGTGTTGACTGGAGGAGCTGGACCAGCATGGTCAAAGAGAGGACAGGGCGAAAGGGTAAAGCACTGTTTTTGCCATTGCGTATTGCTTTAACGGGAATGCAGCATGGACCGGAAATGAGTCATGTGGTGAGTTATCTCGGCAGAGAGGGTGTGAGCCTGCGCCTGAATGATGCCCTGAAGCAGATGAAAGGGAGCAGCTGAACCATGAGCCTGAAGGTTTATAACACATTGAGTAGAAGCAAAGAGCCGTTTACGCCTTTGCATGCCAAAAACGTGGGTATGTATGTTTGCGGTGTCACCGTTTATGACCATTGCCATGTCGGACATGCGCGTGTGATGGTGGTGTTCGATGTGATCTATCGCTGGATGACGAAGCTCGGATATAACGTTAATTACGTGCGCAACTTCACCGATGTGGATGACAAGATTATCAAGCGTGCCAATGAAGCCGGTATCGATCCGAAAGCACTGACCGATGAGATGATTGATGCATTTCATCATGATATGGATGCGATGCACTGCCTGCGCCCTACCCATGAGCCTCGCGCCACACGGCATATGAATGAGATGATCGAGATGATCGGGCAGCTGGTCGAGAAGGGGTTCGCCTATGTCGCAGAGAGCGGTGACGTCCTTTACTCGGTGCGCAAGTTCGATGACTATGGCCAGCTATCCGGAAAAAATATCAATGATCTGGAGTCAGGATCGCGTGTCGATGTTGATGACAGCAAAAGGGACCCGCTCGATTTTGTTCTGTGGAAGCAGGCCAAGGCGGGAGAGCCTGCCTGGGACTCGCCATGGGGAGCAGGGCGTCCGGGTTGGCATATTGAGTGCTCGGCCATGAGTTGCTCTCACCTGGGTGAAACCTTCGATATCCATGGCGGAGGAATGGATCTGAAGTTCCCTCACCATGAGAATGAGATTGCTCAGGCATGCGCTGCCAATGGCGGCAGGTTTGCCCGCTACTGGCTGCACAACGGTTTTGTGAATATCAACGCCGAGAAGATGTCCAAGTCGCTCGGCAACTTCTTTACCATTCGTGAAGTATTGAAGAAGTATCATCCCGAGGTGCTGCGAATGTTTATTCTTGGAACCCACTACCGGTCTCCGCTCGACTTTTCCGATCAGGCACTGGAGGTGGCGAAGAGTTCTCTGGATCGCCTCTATGAGACCAGGCGCCGTATTGGTGAGGCCGGGTTGGCCGAGTCACTGCCGGATGTTGAATTGCCGACAGTTTTTGTGGATGCCATGAACGATGATTTCAACACCCCTGAAGCGATGGCTGAAATTTTTCAGCTGAGCAAAGAGGTGAATCGTGGACTCAACAGTGGTGAGGATGTGACTGTTCTGGTGGCACAGCTGGAAGCGATGTCATCGTTGATGGGCATTGTCCAGCATGAGGCTTCCGATTGGTTTCAGAGTGGTGATGCTGATACTTCCTGGATCGAGGCGCTGATTGCAGAGAGAGCTGATGCCAAGAAGAGTCGTGATTTCGCACGTGCGGATGCGATTCGTGATGAGCTTGCCAATAAAGGGATCATTCTGGAAGATGGAGCTCATGGAACAAGCTGGAAACAGGGCTGAGTGAGGTTGTATTGAAACATAGTAGCGAAAGAGTTGCCGTTATTCTGGCCGGCGGATCGGGAACCCGCCTCTGGCCCCTGTCGCGGCAACAACTTCCCAAGCAGTTTCTGCACCTGCAGGGTGACGAGACTCTGTTGGGCGGAACTATCTCGCGTTTGCACCCCCTGATTTCAGCAGAGGACGTCTGGGTAGTGACCAGTGAAGCCCTTGCAACTGGGGAGGCCTATTCGGCGCTGAGTGAGCTGAATACCATTCTGGAACCCGTTGGACGGAACACTGCACCTGCTATTGCGGTTGCGGCCGCACTGTTGATGGACCAGTCGGCGAGTGACCCGATCATGCTTGTGTTACCGGCCGATCACCTGATTCAGGATGTCCAAAGATTTCACGACTGTCTGAATACGGCGATGGATGCCGCTGATCACGGCGCGCTGGTTACCTTTGGTATTGAGCCGACAAGGCCTGATACCGGCTTCGGCTATATTCAGGCGGATCGAACGGGGGAATCGGAAGCGTTTCCCGTGATTCGTTTTGCCGAGAAGCCCGATCTGGAAACTGCCGAGGCGTTTCTTGCTGAAGGTGGCTATTACTGGAACTCCGGCATGTTCGTCTGGAGAACATCGGCCATTCTTGATCAGATCAAACTTCACATGCCTGATGTGTGGCGTGTTCTTGAATCGATGCGGTCAAGATGGCAGCAGGGCGAGGCGTGGCAAGAGGTGGTTCGCCACGGTTTTGAAGCGATGCCATCGATCTCGATTGATTACGGTGTGATGGAGAAGTCCGATCAGGTCGTACTTGTGCCATGCGATATCGGCTGGTCGGATGTGGGTAGCTGGGATGCGGTTTACGACATCTCGGATCACGATGAGAATGGAAATGCGCTGGCCGGGGATGTGCTCAGTTTTGACTGCAAAAACTCCCTGATTCGCAGTGAGTCGAAGCTCCTTGCAGCAGTCGATCTTGAAGATGTCATTATTGTCGAGACTCCGGACGCGATTCTTTTAAGCAAGCGGGGAGAGAGTCAGAGGGTCCGTGAGATCGTAGATACCATTAAGGCTCGTGGAAGCCGTGAGCATATCGAGCATAGAACGGTGATGAGGCCGTGGGGAAGCTATACGGTTCTCGAGGATCATGTCAGTGGCTACAAGTTGAAGCGGATTGAAGTGAATCCGGGGTCATCATTGAGTTTGCAGAGTCACCAGCACCGTTCAGAGCACTGGGTGGTTGTCTCCGGTACGGCGACCGTCACTCGCGGCGATAAGGTCACGACCGTTGCCAAGAATGAGAGTACCTTTATCCCGATCGGTGAAAAGCACCGCTTGGCCAACCAGAGAAGAATTCCATTGCAAATCATCGAGGTTCAGGTCGGCGACTATTTGGGTGAGGATGACATAGAACGCTTTGATGACGCATACGGGAGAGAGGTTTGAGTAAGCACATCGTTTGGCATGAGTCAGGCGTATCACGTCAGATGCGCGAAAAACTTAATGGCCACCGAAGTGTAGTGCTTTGGTTTACCGGCCTTTCAGGTTCGGGAAAGTCAACGCTGGCTCATGCTGTAGAGGAGCGTCTGTTTGCCATGGGTATTCGAACCTATGTGCTTGAT
>JBNKZS010000028.1:0-28153 GCA_050301755.1 Mariprofundaceae bacterium
GTCAGATGCTCCAGCCACTGTTGCCAACTGATGATCGCAGGAGAGGTCACAACACCTCTGTCGGAGGCTGTAACAAGACGACATTTCCATGCGGATGCCTGCGTCGGTGTGGATGTTACAAGCAGGGTATTTCCCGTAAGAAGAGAGATCAGTTCTGCCTCATTTCGGATCGATTCTTTTAGCATCGGAGTTCAGATTGAAACTTGCTTTTAGATTCAATTGCGATTTCAATAGGGACTGTTGGCATTAGCTCTTCACTACCGAAAAGGAGGGGATATGAGTCAGGTAAAGATGACATGTCCGAAGTGTCAGGAAAAATTCGAAGCTGAAAAAGCTGATATTTACGAGTGCCCCAAGTGCGGTACCAACGTTCGTGCCAAGAAGTCTGAAAACCTTGATCATGATGCAACACAGAGGTTTCAAGTCTGATTAATCCTCTGCTGCCTTTGGAATTTCAATAGGAACCATCTTTCCGGGAACAACTTTCCCCTCTTCGTTTATGTGAGCCGGAACGTAACGCATCTTCATTTCCGGTCCGCTATTCATTTCCTGCCATGCGAGAAAAGCGCAAACTATTCCCACGACAATTGCAGCAATATTGAAAAGCATCGATGGTGAACCATGCTTGTGAGGCGTGATATCAATAACATCGTGTTCCTGCTCTCTGCGCATCCGACGAAGTTTTAACCACACTTTCAGGAATAGAAAAAGATTCCTGAGCATGAACATCAGTAGCGCCGGGCCGAAAAAGAAGAGGGCTGAGACAAAGATACTGCGAATCATTTTTGCATGAGCTCCCGTACTCGTGTGAGGTATTGTAGCACATCAGGGTCTCTTCCTTCTCGTTGGGCAAAATAGACCGATTCAGCCAGAATCTCCAGAATGATGTGAAGTGCATCGTGCCGGTTAATACCTTTCATTGTCATCAAATGTTCAAGTGCACTACCAACCTCGGGTGGTTGTCGTGTCGCGATCTGCTCTTCCAGTGCCAGATGCAGTGAGAGGTGGAGATAGGGATTCGTGCCGTCATCAGCCTGAAAGTCTCGATCAAGGAATGATTCCAGATCTGCAAAGAAGTGATGGTAGTGGGGGTGCATCTCAATGACGCGGGCAATGCGAACCTGCATGGCATCGAGTGGCAAGTTATCCTTTGCACGCTGCCATGCGTCCCAGAAAACCTGGCGATGCGCGCGGAGTTGCTCACGACTGGACTGTTCGCGCTTCTCTTCAACCATATCATTCATTGTATACTATAACCTCCGATGGTTAAGAACAGGCAGAGCTTCCCTGATACTCTTCAGCTTTTTGAGAGAGAGATCGGCCATAATGATGCCATCACCATCCTCCAAACAGGTGATGATTTCACCCCATGGGTCGATAATCATCGAGTGGCCCCATGTTTTTCGTTGGTCTGGATGAATACCATGCTGCCCAGCCGCCAACACATAGCATTGATTCTCAATGGCTCGGGCACGTAAAAGTGTTTTCCAGTGTGCTTTTCCGGTAGGAACAGTGAATGCGGCTGGTACCGTGATGATGTTACAGCCGTGTTTGCCATAGTGGCGGTAGAGTTCAGGAAAGCGGAGATCATAACAGATGCTCATACCCAGTTTCCACTTATCGAGTTCAACCATCTTGGGCTGTGAACCCGCTTCGACCGTGTTCGATTCGCTATATTTCTCGTTTGGTAGTGCTGCATCGAAGAGGTGGATTTTGTCATAGTAGGCGATCAGTTCACCCTGAGTTGAAAAGACAGGACAACAGTTACGAATCCTGTTGTTACCGGCCTGTTTGAGCAGAACCGAACCGCCAACAATGGTGATCTTGTTGCTGAGAGCCTGCCCGGAAAGAAAACTTAGCACCGAGGAACTCTCTTGCGGTTCGGCAATGTCAAGCCGTGACTGTTCAGTCGCGCCCATGAATGAGAAGTTCTCAGGCAGTAAAACCATTTGGCAGCTGGACTCAGCAGCCTCCCGAATATAGACAGCGGCCCGGTGTAGATTATCTTGGAGGTTATCGTTGCTGTTTAGCTGGATACAGGCAGCACGATACAGCTCAGGCGGTGTTGTGCTCATTTGGACTCAAGAATAATCGTGCTTCTACCGTGGTCGATGATTATTTTATGTTTGCCGAAAAACGACATTCCCAGAAGACCTATATCGGATTCGGCTGAGACATTCTGAATCACACCCATGACATTGGAGATTGAGACCCGATCAGCAATAACCTGATCAATTTCTACAAGTGGTGCGCTTACAATGCCGTTGGCTGTCTGCAACCTGACACTTTGTTCGGTTTCAGTGATACCGGCCTGCTTTGCGATAGCTGGGGGAATGGCGACCAAAGATGAACCCGTATCCACAACAAAACGAATGGGTATGCCATTGACCCTGCCGTTTACCATCATTGAGCCGTTGAGTGAACGATAGTGAATTTCCAACAACTCTTCTGCCGGACCATGAACAATACTGAACGGCATCATCAGCATGAGTCCGGCATTATCAGTCTGAGGTGCAGCCGGCTGCTCACCTGCATGGCAAAGCCCTGAAATCAAAAGAGCAGTGGTGAATAACCAGCTACGCATAACGACCGATATTGAGTAGGGCGCCGAGATTGGCATCGTCATTGAGAACAGGAGCCAGCTTGTTATCCGTGGCGGTCATCAGTGTCATCATGCCGGGGCCGTGACCTCCCAATGGTGAGTCGGAGTGAATAACCATGCCGATAGTGATAGAACCTTTACGGTAAGTTCGACCATAGCGGTTATCATGATCAAGCACGGCAACGAAATCACCGAAGCGGAGCTTGTCCATATTATACTCTTTTACCGTTGCCTCATCCTGACAGAGGATGTCGTAATCTCCGGTGGTGACAGAGAGGGCACCAATACCTGAACCCATGGCATGACCGGGGATAATGACGTTGACAGGAACTTCAATGGTACCGTCCTTGCGCTCTTTCAGCGCCCATTTCTCAAGCAGGTCGGGATCGGTATTATAAATATAGACTTCCGGATGATCGACAAACTTCACTCCTTGACCGAAACCCTTGATCAGGAATTTGTCGTCACAGGTCAGTTTGTCGAGCACATCATCTGGAAAATCGAGCATCAGGTGCTCGACTCCGCCGTGGTGGCCGATCACCGTGCCGACTGAACCCTTGGCCTCACCGGAGATCACACGCGCCTGATTTCCGCAGCAGGAGAGGAACTGATAACCGGCCGATGCCTTGCGGTTCTTGTGATCCAGCGTGGTCGATACGCCCGGCTCGATATGCTCACCGGCCCAGCCGAAGACGGAATCGCCGACCTTGACGTTATAGGTGATACCGCCGGTAGAGGGCCATGAGAAGATTTCGCCCTGGCTGCCCACTTCAAAGGGTGCCCACTGGTTGGCAGGGGATACGCTGCCCTGAACAGCCGTCATCACCAGCTGATCTCTGTTTGTTTTAAGACTCATTTTCCCTCCCTCGTCTATTCACTCTTACTATAGTGCAAAAACTGGCTTGTGCGACCTTCACGAAGACCGCGCTGTTCAAATTTAGTAAAGAGTCGATCTTCATCCCGCTCAATGAAACCGCCAGAGCCTGCTACATTGGTGATTCCCGGTGTCTTGTCGAGGATGTCGCGCATCCAATCGGCCAGTTCAGGGACATCCGAGGCAAGCTTGATAAAGCCACCCGGTTTCAAACGGCTGACCATCAGCTTGGCGAAATCCTTCTGGATGATACGGCGCTTGTGGTGACGTGCCTTGGGCCACGGGTCGGGGTGGTTCACGAAGATTCCATCCAGTTGCGCCTCACGCACCTGTTTGGTCAATACGAACTGCGCCGGTAGTTGGGTAATGCGGGTGCGTTCGATAAATCCTGCATCCTCCAGGCGTCCAACGGCTTTGGCGACGCCCGGCAGGTAGATTTCAACACCAACCAGTGTCCAGTCAGGATGACGCTCTGCCAGATGCACCAGAAAGTCACCATTACCAAAGCCGATCTCCATAACAATGGGCGAGTCGGCAGGAATATTGGCATCATCCAGCGTCATCTCATTGGTCAGTCCGATGATGGGAAGCCATTTAGTCAGACGGGCCTCCTGGCCGGTGGTGACAAAACCATTCTTGCGCCCATGGGTGCGCATCTCATGTTGGCTGAACTGTTTTCGAAATTCGGGTGTTAATCGCATCGGCGAACGTTATCAGAAACTCAGGCGATGATGGAGTGGCGAACTTCAGTGGATTTCTCTTCTCCACAGAGTTTCGCAACCAATCTCAGAGAAAATTCGACTGCAGTCCCTGCTCCGCGACTGGTGATAAGGAAGTCATCTTCGACCACTGCATCATCGACGTAGACCGCAGAGGGGGAGAGTTGTTGAACCTCGGCCTTCATGGCCGGGTAGGAGGTAAGGCGCCGGTTATCAGTAATACCGAAGGCAGCTAGAGCTGTGGGGGCAGCGCAGATCGCAGCAATGATTTTACGTTCATCCCGCAGGCGTTGCACGATCGTTTTCAGATCCGGTTCCTCTCGCAGCAGGTAGGCATTGGGGAGACCGCCCGGAAGTACGACCAAATCCCAGCCTTCGTTCATGACATCTGAGAGCCTGCCATCCGCTGTAATGGTTATTCCGGAGCGGCCGGTTACAGGCAGTCCATTGAGGCTGGCCATGACCACTTCAACACCCGCTCGTCTCAGAATATCAACCACGGAAACGAATTCGATCTCTTCAACGCCTTCAGTGAACGGTACCAGCACTCTTTTCATGACTCTACTCCATTAATTGACATCTCTATCAGAAATAAAAATGAGGTTAAGCCTAAAGTCGGCCATTGCAACAGCGATATAGATAAATGTGGGCATGGCTCACAAGGCATTATCGATAGCCATCATTGCACGATGTAATGATTTTTTACAGACGGATCTGGCCCCATTCGGGTGCTTAGGAGTTCTGTATGGAAATCCCAACTAATATTCAACCACCTGCGACCGCTCCTGCTCTGCAGAAGTACAATCAGGATACACCAGAGAT
Source organism: Mariprofundaceae bacterium (assembly GCA_050301755.1). Lineage (GTDB taxonomy): Bacteria > Pseudomonadota > Zetaproteobacteria > Mariprofundales > Mariprofundaceae > WSZY01. Next base: position 5,018 of record JBNKZS010000028.1, read on the forward strand.
TAAAAGAGGAGATGTTTCCGCTCCCGGTGTGGTGGTGGATATTCAATCGCGTCAGGAGCCTCTGGCGGTTGCGTTAAACAGCACACTTCGTTCATTGGTCGAAAATGCCGGCCTGTCAGAAGCATCAGCAGCTTCTACATCAGCTTACTCTTCGGGCCCTGAAGGAGTTGCAGCGAGAATTTCAAGTGTGGCAGCACATCTGGTTGCCGCATCGCAGGGCTCATCTGAAGAGAGATCGGACAATCTTCCTCAGCTGATCAATACGATTACTCAGAGTATTAATCAGGGGTTTGATGAGGCTGAGCAAATCGCTGCAGATCCTTCCAATATTCAGCTGCAACAGGCCAAAAGCCTGATTCAGGAACAGATCAATTCTCTGGAGAGTATTCTCGGCCTGCGTGATAACAGGGCTGCTTAGCCCAGCTTTTGATCGAATAAAGAATCCCTCCGTATTTTTTTCATCAGGGTGAATATCACCGTTAATCCGGTTAGCTTACCGTATGCACTTTCTCATACTTCAACATCTGGAGATTGAACCGGCTTCGCTGGTCGGTGACCTGATCAGTGAAGCCGGTCATACCCTTGAGGTTGTAAAACTTTTTGCCAGCGAAACGATACCGGGTTCTTTAAGCGATTATGATGGTTTGCTTGTGATGGGTGGATCCATGTCTGCCAATGATTCGCATCTGTCCTATATCAGTAATGAGTTGTCCCTGCTCAAGACAGCAATTAAAAGCGACTTTCCTGTACTGGGTTTTTGTCTGGGTGCCCAGCTGTTGGCCAAAGCGGCAGGGGCTGAAGTGATTCAGTCACCGATAAGAGAGCTTGGTTGGCACCCTGTTTTTCCAACAGGGGCTTCCTCAGACGATCCTCTTTTCTGTCAGATGAACAGGCCCTGGCTGCATGTCTTCCAGTGGCATGGCGAGACCTATACGCTGCCTGGTCAGGCCACCCTTCTGGCGACGCACCCGGCCGTTCCAAATCAGGCATTCCGCATCGGATCATCCCAGTATGGGGTGCAGTTTCATGTTGAGGTGGATCAATCCATTATCGATACATGGATTGATACGGGGGAAAGCGAGCGACTTGAGCTTGGTGAAGCAGGGGTTTGGCAGGTTCGATCTGCTACGCCTGATCATTTGAGGGCTGCACAGCTATTTTGTCGTAAGATGGTGATGGCATGGCTGCAGCTGAGTTCTGGCAGGGTGGCGAGGAGGGAATGATGTTTTTGCCCCATCATATTGCCATCAGTGTGAGCTGTATCGAGCAGTCAACACGCTTCTATGAAAAACTCGGTTTTACCGAAGTCATGCGCTGGCGGGCGGATGATGAGAGCCTGACGATTGTGCAGATGCAGTTGGGGAACATGTTGCTGGAGATGTTCTGTTATGTTTCAGCGAAAGAGGGTGAGGTAAAAGAGCGATCACTTGAATCCGACCTCAAGATGGTCGGCATCAAACATTTCGGGCTCAGGGTCGCCGATATCGAGTTGGCACGCAGAGAGTTGATCGAAGCCGGGCTGGCCGATGCCTCGGTGACAGTGACAAAAGGGCGGACCGGTATCGACTATCTCTTCCTGCGTGATCCCGACGGTATGTTTGTCGAGATCGTTCAGGATGATCGCGGCTTTGTCGGATAAGCGGTTTCCTTAATGTTTACATCTACCTTCCATGGCAGAGTGCCCAGCTTTAGGTTCCTGGATGGTAATGAGGTGTTATGAAGTTCGAGCGATACTATATTTCAGCAGAGATTAAAAAGAATCTGGAGCAGCTCGGCTTTAAACGACCGACCGATATCCAGTTCAAGGCGATCCCTTCAATCCTCAATGATGAGGATGTGCTGGCCGTGGCCCAGACGGGTACCGGCAAGACGGCCGCTTTCGCCATCCCGGTGATTGATAAAATCCACCGCATGAAGAGCAGTAAACGCTCCTACGGCATCAAGTGTATCGTCCTGGTGCCGACGCGTGAGCTGGCACTGCAGATCGGCGAGGTGTTCAAGAGTCTCTCCAGCCATACCAAGGTGAAGACATTCACGTTGCACGGCGGAGTCGAGCAGGACCGCCAGGTTGCCAAGCTGCAGGACGGAATCGATGTGCTCATTGCCACACCCGGCCGCATGTTCGATCTGATCAATCAGGGCGAGCTCAGAATCAATGCGGTTAACACGCTGGTGCTCGATGAGGCGGACCATATGCTCGATCTCGGCTTCATCGAGGATATCAAATACATCAAGAAGATGCTGACACAGCGCCATCAGACCCTCTTCTTTTCTGCCACCTTCAACGATGAGATCAGGAAGCTCGCCTATTCGCAGGTAAAGAGTGCCGCCATCCGCATCCAGATTTCACCCAAGGATCCGGTTTCCAAGAATGTCTCCCACTTTGTCACCTATGTGGAGATGGATGACAAGCGCGTTGCGCTGGAGGATTTCATCCGCGAGAACCCTGAGAGCCGGATGATCGTCTTTGTGCGCACCCGGGTGCGTGCCGAGCGGGTTGCCAGGGCGATGACGAGGGTTGGTATCGATGCGCTCTTTATTCATGGTGAGAAGGATCAGGAGCAGCGTGCCCGTGCGATGCAGCAGTTCCGTGATGGCAGCTGCAATATCCTCATTGCCACCGATGTCAGTGCCCGCGGTATCGATGTGCCGGATGTGAACTTTGTCATCAACTATGACCTGCCGGAGAAGTGCGAGAACTATGTGCACCGGGTCGGGCGAACCGGCCGCGGGGTGAAGCGGGGTGCCGCCATCTCATTCTGCGCTCAGGAGGAGCGCGATCTGCTTGCCGAGATCGAGGCATTTCTGGGCAAGCCGATCGAGGTGATGAAACTCAGCAAGAATGCCTATGCGCAAACCGTCGCTGCGCCTGAAAGGGTGAAGGATAGTCTGCAGGCTCTGGTGGCCGAACACGACAAGTGGCTCTCAGGCGAAGGCAAAAAGAAGAGATCAAAGCGAAAGAAGTAGGGGGCTGATATGAGTGAGACGGCGAACAGTGATGCAATGCTGAGCGATCTTGAGTCGCGCGTGCTCGGTTGTCTGATGGAGAAGCAGATGACGACGCCCGACTACTATCCGTTGACCCTCAATGGTCTGGTTACGGCCTGCAATCAGAAGAGCAGCCGGGTGCCGGTCATGAACCTGACACCAAGTCAGGTCGGTGGCGTGGTCAACGCTCTGCGCGGCAGGGGGCTGGTGACGGCCCGCATGGATGGCAGGGCCGACAAGTTCGAACAGCACCTTTCACGCAGCCTCGGCCTTTCCGCTAAAGAGCGGGCCATTATCTGTGTGCTGATGCTGCGTGGTGCACTGACGCTCAACGAGATCCGCATCAATACCGGGCGCATGGTGACCTTCGATGAGGGCGAAGAGCTGCAGGGCTTGGTTCAGGGTCTGATCGAGCGCGATGAGCCTCTGGTGGTTAAACTGCTGAGGGCCTCGGGCCAGCGTGAAGACCGGTATATGCACCTGCTTTGCGGTGAACCGGATGTCGAAGCACTGAGTAAAGGCGTTGGTGGCAGCACGGGCGGAAGTAAGGTGTCGGGCAATCAGGATGATCGCATTGCCCAACTCGAGCAGGAGGTTCTGCATCTGAGACAGGAGCTGGCCGAACTATGGAAACTGACAGGAATCAGAAAAGAGTAAGGTTTTAAAACTCAAGGCTTGATTGATAAGCTTGATATAAGGTGAACTGTTCGGCGTTTTTCGCTCGATCGGGCAAGGCTGCATGAGCAGATGCTAACGAAGCAGCCGTTTCGACAAGTATTTCCAAGTTTATCGGTTTGTGAAGGAAGGCAGATACTTTCTCCATGGCTGGATGGTTCATGGCCGGAGTGGCTGAAACGATCACGAACTTTTGGTTTGGAAAATGGCTGTGCAGTACATCAATCAATTCAAAACCGCTCATTTTAGGCATTTTGATATCGGTAAAAATGGCTGCGGGTGGTAGGAATGTTTTACTCCTGCTGAATGCAATATATTCGGCGGGACACGAAAAAAGCTTGGTGGTGTAACCCTCCATCTCCAGTGTTTCGGTGATTATTTCTCCGACATACGGGAGATCATCAATAATATGAAATTCCATGCAATCACAGTACTTTCAAGTGCACGAATGTATATCGCATGAATATGCTATGCGGACCTATCGGTTTCTTATCTGCTGAAATCAAAAAAAGGCGCGGATTAACCGCGCCTTTTTTTGATGGAGTGGAAGATGTGGAACGGATTCTACGCGCCCATATCCTCTTCCGGCGTTGAGCTGACATGGTGAATGGCAAGGTCAGCGCCCATGTACTCATCCTCTTCAGAGAGGCGAATGCCGAGTGTGCTCTTGATCAGGCCGTAAACAATAAAGCCACCGGCAATGGCAATGGCAACACCGGTAATTGTTCCGACAAGCTGGGACATGAAGGTGACGCCGCCGGCACCTCCCAGTGCCGTGGAACCGAAGATGCCCGCTGCAATACCGCCCCAGAGACCGGCGCCACCATGCAGGGGAATGACACCGAGCACATCATCCAGCCTTAACTTGTTCTGGATGATCTGGAAACCGTATACAAAGCCCGCACCGGCGATGACACCGATAACGAGTGCGCCGATCGGATGGACGATGTCGGAGCCCGCACAGATGGCGACCAGGCCGGCCAACGCACCGTTATGGACGAAGCCGGGGTCGTTCCTGCCGGCAACGAGGGCTGCCAACAGGCCGCCGACCATGGCCAGCAACGAGTTGATGGCAACCAGGCCGGATGCGCCTTCGGCATTGCCTGCGCTCATGACGTTGAAACCGAACCAGCCGACACAGAGGATCCATGAGCCCAGTGCCAGGAACGGGATGTTGGATGGCAGGATGGCATTGACCCGCCCGTCACGGGTGTAGCGCCCCTTTCGTGCTCCGAGGATGAAGACGGCACCGAGTGCCAGGAAGCCGCCCATGGCGTGGACGACGACGGAACCGGCAAAGTCGTGGAATTCGGCACCGAACGTGCTGTTCAGCCACGCCTGAAAACCGAAGTTTCCACCCCAGACCATCCCTTCGAAGAAAGGGTAGATGAACGCGACCAGTAGCACGGTGGCCAGGGCGTTGGGCCAGAAGCGTATGCGCTCGGTCACGCCCCCCGAGATAATGGCCGGAATGGCTGCGGCGAAGGTGAGAAGGAAAAAGAAGTGAACCATCTCATAGCCGTTTGAGGCCCCTCCGATATTGTTAAGCTCCGAGACCGGAGCGAAAAAGTTGATGCCGTAGGCCACGGCAAATCCGATAAAGAAATAGGCGACCGTCGAAAAACCGAAATCGGTGATCACACGGATCAGTGCATTCACCTGATTCTTTTTACGAACGGTACCTACTTCGAGAAAGGCAAAGCCTGCGTGCATTGCCAGAACCATGGCTGCGCCCATGGTCAGAAAGAAAACATCAAAACCTGCGGTATTCATTTAACCTGTCCTTTTAAATAATTTATTTGTTTGTTTAAGAGAGTGCCTCGTCATTCTCTTCGCCTGTGCGAATGCGGATGACACGTTCAATAGGGGAGACGAAGATCTTGCCGTCACCGATTTTTCCGCTATTGGCAGCGTTACGGATTGCCTCAACAACCTCGTCTACCTGATCGTCGGGGATGACCACCGACAGTTCGGTTTTCGGAATGAAGTCGACGTTATATTCGGCACCACGGTAGAGTTCGGTGTGGCCTTTCTGGCGTCCATGGCCACGTACTTCAGCCACAGTCATGCCGGTAATATTGAGGTCGAGCAGGGCGTCTTTTACGTCATCCAGCTTAAATGGTTTGATAATTGCTGTTACTTTTTTCACGGTGTTACTCCTTCGGTTTTGATGTGCTGGCTAGGCTATGCCTTGCCACCATTTCATCAATGGTCATTTTATGGTTGTTCAACATTTACTCCTCCTTACACTTTCCTGTCCACGATTCCATCATCAGAAGCTGATCGGCAAGCATGCGTGAATGCAGTGTCTGCTGCAGAATCTGAATCTGTTTTTCGATACGGGTGGTTGCATCGCTGTGTTCATTCAGCAGCGTGATAGCATGCTTGAATGGCAGCCGCATGCGATGAAACAGCGGGCGGAAGGCTCCACTGTCTTCTGCTGCCAGTTCGGTGATGATGGCGTCAAACAGAAGCTCGGTACTGATTAACGCTTTCCTGTTGCTGTCGTAATCATCAAGAAGATAACATGCTTGAAGCAGGCTCTCGCCATAGCTGCAGGCCAGGGAGCCGCAGATGCCGGGTGAGAGAGATGTCGCAACAGTGCTTTTTGACAGGCTGGACTGATTCTCCTTCAGGCTGGCAAACTTGTTATCATCCAATATGTTGTCATGAATCTCGATCGCTTTGCCCATCAATGCCATCAGGTTGCGCAGCGAGTAGAGCGCATGTTTGATGTCATGGCGGGCGTGGTTGAAACGGTTCTCCAGTGGCGTGATGACGAATTTTCCGGAAAGGTTTGCACCCGGATAGGTGGTGCCGCAAAGATAGTAGTCGCCGCCGTAAATGCTCTGTCCGAACAGTTCACTGCCCAACTGTTTTCTGATCTCGGGAATCTGTAGCGGTTCACTCGACACGGTGACTGAGTACGAGATATCCGGCTTGAGCAGATCTTCATCTTCCCACGGCTTGGTGGCGGCGAAGCGGTGCTTCTTGGCGTTTTCGTTATCGGGGCACTCCCAGATGCCGAGGAAATAGTAATGCTCGGAGGCAAGTGAATCGTCCTTTAGGGATATGACGATGGTGTAGGTGCGGTTCTCCCACTGTGTATCAAAGGCGAGAATATCCTCTTTCCAGTGGATACTGGCATTCTGCATGCCGAGAAGGCTGAGCATGGTAATACAGTTGCCGACAAACTCCTCTTTACTGCAGTGCTCCTTGTTATAGGCCCATACCTGCCCGTTCAGGGGGAGTTTATTGGGCTCGAGAATACGGTCTTTCAGTGAAAGTGAATGAAGCAGCAGTGATTTGGACATTGTAACTCCTTGGGGAAACAGTGTTGAATTCAGTGTTTCCGTATCATTCATCATAGTGGGTAATGCTTACCCTTGCTCTGAAATCAGTATTGGGAGGCAAGATTTCTCCTGCCTCCCATTCCTGCAACGATAATCCACGGATGGATGGGTGTTGTGGATTATCGCTTCAGAGCCTTTAAGATCTCGACTGTGTGAACTCGGGGTAGGCCTCAAGTCCGCATTCGCCGATATCCAATCCTTCGTACTCCTCTTCTTCGGAGACGCGGATTCCCATGATGGCTTTCACTGCAAACCAGACAATGAAGCTGGTAATGAATACCCATGCGAATATCACGCCGATACCGAGAAGCTGGGCGCTCAGTGTTGCGTCTGGATTTGACAGGCATACAGCCAGCAAGCCCCAGATACCAACCACGCCGTGCACAGAAATCGCACCAACCGGATCATCGAGTTTGAACAGGCGATCCATAAAGACAATGGACACCACTACCAGCACACCACCAATTGCACCGATCAGGGTTGCCAATTCAGGGGACGGCGTAAGCGGCTCAGCTGTAATGGATACCAGGCCTGCCAGTGCACCGTTCAGGGCCATGGTCAGATCCGCTTTACCAAACCAGATTCTGGCCAGCAACAGCGCTGCAACCACACCACCGGCTGCCGCCATATTGGTGTTTACGAATACCATAGCTGTAGCATTAGCCTCGGCCACATCAGACACTTTCAGTTCCGAACCGCCGTTGAAACCGAACCAGCCCATCCAGAGGATGAAGGTACCGAGAGTCGCCAGTGGCATGTTTGCGCCCGGGATAGCGTTGATCGAACCATCCTTGCCGTACTTGCCCTTACGTGCGCCGAGAAGTAGTACACCTGCCAGGGCTGCCGCAGCACCGGTCATGTGGACCACGCCGGAGCCGGCAAAGTCGAGGAAGCCTGCACCGTCAAGGAAGCCGCCGCCCCATTTCCACATGCCCTGTACAGGGTAGATGAAACCGGTCAGCAGGATGGCAAATACGAAGAAGGCCCAGAGCTTCATGCGTTCAGCAACTGCACCCGATACGATGGACATGGCGGTTGCGACGAACACAACCTGGAAGAAGAAGTCTGACAGGTTGGAGTAGTAGGGGGCATCTTCGCCACCCGCCAGCACTGCAGCTGCTTCATTGTCACCACCGAGTCCAAAGCTGATGCCGGGGATGATGGAAGATACAGCATCACCATACATGATGTTGTAACCAACGAGCATGTACATGACACATGCTATCGAATAGAGGACGATATTCTTAGTCAGAATCTCGGCCGTGTTCTTGGAGCGGACAAGGCCTGCTTCCAGCATCGAGAAGCCGGCCGCCATCCACATGACAAAGGCTCCCATCACCAGAAAGTAGAAGGTGTCCAGTGCGTATTTTACTTGGAGGATATCTCCGGTAACTTGTTCCATTGTTAAATTCCTCCTTTATTAGCTGAGTGCATCGACGTTTTCTTCACCCGTACGAATACGGATGACACGTTCGATATCACTGACAAAGATTTTCCCATCGCCGATTTTGCCGCTGTTGGCGGCCTCTTTGATGGCGTCGACAATGGCGTCGACCCGGTCTGCGGTTACAGCCACGCTGATTTCAGTCTTGGGTACGAAATCAACGTTGTACTCTGCGCCGCGGTAGAGTTCGGTGTGTCCTTTCTGGCGACCATGTCCGCGAACCTCTGTAACAGTCAGTCCGGTAACATCGAGTGCCAGCAGGGCGTCTTTTACATCATCGAGTCTGAATGGCTTGATAATGGCACGAATCATTTTCATTATTGCTCCTCCTGAGTTTATTCCTTTTTATCTTGGGACGGGGGCAGTTGCAGCTGCCCCCGACAGTTTGATCAGTAGCTGAAGTTCACGCCTGCGATGACTTCAGGCTTTACAGCCACGCCATAGATATAGCGTTCGCCATCAGCCATTTTTTTGGCCAGCGGGTAGGTGTAGGTCAGGGATGGAGTCATGGTTACACCGGCGACATCAACGTCTTTGCTCACAGAAAGGCTTGCCAGACTCAGGCCATCCTTGAATGTGTCGACCGCACCGACAGGACGGTTAGTCACATCGTTCTTCCAGATGGCATATGAGACGGTGCCTGAAACATCGAAACCGGCTACGGAAGTTCCTGCGCCAAGATCGATCCACATATCACCGGCCAGGTACGCCTTGCTCTGGCTGTCTGAGACAGTGTAGTAGGCCGTCAGAGACGCCGGGCCGAAAGATAGGCCTGCATACAGCTCGGGGAAGTTGGAGGCTGAATCGTACAGGTAGGTATATGCGATACCGCCGACTGAGTAGCCCAGTCCTGTGTCGCCGATGTCACCCGAATAATCCAGGGTCCAGTCGAATTCAACGACATCTTTACCCGCGTACTGAGGCGCACCTGCAGGATAGGTGTTTGAGAACCATACGCCTGCTGACAGACCTCCCATAGAGACGCCGAGGTCCCCCTGTACAGCAGTTGAGTTAACCGTCTGCTCTACACCGCGCCAGACGTACTGGCTGTAAACACCGATATCTCCACTGACAGCCACATCTTCAGCTTGAGCGGCTGAAGCCATCATGCCCATAGCAAGTAGAGCTGCTGCGGTATGTTTCATGATTGATTTAGTCATAATTAATAATCTCCTTTTTTTGATGGATGCGATGATGACATCCGATTGCTTCTTCATTTAGCAGCTAAGATGCCACCCGTGCCAAAAGTTTATATATGCAATAAAAACAACTGGTTACGTTTATTTGCATAGATTTTAATCGATAAATAGTGATTAAATTAAAGCCATTAGTGATTAAATATTAATCAGCACTAGAAGGGTGTGTTGCAAAAGGGATGATGCTGTTATCTTTCGCAGCGAATTTTTATATTCGTTTGATAAGGGGCTATATCGTGGTTCAGTTTGATTTTGCAGTTTGGGGTGTCTTTTTTGCCGCGTTACTCTACGTATTAGGTAACGGTGTATGGGTGAATCATCTGGTTCGGGAGAAAAACTGGCTAGGCTGGTTGCTCTGGTCCGTTCTGGGTGCTCTATTGCTTGTTGTGGCTGCACTCTTTGAAGCAAGGCTGGATCAAAACAGCACGGGTGCTTTTGACAGACTAAGCAGTGTCGCTTTTGAAAATCACTGGATCGCACTGGGCCTTTTTGCTCTGATGTCGGTTCCCGGTGCCGCATCGGTACTGTTGAAGCAGAGTGTGCGGTGGACCCGGATTACGCTGCTCCTGCCGGCGATTCTTCTGTTTATTCCTGTCGGAAGGCAGTTGGCGAATCCCGATAATAACTATCTACTGCTGAGCCTCGGTACAACGGCTGGTGTCTGCGGGTCTCTCTATCTCTGGCAGATGCTACTTGATTGTGAGCCGGATAAGGGCCGGGCAAAAGAGCAGACCGAGGGCTAGGGAGTTTTATTATGAAGCATGCCGAATCACGGGCAAAAATTCTCATTGAAGCGCTGCCTTACCTGCAGCGATTTGCCGATCAGACGATTGTCATCAAATATGGCGGCAATGCCATGGTGGAAGAGGAGCTCAAGGAGAGCTTTGCCATGGATATCACACTGCTCAAGCAGGTGGGCATCAATCCGGTGGTGATTCACGGTGGCGGTCCGCAGATCGGTAAGGTGCTGGCACAGGTTGGCAAGGAGGCGAAGTTTATCGAAGGGATGCGGGTGACCGACTCCGAAACGATGGATATTGTCGAGATGGTACTGGCTGGCAGGGTTAACAAGGAGATTGTGGCCAATATCAACCGGGCCGGTGGCAAGGCGGTTGGTCTCTCCGGTAAGGATGGTGGCCTGATCTGTGCCGACAAGATGAAAGTGAAACGCAATGCCCCTGAACTGGATGTGCCGGAGATAATCGATATCGGCCATGTCGGACAGGTACGGTCGATTAATACTAATATCCTTGAGATTCTTGAGAATGATCGCTTCGTACCGGTGATTGCACCGGTTGGCTACAACAAGGCTGAAAACCAGAGCTACAATATCAATGCTGATCTGGTGGCTGGTGCGGTTGCCCAGGCACTCGGTGCTGCCAAGCTGGTTCTGCTTACAGATGTGGCTGGTGTGCTTGATGATGATAAGAAACTCCGTTCCGGCCTCTCGGCTGAAGAGGCGAGAGCATGGATCGACAACGGCACGATTGCCGGTGGCATGATTCCAAAAGTGGGTTGCTGTCTGGATGCCGTCGAGCATGGTGTCAGCCGGGCGCATATTATTGATGGCAGAGTGCCGCATGCCCTGTTGCTGGAGATTTTCACCGATGAGGGAGTCGGTACCGTTTTTACGGCCGATTGATTCGCGATTTTTTCGGTTTCGAATGGGCTATGCGAAAGCATGGCCCATTTTTTTGGCTGGGGCACTCTCTCAACCGAACTGCTCATGGGAGGGGTCTTCAGGTCGACTTCCCGGGGATTCCGGAGGGAAATGTCTTGATAGGCTAAGCTGTAACGTTTGCGATAACGGTGGCTCTGGTAGGGGCAGGATAACCCTCAACCGTTTTGGATCGGTCATCAGGATCAAGGAAGTCCGGCAGCGATTCAAAATGCATCCAGTCGGTGGAGCATTGCTCCTCCAGTGATGTGATATTCACATCGACACAACGAATATCGCAGAATCCACATCGTTTCAGCCAGATCTCAAGCATCTTTACTGACGGGATAAAGAAGACATTGCGCATCTTGGCGTAACGGCCTTCAGGAATGAGGCAGGCATGTTCATCGCCCTCGATCACCAGCGTTTCCAGCACCAGTTCGCCGCCGGGGCGCAGTAGCTCCTTGAGCTGAATCAGATGATCCAGAGGCGATCTCCGGTGATAGAGAATGCCCATGGAGAATACCGAATCAAAACAGCGCATCTCTTCCGGCATGTCATCGATGCCGACAGGCAGGATGAAGGCGTTGGCATCCGGGATATAGCGTTTCACCGTGGCGAAATGCATGGAGAAGAGCGGTGTCGGATCAACGCCGATCACCTGTTTGGCACCGGCTCCGAGCATGCGCCACATGTGATAGCCGGAGCCGCAGCCGACATCGAGGATGGTTCTGCCTTCAAGCGGGGCGATGTGATCCTTGATACGGGTCCATTTCCAGTCCGAGTGCCACTCGGTATCGATATGGACACCGAAGATGTTGAACGGCCCTTTGCGCCACGGGTGCATTTTCTTCAGCAGCGCTTCGATCTCTTCCGGAGATTCGGAGCAGTCGTCGGCTTCGCCGATCCGGACAAGATCCGAATTAAGGTCGATGGAGGAGGGGGTGACGTTCGGCAGGTTCAGCAGTCCGCTACTCCAGCGATCCAGATCGCCATGCTTGAGAATCTTTTTCCACCCCTTTTTATGCAGCTTCATCAGCTCGCTGTGGAAGGGGAGCAGGATCGATTCGTTCAGTGCGCTGAGAAGCCGTGTCTGCTCCTCCTGCTGGTAGAGTTCCATCGAGGTCATGATTTCACCGCAATCATTGAGGCGAAGTTGAAACACTGGAACCAGGTGTTCGCGGTCGAGAAGCCCGCCTCTCTGAGCCGCGCGTGGTGGGTGTTCAATGTTTCGGGGATCAACACATTCTCCAGTGCCGTCCGTTTACGGCTGATCTCCATTTCAGAGTAGCCCTGCGCCCGTTTGAACGCTTCATGCAGCTCGATCTGTCGCCGGTTTTCATCTTCATCCTCAAAAGCGATTTTCTCCGAGAGGATCAACACGCCGCCGGGTTTCAATCCCTGCTGGATATTGTGCAGCAGCTGAAGTCGCTTCTCCTTCGGGATGAACTGAAGGACGAAGTTGAGCACCACCACCGATGCATGCTCGATCTTTGTATCCAGCACATCGCCGCAGAGAATCTGCACGGGTTCATCTTTCAGCATCTCGCGGCAGCGGCTGACCATCGCTTCGGAGTTGTCCACGCCGATGACGTTACATGATTTTCCGATTGCGCCGCGAGAGAGAGCCATGGTCGCTGCACCGAGCGAGCAGCCGAGGTCGTAAAGGTTTGAGCCCTTCTGCGCATACTGGTGTGCCAGCAGCTCCACCATCTGCAATGTCTGTCCGTAACCGGGCACCGAACGGCTGATCATGTCAGCAAAGACAGAGGCCACCTTGTCATCAAAGGTGAATCCGTTGGCGTGAATCTCGGAGGTGTAGATGGCATCGCGGCTCATGGGCGAAACCTGAATGAAAAAGGGGAGAGGGGGAACAGGCAAATACAAACTAAAAAGGCCGCACAGGGCGGCCTTTTTAGTTTTGAGGTGCTACGACTTAACGCGGCAGGTCGGAGGAGCCCATCAGGTACTCATCGACTGCACGGGCAGCCTGACGGCCTTCACGGATAGCCCAGACGACGAGCGACTGACCACGGCGCATGTCGCCGGCAGCAAAGACCTTGTCGATGCTGGTGCGGTAGTCGTTGGTGTTCGCTGCAACATTGCCGCGAGGATCCTTATCGACGCCCAGCTCTTCGATCATGCCCTCGTGTACGGGGTGGACGAAGCCCATCGCCAGCAGTACGAGATCGGCTTTCAGCGTGAACTCGCTGCCCGGAATCTCGGTCATGTTCCACTGACCATTCTCCTGTTTCCACTCAACGCGGGCACACTCAATAGCGGTAACCTTGCCGTTTTCACCGACGAAGCGTTTGGTGGCGATGGCGAAATCGCGCTCGCACCCCTCCTCCTGCGAGGTGGAGGTGCGCATCTTCATTGGCCAGTTCGGCCAGGTCATCAGCTTGTTCGGCTTTTCCGGCGGGGCAGGCATGATCTCGATCTGGGTAACAGAGATCGCACCGTGACGGTTGGAGGTGCCGATACAGTCGGAACCGGTATCGCCGCCGCCGATAACGACAACATGCTTGTCCTTGGCGGAGATGAACTCCTCTTCAGGAATCTCATCACCGAGTACGCGTCTGGTGTTCTTGGTCAGCAGCTCCATGGCGAAGTGGATGCCGGAGAGTTCGTCACGACCTTCGATCGGAAGATCGCGAGGCTTCTCGGCACCGCCGGCCAGGACCACGGCATCATATTCAGCCAGCAGCTCCTTGGTAGAGATGTCGACGCCGACATGGGTGTTGATACGGAAATCGACGCCCTCACCGCGCATCTGAGCGATACGACGGTCGATAATATGCTTCTCGAACTTGAAGTTCGGAATGCCGTAGCGCATCAGGCCACCGACACGGTTCGCCTTTTCAAACACGACGACATCATGTCCAGCACGTGCCAGCTGCTGTGCGCAGGCAAGGCCAGACGGGCCGGATCCGACAATGGCCACCTTCTTGCCCGATTTGTGTTCCGCAGGCTGTGGAGCAATCCAGTCCTCTTCCCAACCCTTCTCAACGATGGATAGCTCGATGTTTTTGATCGAGATGGCATCGCCGATCAGGTTGACGGTGCAAGCCTCTTCGCACGGAGCAGGGCAGATGCGGCCGGTAAATTCCGGGAAGTTGTTGGTGGAGTGGAGGATATCCAGCGCTTCACGCCATTTGCCGTGATAGACGCAATCGTTCCAGTCCGGAATGATATTGTTGATCGGGCAGCCGTTATGGCAGAAGGGGACACCGCAATCCATGCAGCGGGCACCCTGCTTGCTCATATCATCAGGTAGCTTCGAAAACTCATTGTAGTGCGTGAGACGATCCGCAACCGGAGCGTAGCTCAGGTTTTCACGTGAGAATTCCTTGAATCCGGTTGGCTTACCCATTTGCATGCTCCTTACCTGCTGAGGCTTTCATCTCTGACTCCATTTCGGCCAGTGCTCGTTTATAATCAACCGGCATCACTTTGGTGAATTTCGGCAGGTAGTTGTCCCAGTTCTCAAGAATCATCTTGCCGCGCGTTGAGTTGGTGTAGTGCACATGGCGCTCAATCAGGGTGCGGAGAATCTTCTGATCATTCTGCGACAGGGTGTGCTTGATATCGACACGGCCATGCGTTTCAAGATCAGGGCCCTGATGATCAAACGCTTCCAAGGCTGCTGCTTCCGAGGCAATCGGTTCCAGTTCAACCTGTGCCATATTGCAGCGGTTCTCGAAATCGCCGGCCTCATCCAGCACGTAGGCGATACCGCCTGACATGCCTGCGGCGAAGTTACGGCCGGTTTCGCCGAGAACAACAACCGTACCACCGGTCATGTATTCACAACCGTGGTCGCCCACGCCCTCAACGACAGCCGTGGCACCTGAGTTACGGACGGCAAAACGTTCGCCGCCGACACCGTTAAAGTAGCACTCACCGGCAATGGCACCGAAGAGGACCGTGTTTCCGACGATGATGTTCTCATCGGATTTAAGGTTGCTCTCTTTCGGCGGATAGATGGCAATGCGACCGCCGGAGAGGCCCTTGCCGACGTAGTCGTTGCCTTCACCGGCCAGGTCGATGGTGATACCACGTGCCAGCCATGCACCGAGTGACTGTCCGGCCGTACCCTTCGCCTTGATGACGATGGAGTCTTCCGGCAGTCCTGCATGACCGTACTTCCTGGCTACCTTGCCGGAGAGCATGGTGCCGAAGCTGCGGTCGACGTTGCAGATATCGGTATTGATGACAACAGGAGTCTTGCTTTCCAGCGCCGGAGCGGCCTCTGCAATCAACTTGTTGTCGATCAAAGTATCCAGACCGTGATCCTGTGTTTCGCAATGACGAATCGCCGATTCAACGCCGGTCACCTGATGGAACATCGGAGACAGGTCGAGACCTTCTGATTTCCAGTGGCGAACAGCATCATCGGTATCCAGCATGTCGGCACGGCCGATCAACTCGTCAAATGTACGGAAACCGAGCTCAGCCATGATCTCGCGCGCCTCTTCGGCCACGAACATGAAGAAGTTGACGACATCCTCAGGTTTGCCGACGAATTTGGCGCGCAGTTCAGGGTCCTGCGTTGCCACGCCGACAGGGCAGGTGTTGAGGTGGCACTTGCGCATCATGATGCAGCCTTCGGCAACCAGTGCGATGGTGCCGAATGCGATTTCATCTGCGCCGAGAAGACCGGCAATGACGACATCGCGACCGGTACGCATCTGGCCGTCGGCCTGCAGACGGGTACGACCACGCAGGCGGTTGAGCACCAGTGTTTGCTGGGTTTCAGCCAGGCCCAGTTCCCACGGGGAGCCTGCATGCTTGATCGAGGTGAGCGGCGATGCACCGGTACCACCATCATGGCCGGCGATCACAACATGGTCGGCATGAGCCTTGACCACGCCGGCAGCAACGGTGCCGACACCGATTTCAGATACCAGCTTCACGGAGATGTCGGCATCGGTATTAGTGTTCTTCAGATCGAAAATCAGCTGGGCCAGATCTTCAATCGAATAGATGTCATGATGCGGTGGCGGGGAGATCAAGCCGACACCCGGAGTCGAGTGACGAACACGGCCGATACGCTGATCCACCTTGTGACCGGGCAGCTGTCCGCCTTCGCCCGGCTTGGCACCCTGGGCCATCTTGATCTGAATCTGATCGGCATTGGCCAGGTACTCAGTGGTGACACCGAAGCGACCTGAGGCCACCTGCTTGATGGCAGAGCGCATGGAGTCACCGTTTTCCATCGGAGTGAAGCGCTCAGGCTCTTCGCCGCCTTCGCCGGTGTTGGATTTACCACCCAGACGATTCATGGCAATCGCCAGTGTCGAATGCGCCTCATGAGAGATGGAGCCGAACGACATCGCACCGGTGGCGAAGCGCTTGACGATGGAGGTGGCAGGTTCTACTTCGTCGATAGAGATCGGTGCGCCGCCTTTGAACTTGAATAGACCGCGCAGGGTCTTCAGGCGACCACTCTGATCATTGATCTGTTCAGCATACTCTTTGTACATGGCGTAGTTATCGCTACGCACCGCATGTTGAAGTTTGGCAATCGAGTCCGGGCCGAGCACGTGCTCTTCACCACGAACACGCCAGGCATATTCGCCGCCAACATCCAAAGCATTCTTGTAGATCTGGGCACTGCCATAAGCGGCGCGATGAAGGCGAAGCGCCTCTTCAGCCACTTCATTCAGGCCGACACCCTCAATCTGGGTGGCAGTGCCGGTGAAGTACTTCTTCACGAACTCTGATGAGAGGCCGATAGCCTCGAAAATCTGAGCGCCACAGTAGGATTGGTAGGTGGAGATGCCCATCTTGGACATCACCTTGTAGAGGCCTTTGCCGATCGCCTTGATATAGCGCGTCTTCACCTCTTCAAGGCTCAGGTCATCCGGCAACTGGCCGCTACGCTGAAGGTCATAAAGGGTTTCGAAGGCGATATATGGGTTGATGGCCTCGGCACCGAAGCCTGCCAGCGTGGCGAAGTGGTGAACTTCACGGGCGCTACCTGTCTCGATGACCAGGCCAGTTTCGGTACGCAGTCCCTTGTTGATCAGGTGCTGATGCACGGCAGAGGTGGCCAGCAGTGCAGGAATTGCAATGTGATCGGCATCCACCTCCCGGTCGGAAAGGATGACAATGTTGCAATGCTCATTCACGGCTTTTACAGCTGCTTCACAAAGATTGGTCAGAGCAGCTTCCATGCCCGCCGCACCCAGATCGGCTGCATAGCACATGGAGAGCGTGGTGGTACGGAATTTTCCATCGGTATAACGCTCGATCAGACGCAGCTTCTCAAGGTCGATATTGCTCAGGATCGGCTGCTTGACCTCCAGACGCATCTGGGGTTCTGCAGAGTCAAGGCCGAGCAGGTTGGGGCGCGGGCCGATAATAGAGGTCAGGCTCATCACCATCTCTTCACGGATCGGGTCGATCGGCGGATTGGTTACCTGTGCAAACAGCTGACGGAAGTAGTTGGATAGCTGCTTGGAACGGTTGGAGAGGACTGCCAGTGGCGAGTCGTTACCCATGGAGCCGATCGCTTCCTGTCCGGAAATCGCCATCGGCGTCATCAGGAATTTCAGGTCCTCCTGCGAATAGCCGAATGCCTGCTGCTTGTCGAGCAGGGTATCGCGCTCGGGAGCCATCGGTGCAACCTCTTCAGGCAGCGACTCCAGATGAATCTGCGTTTCAGCCAGAATCTTCTGGTAAGGCTTCATGTCGGCCAGCTGTGCCTTCATCTCGGTACCGCGAATGATTTTACCGGCTTCAAGATCGATCAGGAACATCTTGCCAGGCTGCAGACGCCACTTCTTGACGATCTTCTCTTCAGGGATGTCGAGCACACCCATTTCAGAGGCCATAACCACGAGATCATCATCGGTAACCAGATAGCGTGCAGGACGCAGGCCGTTACGATCCAGCGTTGCACCAATCTGGCGTCCATCGGTAAAGGCAACAGCAGCCGGGCCATCCCAAGGCTCCATGAGTGCCGCATGATATTCGTAAAAAGCCTTGCGCTTCTCATCCATCAGACTGTTTCCGGACCATGCTTCAGGAATCAGCAGCATGGCGGCATGTGCCAGCGAATAACCGCCCATGACCAACAGTTCCAGTGCGTTATCGAAACATGCCGTGTCGGACTGACCTTCTCCAATGATCGGCCAAATTCTGTCGAGGTCATCACCGAGAAGTTCGGACTTCATCGAGTGGCGACGGGCATTCATCCAGTTGATGTTGCCGCGCACCGTGTTGATTTCGCCGTTATGGGCAATCATTCGGAAGGGGTGAGCCAGTTCCCATGCCGGGAAGGTGTTGGTGGAGAAGCGCTGGTGGACAAGTGCCAGCGCCGAAGTCATGCGTGCATCACGCAGGTCATCGTAATAGGCGCCTACCTGATGGGAGTGGAACATACCCTTGTAGACGATGGTGCGGCTGGACATGGAGACAAAGTAAAAATTGGCTTCATCCTTATAACCAAGTGCATCGACAGCGTTTTTAGCTGTACGGCGCAAGATATAGAGTTTGCGTTCAAAGGCGTCCTGATCGGCACAGTTGTCACCGCGACCGATAAAAACCTGACGGATGACTGGCTGGCATATCAATACGCTTTCCGGCAGATCAGCCCGGACGACATCAACAGGCACGTCACGCCAGCCGAGGAACACCTGACCCTCATCTGTGATTGTTTTTTCAACAATGGCCTCAGATGCCTTTCGATGCTCTTCATTTTGCGGCATGAAGACCATGCCAACTGCATATTCACCGGCTGCAGGCAGGTCAAAGCCCAGATCCGGAGTGACAGCACGGAAAAAAGCATCAGGAATCTGGATCAGAATGCCTGCTCCGTCACCTTCGCGAGGGTCTGCACCGGCGGCACCGCGGTGCGTCAGGCGGTTAAGGATTTCGAGGCCTTTTTCGACAATGTCATGACTTTTCTGGTTCTTGATATGAGCGACAAAACCAACACCGCAGGCATCGTGTTCATTAGCCGGGTCATAAAGGCCTTGCTTCTTGGGTGCGGACAGCGGCAGGGACAGCTGGTTCATCAATTGGCTCATAAATTACCTCAAACTCTTTGAAAACATAGGGTTAGTGCAGTGCATATATCCATGCGGGGTGCTGCGGTTACCCTCGAAAAAAGTGCCGCAGCAATAGCGGCGGCGGCGCAATATAACGAAATCGAAGAGAATTCTCCACTGCTTCTGAATAGCTTTTTTGAGCTGGAATCATTCTACTTTGTGCTACTATGTGAATATGGAAATGAAACAGCAGCTGGTCATTAACCTGGATGACATTGCAGATGATGCCGAAGTGCTCGGGAAACTTTACGAATGCGGCAGTCTGATGGTGCAGTCCTCTAATCCTGATGAGGTGAGAACAGGTTATCAGATGCTGGAGGTGGTGGATCGTCAGATGCGCGAGTTGAGAGGCCGACCTGCGCTGGACGGTGATTGATTCAGCATAGGCTGAAGATCTTTTTGAAGGTACGTAGATGCCGCTTCTACCGTGCTGAATATCTTGACGATGTATTTCTGCATCTTATTGGCGAAGATCATCGACATGGCAGTTTCAAGCGGGCTGCTGGTTAGAATACACCAGACACCACGTGTGAAATCGCTCCTTATGGCAGAACTCCTGAATTCAAACAACTCATGTTCTGTGAAGCATGCTTGAGCAGATCTGAAGTCGCTGACGCCATCAAAGTATTTGTTGAAATCAGGGTTTCTGGCGATTTCCAGATTGGCCGCTTTGATCTCTTCAATGGATATCGAGCCTGAAAACACGGTAACGACCAGTGATAATTCCGGATAGACTTTAATCTTATGCATTTCCCCATCCCCATGGTTCATTTATGTAACGATAGTTGAACAATAGCAGATTGGTTTGATATTAAAAGCTGGATCAGCTACCAATCAATATGCTTTTAATACTTGCTTTTGTGATCCAGGTCACAAAAAATAAACCTGTGATGTAGGACACTAACTTACTCCTTAAGGAAGAGGTCCGAAATGAAAAGATTATGTCTGGTTCTAATGATTGGTATGGCATCATTTGTCCTTCCGGGTGAGGCGATTTCTTCTTCAGTATCAGTGGCCAAAACCGAGATTGTTCACGGTACCGTCTTTGTTGTTCGTAATGGAGAGCACCGGGCGCTGGGGCTTGGCGAAGCTGTATTTCCTCTGGATACCATTGTGACCGCCGATTCAGGCCGTGTAAAACTCCTGTTGGATGACGGCAGTGCACTGTTTGTTGCCGGCAATAGTCAGGTGGGTGTCGAACACTACGTTACCAAATATGGTTACCGGATATCGGGTGGATTTAATGCGCTGAGGGGCAGGGTTCGTTTTGTTGTTCAGAAGGTAGAGGGGCTGGATGCTAGCTTCACCGTGCAGACTAAGTCAGCCAGGATTGAGGTGACAGGAACAGATTTTACCGTTGTTGAGCCAATGGGGACAGCACCGACTCAGATACTTCTTCGTTCCGGCCAGATTGTTGCCGCCACTGTAAAAGAGAAGGGCTTTGTCATGAAGCCGGGGCAGCTTGCCCAAATCATCTCCAATGGAGAGGTGGCTGTCCGCAAAGTCACTCCAAAAGAGATCGCATCAATGGATGCTCCATTTGAACCCTCTACAGGAAAACCTGTTGCCGGAACGTCGAAGTTTGCTGGGAAACCTCATTCAGGAACTGTGGGCACGGGTGTAAAAGCAGATCGAACCAATGCGCCGAAGGTCAATGCGCCGAAAGTCAATGCGCCGAAAGTCAATGCGCCGAAAGTCAATGCGCCGAAAGTCAATGCGCCGAAAGTCAATGCGCCGAAAGTCAATACGCCGAAAGTCAATACGCCGAAAGTCAATACGCCGAAAGTTAAGCCACCAAAAATATAACAGGTTTGAGAAGTTGAAATGACGCTGAAACAAAAAAAGCTCCCAACCAATGTTGAGAGCTTTTTTTTTTAGTGGCGTCCCCAAGGGGATTCGAACCCCTGTTGCCGCCGTGAAAGGGCGGTGTCCTAGGCCGACTAGACGATGGGGACCCGGACGAACGCGGCGAAGCATATGTTCTTATGTTGCCGCGTCAACCTTGAGATACGTCAACCGGTTAAAGTCTCTGTTTCTCAATATATGGTGCGCCCACTAGGACTCGAACCTAGGACCCACGGATTAAAAGTCCGCTACTCTACCAACTGAGCTATAGGCGCATCGAAAGGCCGCGAAGTGTCTTGAATTATTCGGCGCTGTCAAACATCTTTTTTCACTTTTTTATATTGAAGCTGCTGGTGGCTTACCGAGCTACATTTGAGGTGCTAGTCTTGGCGGATGCGTTATCACCCGGTACCGGACTATCATATGCACACGCCTCGTTGTAATCATGCAACAGGTGCTGTCAAAGAGTATGCCGAAGCGGCGCTGCTTGTCGGCCTGCATGAGATCGGCATGTCGGATCATTCGCCGATGCCTGACCAGTTTGACGAATGGCGCATGGAAAGGCGTGAGCTGGACAGCTATGTCCGGGAGGTGAAGGAGACCGCTCTTCATTTCGCCGGACGCCTTGAAGTGAAACTGGGGCTGGAAGCAGACTATTTTCCGGGTACTGAAGACTATGTAAAAGAGATGCTTGAGGCATACCCCTGGGATTATGTGATCGGCTCCGTTCACTACCTTGGCGAACTCTCTGACAAGTGGGGTTTCGATAATCCCGATGATATGAGTGAATGGGATGTGCGTGATGTTGAGGATGCCTATTGTGATTACTACGACCTGGTGGCCAGTTCAGCCAGGTCCGGGCTTTTTGATATTATTGGCCATCCCGATCTGATTAAGAAATTCGGCCACCGTCCTGCTCTTGATAGCCGGCGAGTGGCTGATGCTGAAGAGGGTATGCTACAGGCGGTTAAAGAGGCCGATGCGGCACTTGAAGTAAGTTCAGCCGGGCTTCGCAAGCCGGTTGCCGAGGTTTATCCGCATGCCCGTATCATTGCCCGGGCGGCCGAGCTCAACATTCCCATCAGTTTTGGTTCCGACGCCCATGCCCCGGGTGAAGTAGGGCACGCCATGGAGAGTTGCCTGGCTATGCTGGAGATGTGTGGCGTGAAGGAAGTCGCATCGTTTTCTGCTCGTAAACGGGTGATGCACCCGATCACACGGTCTTCATGAAATGAATCATGGGAATCTGGTAATGGATGAAGGGTTTACTCTTATTACAGGTGCCTCCGGTGGCTTTGGTTATGAATTTGCCCGACAGCTCGAAGCCAAAGGTGCCCATCTTATTCTGCACGGCAGGGATGCAGCCCGCCTGCAACTGACCCTCGATGGCCTGAAATATCCGGATCGCCATCGTTGCCTGGTTGCCGATCTGTCTCAAAGAAAGAGCGTGGAATCTTTTATCGATTCGGTGCAGGCTGAAGGAAAAATTATCGGTCTGGTGAATAATGCAGGTTTTGGCATCTGGGGTAAGTTCGAGTTGTGTGAGAGTGTGGCGCAACTGGATGTTCTGAGAGCGGATCTTGTTGCACCGGTTTCGATCACCCATGCACTTCTGCCCGAGCTGATTCGTAACAACGGTTTTGTCATTAATGTCTCTTCACTGGCTGGAGAGACGCCACTGCCTTATATGAGTACCTACGCCTCGGCCAAAGCGGGGCTGACTTACTGGAGTGAGGCACTGCGGGCCGAGATTGCTGGCAAAGTCAGTGTTGTCACCCTTGCGCCGGGGCCTTCTCCAACCGGCTTCCGTGATATATCGGGTGCACCCAAAGGGAAAGGGAGTGGATTCAGTACGCCTGCCGAACTGGTGGTAAGAGAGTCCTTGAATATGTTGTCACGAGGAGGGGGGTATTGTGTGTCT
>JBNKZS010000029.1:0-25417 GCA_050301755.1 Mariprofundaceae bacterium
CCCCACAAAGGACCTATTCTTTTTGACAAACTTCAAGCAAATTGGCAGAGTATGCCTATCCATTTAACAAATCTGTTCCCTTCTTTTCTGGTTGTTCCCTGGCCCTCCATCCATCTGGGCATTGGAATCCTCGGAATACTGAAGGTCCAGAAGCCCCTGCCCCTCTACAAAACCGCAACTGACCGCTGCCACCTGGCCGATAACCGGGTCCTGCTCCAGTGCGCCACTGACCAGCAGTGTGTTGACGGCTCGTCTTAGTGCCACCCATGCACCGGTAATGGCTGCGGTTCTCGTGCCACCATCAGCCTGCAGCACATCGCAATCCAGGCTGATTGAACGCGGGCCGAGCATATCGAGGTCAACAACAGCCCGGAGTGAACGGCCGATCAGGCGTTGAATCTCGACCGTACGGCCACCCTGCTTGCCACGGGAGGCTTCCCGGCCGCCTCGGGTATGGGTGGCTCTGGGCAACATCCCGTACTCGGATGTAACCCACCCCTTATCCGTACCCCTCAGAAAAGGCGGCTGCTTCTCTTCGACACTGGCAGTACAGAGCACGCGTGTATGGCCGAAACTGATCAGTGCCGAGCCCTCGGCATAACGGTTAAAGGTTGTATCAATAGTAACAGGGCGGAGTTCATCCGCCTTACGATCTTCGCGCATGGCTTCCTCGTGAGGTGTTAAATTTCTCTTTCAGCGCATCAAAGCGCCATCTCTATTTTCCTGCTGACAACCACGCTTTCAGTTGTTCGGCAGATGCGGCTCCACTCATCTTGCGACCATCACGAGAGATGATGGTTGGTGTCCCGTTGATATGAAGGCCTGCGGCCAACATGGCAATATCGTTTATCGGTGTCTTGCAGCCGCCGCCGGTGATCGGCTTACCTTCGAGCATGACCTGGCTTAGCGCAGCATGCTTGTCCCTGGCACACCAGATCGCTTCTGATTTACGGGCAGCATCAGGATGCAATTGAGTCAGAGGCATCAGAAAGGTGTAGATTTTCACGCCTTTTATATCCTTCAGATTCTCTTCCAGCTTGCGGCAGTAAGGACAGTCCGGATCTGTGAAGAGAGCCATCTCCAACCCGTCCGCATCGCCTGAAACAATGGCCTTATCGAGCGGCAACACGCTCCAGTCGATTCGATTGATATCCTGAAGGCGTGCCGCAGTGATGTCAGACTTGCTAGTGGTATCAAACATGTGACCGTTGAACAGGTACTTACCACTGCGATCGACATAATAGATATTCTGGCCGATGACAATCTCATATATACCGGAAACCGCCGTTCGCTGAACCGAGCTGATATTAAGATCACTGTTCTGGGACCTGATCTGTTCGGCAACCTTCGGCGCAACATTCGGATCATCCGCGGCATATAGCGTTGCCGGAAACAGCATCAGTACAAACAGGAATAATCTCATCTTTTCCCCCGATTCATATAGGTCGCCGTCATGTTGAAGAAGGCCATGCCACCCTGCAAGTGCAATTTCCTCTATAATCAGGCAATGCAACCATCCAGAGGGTCAGCTATCGAAGTCTGGCAGGGAGATATCACCACCCTGAGCGTCGATGCCATTGTCAATGCCGCCAACAACTCCCTGCTCGGCGGAGGCGGAGTGGATGGTGCTATTCACCGTGCTGCGGGAGATAAACTGCTTGCAGCATGCCGCACACTGAATGGGTGCATCACAGGGGAGGCCAAAATCACTCCGGGCTTCAGACTTCCCGCCAAGTGGGTGATCCATACTGTCGGACCGGTATGGCGTGGCGGGAATCATCAAGAGGATGAACTGCTGGCAAACTGCTACAGAGCCTGCTTCAGGCTGGCCGATACGCATGAGATTCGGAGCATCGCCTTTCCGGCCATCTCAACCGGTGTCTATGGCTTTCCTCTTGAGAGAGCCACGCGCATTGCAGTGAGAGAAGCGCGCATCCATCTTCAGAAGCGCAGGTCGCCCCTTCTGGTGTTCTTTGCCTGCTTCAGCCCGGAGTCGTATGCGGCTTACAAAAACGAATTGAGTTCAGGAAGTTGACCGTCGGCCCGAAGTAGTCATCAACTGTCAGATTTGAATGCCTTGAGAATAGCACCGCCATCCTCTTCGCTGCTCCAGTCGATAGCACCGACACGGGTTTTTCGAATATCACTGTCAGGCCCGAACACGATGGTGGTCGGCAAGCCACGAACACCGAGACGCTGGGCACTGCCCATATCACCCTTCAATGCCGGAAACGAGATGTTTTTCGACGCCAGAAAAGAGACAGCATCCTCAATATTTCGATCCAGAGTAATCACAACCAGATCGACATCCTCATTCGCCTTGCTCCATGAGAGCAGCTCCGGCATTTCACCACGGCACGGCGGGCACCAGCTGGCCCAGAAGTGGAGAACGACCGGTTTACCCTTGTAATCGGCAAGCGACTTCACAGCACCTGAGGCATCCTTCCACTCATACTCTGCTGCAAACAGTGGCGATGCTGCAAAAAGCATCAGCCCGAACGCCAGTCCAAGTTTCATGTTCCGATAGATCATATAAATATCCTCATATCTTTAAGCCAGCTGTCGAACAGAAGTGTGATTTCTTGCAAGGTGCCATTTCACCCGTAAGATTCCACGCCATGCGTCGCATCACATCCCTGTTCATGGTCATGGTCATGGTCTCCGTAACCAGTCTACCCATGCTGCCAAAGGCAGCTGTCTGTCATGCGGCAGAGGCTAATGCTGGCTGCGACACCTGTCATCCGCAAGCCGCGACTGGTGAGATGGAAAGTGTGCATGATATGCATGCCCATATGATGCATGGCTCCGACATGGAAATGCAGCGCAGTATGGATCACAACAATCACCATGATAACCATGACTCGATGATGAATCATGACTCACCGAAACATTCAGATCATGATAAGAAGCAGCATGATCACCAGAACATCGAACAGCCGCAGGAGATGCATAAACATCAGAAGCAGCTCTCGTCTGCCGAAAAAGAGTGTCGTATCGAGTGCGGCTGCGGTTGCAATCGATCCGTGGACGGGTTCCCCAACCTGCTCTCACCACACGTCACCTCTATCACCGAATTCAAACTTGGCGAACCTGACGTTCGCATTGAACCGTTACTCTTTCCGGAACTGCCATCACTGGTAACCACCGTCCCTCCCCCCCCTCCCAAGCTGACCTGATTCATTCCCAGCATTAAAAACCGGCACGGCCGGAGCCGCATATGCATGCCCAGCTGTCCCTGACAGAACGGGTCTATCTGCATATGCCGAATGAATTACAGACAACTTAGGAGATTAAATTGAAATCAACAAAATTCCTGGGCATCGCTATGGCGAGTGCCCTGACTATGGCTGCAGCCATGCCTGCAGCAGCAAGCGAATGCGGCCTCTCATGCTGCATCGCAGCTGGCGTTGAAGGTGTAGGCAGCTCGACTGGCGTTACACTATCACTGCAATATGACTCGATGGACATGAAGACCATCAAGCAGGGAACAACCGAGCTCACGCCGGCACAGGCGAGGCTTGCCGATGGCGGAATGCCGGATGCGGTTCCAACCAAAATGGTGATGCAGAAATATGCAGTTAATGTTTCTTATCGTCATGATGAGAATAACGCCTTTGTCCTGACCGTTCCCTACCTCATCAACGATATGGATATGCTCAATCCGGCCGGTATGCCAATGACCATGGATACCATCAGCGGTATGGGTGACGTTTCACTCGTCTACCTCCATGACCTCTACAAGGATAGCGATTTCCGTACCCGCCAGCGCTTCTCCGTTGGTGTGGGTGTGAAGGCACCAACCGGCAACTCAAAGTCCCGCAATGCAACGACTGGCAGACTCATCCACATGATGATGCAGGCAGGCACCGGCTCCTGGGATGGCCTGTTTCTGGCCAACGGAACACTCGCTTTTGGCGAACATGACGATGGTGGAGCCCAGTGGCTTCTCTCCCCATCCCTGATATACCACATGACCACCAAGAACGATCTCGGATACAAGGTTGGCAATCGTCTGAACTACGATCTTTCAGCGCGTTATCGCATCACATCCGAATTCAACGTGAAACTTGATTTGAACGGCGTAATCTCGAACAGGGACAGTACCGATGGCACTATCGACTCCAGTGGACTGGTTGCATACCAGAACCCGATGTCGATTATCGACAAGGTTCAGAATACAGGGCTGCACTCCATCTTCGTCTCACCCGGCTTCCAGTGGGTAGTAACGCCCAAGTTCATCGTCAGTGGTGAATACCGTGTTCCTGTTTACCAGAAGGCCAACGGCGTTCAGCAGGTAACTGACAACTGGTTCTTCCTGCGTGCAACCACCCGCTTCTGATTGTTTCCCTTATCAGGGCAACCTTTACACCGGACAAATGAGAGGGAGCCGTTTAGGCTCCCTTTTTCCTCAGATCAAGGAGACATAAGATGAAACGATTTATTATACTGTTCGGTCTACTGCTTCTGATGCCGATTCAGGCTCTAGCGGAGATCACGGTTGAAGAGGCATGGGTACGCCTGCCTCCACCGGTTGCCGATACGGCAGCCGCTTACATGAAGATCGAAAACCATGGTGATAAAGATGTCGAAATCACCGCCATTGAAACCGATGTGGCAGCGAGCCCGGAATTCCACTCCATGGAGATGCATGACGGTATGATGCACATGCAGAAGATGGAGAAGGTCACCGTCCCGGCTCATGGCGGCATCAGTTTCGGCCCAGGTGGCAACCACCTGATGTTGATCGGCCTGACCCGTCTTCTAAAGACAGGCGAACACCTGATGATCACATTGAAGACTTCCGATGGTGAATCGGTCATGGTTCATGCTGAAGTTAAAGACATGCGTGGCAACGCCGGCCATGGCAAACATCAGATGAACGATGACGAGCATGGCCATCACGGCATGCACCATTAAGGAGAGTTGAATATGAAAACTGAAAACCGGAAAGAGTCATTCTCGGCCGAGCGTCGTGATCTGCTTGTCGGTGCGGGCACCCTGGGTGCCGGAGCACTCGCTTCATCCCTGCTGGCGGGCAACGCCTTTGCCGGCGAACACGAACACATGCATGGCCACAACACCGGCAGCAAGAACGCCAAAATGATTGCCTCCCTGCATGAATGTATGCGCACCGGAGATGTCTGCATCAGCCACTGCCTGATGGAGTTTAAGGCGGGTGACACCGCCATGGCCGATTGCGCCAAGGTCGTACTGGAAAGCGGGGCATTCTGTGCCGCACATGCCAAAATGGCAGCGCTTGATTCGGCTCGCATGAAAGAGATATGCGAACTGAGCATCAAGATCTGCAGCGACTGCGAGAAAGAGTGCCGCAAGCATGAGAAGAAACACTCAAGCTGCAAGGACTGTGCAGATGCCTGTGCAGCCTGCATCAAGGAGTGCAAGGCGTTTCTTAAAGCCTGATTGTTCAGGAACGATTGTTTGGCTTCCTGCCAAACATCTTAACGAGCATGAAAAGCGCGGTTTCCATGACCTCGCAAAACATCCGGCTCTGGCCGCCTGTATTGGCAGCCCGTCCATGGGCTGCAGTTCAACTCAAAATTTGACCTGCTGAAGCAGAGCCAACAGCATAACCGGCCGGTAACAGATGTTATCGGCCGTTTTTGTTTCAACCCTCTGATAACGGGCATCCAAGGAGTTCACATTGGCATCTTTCTTCTCCCGCCTCACC
The DNA here is from genome assembly GCA_050301755.1 of Mariprofundaceae bacterium. GTDB lineage: Bacteria > Pseudomonadota > Zetaproteobacteria > Mariprofundales > Mariprofundaceae > WSZY01. Next base: position 5,690 of record JBNKZS010000029.1, read on the forward strand.
AAAGGCCTCACTCGCAGCCGTGACAACATTGCCAGCGCACTACCGACCAACCACGAGAAACCGCTCAACGACAGCCAGTGGGAAAATATCGAAGATGGCCTGATCATGGCCGATTGCGGCGCTACGCTTGCCATGAATCTGGTCGAAAAAGCCAAAAAAGAGCGGCGTGCACCGCTTTCCTCCCTCAAACATGCCATGACCTCCAAACTGGAGACACCCGGACCGATCGACTATCCCGCCTCCGGTCCGCTTGTTCTTCTTGTCGTCGGAGTCAACGGCACAGGCAAGACCACCACCATCGGCAAACTGGCCACCATGTTCGCCGCTGAAGGCAAGAGGGTGCTGGTCGGAGCTGCCGACACATTCCGTGCCGCCGCCGTCGAACAGCTGGCCGTATGGGTCGAACGGGCCGGTGCTGACATGGTGAGACAGCATGAGGGAGCCGATCCGGCAGCAGTGGCCTTCGACACCGTCCAGAGCGGAGTAGCCAGAAATTATGATGTGATCATCGTCGATACCGCCGGCCGCGTACAGACCGACAAGGGCCTTATGGATGAGCTGGCCAAGGTGCGTCGTGTCATCACCAAGGCCTATCCCGATGCCCCGCATGAAGTGTGGCAGGTGGTCGACGGCGGCACCGGCCAGAATGCGGTGGTGCAGGTGGAAAAGTTCAAGGAGACCGCCGGAACCACCGGCCTGATCGTCACCAAGCTCGACGGCTCGGCCAAAGGCGGCATCGTGCTGCAGCTTGCCGACAGGTTCCATCTGCCGATCCGTTACATCGGTGTCGGCGAATCGCTCGAAGACCTGATGCCGTTTGATGCCGAAGCGTTCGTTTCCGGTCTGCTTCCATCTTCAGAGCCTGAAAACGAACAACCCTAACGTCCGCTTTTGGCCGAAAGCAGACGTTAAAACAGATCGCCTGCAATCGAATCGGCAAAGGGAAGCCCTCTGTCGGTTAAGGCAAGTTGATCGCCATTCCAGACCAGTTCTCCGTCTCTCAGCCACGGGGCAAGCTCGTCTCCGAAACGGGTCTGGATATCCACACCGAAACGTTCGGTGAACCACTTGTTGCTGACGCCATCGGTTCGGCGCAGCCCCTGCCATAACGCTTCAGCCTCGGCGGTAGCTTTCGGCAACCTCTCATCGCTGTTAAGCGCCCTTCCACCATTTAGGGCGGCTTCAATATATTTCTCGGGATTACGGATATTGCTGTAGCGGCTCACACCGCCATCATCCAGATCAAATTTACCGGATGCGCCGGCACCAATGCCGATGTAATCACGGTAGAGCCAGTAGCCGTCATTGTGACGACACTTGAAACCCGGCCTGGCGAAGTTGGAGACTTCGTAGGCCTCGTAGCCGGCTTCAGCCAGCCGCCGACGGGTTTGATAAAGGAGTGCCAGCGCCAGTTCGTCGTCCGGCAGGTGCTCTTTAACTTTATCGACTTCGGCTGCCAGTTTGGTGTGCGGCTCGACAGTAAGCTGGTAGCAGGAGAGGTGCTCCGGTGCCAAAGCGATCACTTTATTGAGAGTCGCCAGCCACTGCTTGAGCGTCTGATCGGGTAGGCCATACATCAGGTCGAGATTGATGTTTTTAAATCCCGCCGCCCTTCCGGCCTTTAGGGCATCTATAGCCTGTCCTCTGCCGTGAATGCGCTCCAGCCATTGCAGCTCACTGTAATCCAAGCTCTGCACGCCCATTGAGAGACGGTTTACGCCTGCATCCCTAAAGCCTGTGAAGTTTTCTTGATCAACGGTGCCGGGATTGGCCTCCAGTGATATCTCGATTTCAACATCGAACTTGTACAGCCCTTTTGCTTCGTCGATGACGCCCTTGATGAGCCCTTCCGGTGCCAGTGACGGGGTACCACCACCGAAGAAGATCGATTTCAGCCCTCTATCCCTGAACTGCGGCTGCTTCGACCAGTAGGCCAGCTCTGCCAGCAGCGCCTGCCGGTAGCCCTGCCAGTCGATCTCAGCCCGCACATGCGAATTGAAGTCACAGTAGTGACACTTGTGTACACAGTAGGGAATGTGGACGTACAACATGAAGGGATTGGATAAAACCATGACAGTCCGTTCACTTCCTGCTGTCGAGCAGGATGGGTTTAATCAAGACGAAAGAAGCGCAGTTTAGCAGCGCCAAATAAGCGGCGCACAACGCAGGGTGAAACCATCCTGATCACAGCAGGGCGATTTCGTAATGTTCGGGAGATAGATTGGAGTCGCTCTTGAAACTGATCTCCTTGCCGAGGAACTGCTCAAGCGCCTGCACATCCTCACCCTCTTCTCCAAGCATCAGATCAATCAGACTAGGATGCGCAATAACCATCAGCTTTTCGCACGGATAGGCCTTTGCTTCAGCAACAATTTCACGGAAGAGCTGATAGCAGATGGTGGTCAGGCTCTTGACGTGGCCGGTGGCATGACAGCGCTCACAGTTCTCCTGCAGCACACGTCCGAGCGAATCACGCGTACGCTTGCGCGTCATCTCAACAAGACCGAGCGACGAGAAGTGGGCGATGTTGGTCTTTGACTTGTCGCGTTTGAGAGCATCCTCAAGCACTTCGATCAGCCGCGCCTTATTCTCCTCCTCCTGCATGTCGATAAAGTCGACGACAATGATACCGCCGAGGTTTCGCAGCCTGAGCTGATGGACAATTTCGCGAACGGCTTCGAGGTTGGTCTTGAAACCTGTCTCCTCCATGCTCCTGGAGGCGACAAAGGAGCCGGAGTTCACATCAATGGCGACCAGTGCTTCAGTCTGGTCAATAACGATATGGCCACCGGAGCGGAGCGGAATATTGCGCTCAAGGGCCCTGTTGATCTCCTCTTCGACTCCATAGACGTCAAAGATCGGGCGTTCACCGGGATAGTAGTAGAGGCGCTTGGCCACCTCAGGCATGAAATTCTTGGCGAAACGTTTCATGCTCTGATACGCCTCTTTCGAATCAACATGGATTTTTGTCACTTCATCATCGACATAGTCGCGCATGACTCGAAGATAGAGATTGAGATCGGTGTAGATCATCGAGCCGGGAGCAGCATGCTTGCTTCGCTTCTCAACATCGCGCCAGAGTCTCACCAGGAAATCGAGATCCTTCTTCAGTTCATTCTCGGAACGTCCTTCGGCAACGGTACGGATGATCAGGCCGCCCCCTTCGGGCTTGATCTCATTACCGATCCTGAGCAGGCGCTCCCGCTCATCACCATCTTCCAGCCTGCGGGCAATACCGACATGATCGACGGTGGGCAGGAAAACGAGGTAACGGCCGGCCAGACTGAGCAGACTGGTAAGCCTCGGCCCTTTGGAGGCGATCGGATCTTTCGAGACCTGAACCAGAATCTCCTGCCCCTCTTTCAGAAGGGTTGAGATCGGAGGAATGGTTCGACGCTGTGACTCCTCGTCGACATGTGCTTCGGCACTATCTTCCGGTGCGTTCTCCACCTCTTTGGCAGCGGCCATCTCGGAATCGCGCGACTCCGGAGCGGCTATATCGCCGGCATAGAGAAAACCCGCCTTTTCCATTCCGATATCGACGAAAGCGGCCTGAATACCGGGCAAGACACGCTGAACCTTGCCTTTATAGACATTTCCCTTCAGTCCGCGCTCATTCTCGCGTTCGATATAGAGCTCTTCAGCCAGACCATCCTCAACACGGGCGATACGTGTCTCAAAGGGGGCGACATTGACCAGCAGCTCTGCACTCATTGGACCATCTCCTCTACTTTCAACAGCAGCTCCTTTGTTAAGGCCACGGGAAGCCCGATGACATTATCCATCGGGCCGTCAACAGCCACGACAAAACTGGCCGCGCCCGCCTGAACGGCATAAGCGCCGGCCTTATCGAGCACATCATTATGCTCAAGATAGAGATCAATCTCATCCTCGGCCAGCTCTCTGAAGCGAACGGTGGTACAGGCCATCGCATCCACAACCCTGCTCCCCTTACGCACGCAAACTGCGGTATAGACGTCATGAGCCTTGCCGGAGAGCTTTTTGATCATGGTACGGGCGGCGGCCATATCTTCGGGCTGGCCGAGCGCTTCTCCCTCCAGTGAAACAAGGGTATCAGCAGCAACCACAGGATGATCCGCCACCGGACACGCTTCAGCCTTCATGCGGCACAGCCGCTGAACCATAGCCACCACCGATTCGCCGGCCAGTGGCGACTCATCGACATGGCTCGGACGCACCTCGACAGCGAATCCGGCCGCCTGCAGCAACTGCAGCCTGCGTGGTGATTTCGATGCAAGTACGATGAGGTCTCCGTTAGCCATGCCGCGATGTTAGTTGGAATCCCTGAAAATCACAGGCTTTTTGACGGCTGCAAATTCGCGCATAATACGCCCGGTTGAAATTGAACCTACCATGGAGCGCGTAATGTCCGGAACTTTATCGGCAGAAGAACTGGCCGGCGGAGGCAATATCACCCCGTTGCAGCTTAAAGCGATGTTGGATAAGAATCCCGGCCTCTTCGTGCTGGATGTCCGCGAACCAAACGAGCTTGCGATCTGCCGCCTTGAGAACAGCCATGACATCCCACTCGGAATTCTGCCGCTGCGCTACACAGAGGTGCCAAAAGAGATGCCGGTGGTTGTCCTCTGCAAGATGGGCGGACGCTCGGCACAGGCGATGCAGTTCCTGCAAAGCAGAGGATACAATAATGTCAGCAATCTTGTCGGTGGTATCATTCGCTGGATTGACGAAGTTGATCCGTCACTGAAAAAATATTGAGAAGGAAACAGAACCGATGAGTTTCAAAAATGCTGAAATCAAGAAGAAGGCCAATGTCTATGATGGCGGCAAAGTAACCAGCCGCAGTGTCGCCACCGCCGATGGAAAAACACTGACACTCGGCATCATGTTGCCCGGCACATACAACTTCAATACCGGTGCCGCCGAGATCATGGAGCTGCAGGGAGGCATCTGCCGCGTTCGCCTGAAAGGTGAATCTGACTGGCAGGATTACAGTGCCGGAGAATCCTTCAACGTACCTGGCAACAGCTCGTTCGATATCGAGGTAACAGAGCTGCTCGATTACATCTGTCATTTCGAGTGAACTGATCGCTTCCTCCGACACAGTGCCGTTTGAGTGGCTGGGTAATAAACGCCCTTACGAACCGACCTGGAAACTGCTGCAGAGCAGGGCAGCAAGCGTAGCCGCATCGAAAGAGACGGAAATCATCTGGTCGTGTGAGCATGAACCGGTCTACACCACCGGACGTCGTGCCGTTGATAATCGTGAGCAACCGACACTTCCCGCACCGCTTGTCTATACCGACCGGGGTGGCGAGACCACCTTTCACGGCACCGGACAGGTCATGCTCTATCCGGTCATTCACCTGAGAGAGCGGCATATAACACCCAGGCAATACGTATCCCTGCTCGAACAATCCGCCATCAATCTACTGGCAGCTCTGGGTGTATCTGCCGAACGTCGCTGCGGACTACCCGGCGTATGGACAGCAGAGGGAAAGATAGTCGCCATCGGACTTCGCATTCAAAATGGCATCGCCTATCACGGCATGGCACTCAATGTGAATGTGGAAGCATCGTGGTTTTCAGCCATCAATCCGTGCGGTACCGGAAAAAAGAGTGTTAACCTCTCCGCTTACACAGAGAGCACTCAGAAACTTGAATTGATTGCCAGGCAATGGGGCAATCAGCTCAACCGGCTTTTGGCCGGAATTGATTGAACTTTTCCGGCCAGTCGTTAAGGTTCGCGGCTTCTCTAAAAATGGGGTATACTCGTTGATAGATATTCATGCTCTGGAGGCATGCGATGGCACTGACTAAAAAACAACTGGAAGACTTTCAGAAACAGCTAACCGAATGGCGGGCTGAACTTGAAGAAGGGCAGAGCGTTAACATTCATGCTCTGAACGAACAGGAGCAGAATGCTTTCCCTGATCCAACTGATCAGGCCAGTATGGAAACCGACCGCAACTTCGATCTTCGCATTAAGGATCGTGAGCGCAAACTGATCCGCAAGATTGATCAGGCCGTTCTGCGCATCAAGGAAGGTGAATTCGGCATGTGCGAAGCATGTGGCGGTGACATCAGCGTGAAGCGTCTTCAGGCCCGCCCTGTAACAACCCTCTGCATTGATTGCAAAACCGAACAGGAACAGGAAGAGCGCACCCGTAGCGACTGACCTGCTCGTTCCCACTTTATGAAGGCAGCCTGTGCAAACAGAGCTGCCTTCACTTTTTTCCAATTAGTGGCTACGCTCGCAGGTAATTGCATCATCAACCTCAGGAGGGAGAGTGCTACAACCGATTGCCGAATTCATTGAGCGTCATCAGAGCTGGTTTGGCTACCCGCTGATTATCGCCATGTCACTTCTGGCACTCTTTATGGCCGTTATCCAACCCAATTTTGTTGAACAGATAGAACTTAAAACACTGGATGAACGTTTTAAAATTCGCGGGCCCATTACGCCGGACCCCCGTGTCATTATTGTTGCCGTTGATGATAAATCGCTGACCCAGGTAGGCCGCTGGCCGTGGCCGCGGGATAAAATCGCCCTGATCGTTGATCGCCTTATCAACGAATACGGTGTCAAAGCAGCAGGATTCGATATCGTCTTCTCCGAAAAACAGGTTAATCCGCTAGTCGAGAGTTTGCGCCTGTTAAAAGAGTCCGGTGATGAAAACCCTGAAGTCAGCCAGTGGCTCGAGAAACATCAGGCAGCTGGTGACCTTGATGCCAGACTCCAGAAAACGCTTCAACAGCACCACGGCACCCTTGTCCCCGGTTACTTCTTTTATACCAAAGGAAGCAGCGTTCATGAGATAGCGCTGCAACGATCAGCCGAGTTCGCCAAACTGATGCAGTCCTCTGCCCTGACCACCGAGTTGACCGAGGATGCGGCTCGCACCGTCCCTCGTATTGCCGCCATTGAGGCCAACCTACCCCAGTTTACCGAATCGGCCGACTCGGTCGGTTTCTTTAACTTTTTTCCCGACACTGATGGTACCGTTCGCCGCATTCCGCTGATTGCAGAGTATGATGGCTATATCTATCCAAGCATGGCACTACAGACGCTCCGCACCTATCTCGACTGGCCTGAAGCTTCGGTCAAAATTGATATCGGCGGAGTGAACGAAATCCGTCTTGGGGACAAACTCATCCGAACCGATCACACCGGTAACATGCTGCTCAATCACTATGGGCCAGGCAAAACATTCAGGCATGTTTCAGCCGTAGATATTTTGAACAATCAGATTGATCCATCGGTGTTCAAAAACAGTATCGTCATTATCGGTGTCACCGCCATCGGCGTATTCGACTACCGGCCCAGCCCCTTCGATTCGGTCTTCCCCGGAGTTGAAGGACATGCAGCTGCCATTGCCAACATTCTCAACAACCAGGAGATCAGTCGCCCCGCCTATCTTGAGGTGGTTGAGCTTCTTGCCCTTCTCGTGCTCTGCCTGCTCTCCGGCTATCTGGTCTACCATCGTGGGGCCGTGCTGCAAACGCTCTGTATTTTCGGCCTTCCAGTCCTGGTCGTTATCATCGCCATCTGGATCTTTTCCAACTACGGACTATGGCTGAAGGGAACCTACCTGATCATGGGTATTCTTCTGGCCACGGTTCCCATCACTCTGCTGGAGTATGTAGTTGAGTCCCGAAAACGTGCCTTTATTCACGATGCCTTCTCCCACTATCTTGCACCTAAAGTGGTGGAGAACCTGGCAGAGCATCCCGAGGCACTGCAGCTCGGCGGCGAGGAGCGGCACATGACCGCCTTCTTCTCCGACATTGCCGCTTTTTCATCATTTTCCGAGAACCTGACGCCACATGAACTGGTTCATTTCCTTAACATCTATCTTACGGCCATGAGCGATATCATTCTTGAACGTGGCGGCACCATCGACAAGTACGAGGGCGATGCCATCATCGCCTTCTTCGGCGCTCCTCTGGATATGCCTGACCATGCGACTCAGTGCGTACTGGCGGCCCTGGAACAGCAGAAGGCACTGATTTCGCTTCGCCATAAGTGGGCTGAAGAGGGTTACCCGGAGGTGCATATCAGAATCGGTATCAATGATGGTCCGATGGTGGTCGGAAACATGGGTACCGATACCCATATGAACTACACCATGATGGGTGACAATGTGAATCTGGCCAGCCGCCTTGAGGGTGTATGCAAGGTCTATCGGGTTCCGATCCTGATGAGCAAAGACACCTATCTTCAGGTTCGCGAAGATGTGGCAGCCTCTTTTGTCGATCGGGTTAAGGTCGTGGGTCGCGCACAACCGGTAGATCTCTACCAGCCCCTGGCTCCACGTGACGAGATCAGCGAAGATGATCTGCGTCCGCACAGAACCTATGAAAGAGCCTGGAGTTTGATGCATCAACGCCTGTTCAGCGAGGCCGGAAAACTTTTCGATGAACTGGTCAAAGAGTATCCGGATAACGGCCTTTATGAAGTGATGCATGCCCGTAACAAGGGCTACATCAAGTCACCTCCGGCACCAAGCTGGAACGGTGTGACCGTACTTAAGAGCAAATAACGCTTAACCCTCTTATCTCAGCGCCTCGGGCAGACTGAAGGTGACATTCTCCTCGACCACTTTTGAAACGTGAACATCGCCACATCCGGCCGACTGAAGATACTCGAGCACCTGCTGAACCAGCACTTCCGGAGCGGAAGCGCCGGCCGTAATGCCTATCTCTTTCCTATCTTTCAGCCATTCAGGATTGATATCTTCAGGCCCATCGATCAGATATGCGTCTGTGCCCCTGCGTTCGGCAACCTCTCTCAAGCGGTTGCTGTTGGAGGAGTTCTTCGAACCGATGACCAGCACCAGATCACATGTTTCGGAAAGCTCTTTGACCGCCATCTGGCGATTGCTTGTGGCATAGCAGATATCCTCCCGCTTGGGCCCCTGAATATTGGGAAAACGTCTTTTCAGTGCCTCAATCACATCGGCAGTATCATCAACGCTGAGCGTTGTCTGGGTCACGAAGGCCAGTCTCTCCGGGTTGTTGACCTCAATCGCTTCAACATCCTCAGGTGTGGAGACCAGCAACACGGCGCCCTCGGGAGCCTGGCCCATGGTTCCCTCCACTTCCGGGTGTCCTGCATGGCCGATCAGAATCACCTGGTCACCGCGCTGATAGTGGCGAAGCAGTTCCAGATGCACCTTGGTCACCAACGGGCAGGTCGCATCAATCACACGTAAACCACGCTCCGCAGCATGCTGGCGCACCGCCTTGCTGACACCGTGGGCAGAAAAAATGAGCAGTGAGCCGTCGGGAGCGTCATCCACCTCCTGAACGAATACCGCCCCCTTGGCCCGGAGCCCTTCAACAACAAACTTGTTGTGCACTATCTCATGACGGACATAGACAGGTGCGCCATAAACCTTGATGGCACGCTCGACAATTTCGATCGCCCGATCCACACCCGCACAAAATCCGCGAGGCTCCGCCAGCATCACCTGCATTCGCTACTCCTTTCCTGCACAATACCAAAGATTGAATTGGGGAAGTTATCATTCATGATTGCCCCATGAAAGGGAAAGAGAAAGGAGCCATATCATGAGTAACTATAAATTGAACCCCGGTGACGCGGCACCCGATATCGAGCTACCGGCCTTTTCCACCGAGTCGCCCGAAGGCAGGCTGAAACTCTCCGACCTGCAGGGAAAATGGGTAATCCTCTACTTCTACCCGAAAGACAGTACTCCTGGTTGCACCACCGAGTCCTGTGAATTCCGCGATGCACTCCCCGACTTTTCAGGTGCCGATGCTGTCATCCTCGGTGTCAGTCGCGATTCGATGAAATCGCACGCCAACTTCACCGAGAAGCAGGCGCTGAACTTCCCGCTGATCTCCGATGCAGACGAACTACTCTGCAAAGCCTTTGATGTGATGCAGCTGAAGAAGAATTACGGCCGCGAATACATGGGCGTGGAACGCTCCACCTTTATCATCAACCCCGAGGGTGATGTCGCCTATGCATGGCGCGGTGTGAAGGTGAACGGGCATATCGAAGAGGTACTGAACACCCTCAGGGAGCTGCAGAGCTGAGCATGCTGTCAGGCAAGCGCATTCTCGTAGGCATTGGGGGCGGCATTGCCGCCTACCGTGTGGCCGAACTGGTGCGCCTGCTGATCAAGAAGGGCGCAAAAGTGCGCTGCGTGATGACAAAGTCAGCCTGTGAATTTGTCACCCCACTCACCTTTGAGGCGTTAAGCGGTGAACAGGCCCATACCGAACTGTTTGACCTGACATCGGAACGGGAGATGGGCCACATTCAACTGGCCCGCTGGGCGGATGCGATCGTCATTGCACCGGCCACAGCCAACCTGCTCACCAAACTGGCTTACGGCATCGCCGATGATCTTCTGACCACCATCATGCAGGTGAATGACAAACCGGTCCTTATCGCACCGGCCATGAACCACTCGATGTGGACCAGTAGTGCGACAGAGATGAACGTGACCACCCTGAAACAGCGGGGTTGCCACTTCTCGGGGCCGGCATCCGGCGAACTGGCCTGCGGCGAAACCGGTCCCGGCCGCCTGAATGAACCGCAGGCGATGATCGATGATCTGTTGCCTCTCCTCTTTAGCCAACCGCTTGCCGGACAGCACTGGATTATCAATGCCGGACCGACATGGGAGCGGTGGGACAATGTTCGCCTGCTGACCAACCGTGCCAGCGGCACCCTCGGTGCACGCCTTGCCGATACCGCCTGCGCATACGGCGCAAGCGTGACGCTGATTGCAGGACCGGGCACACCGACAGGCAGCCACCGGGTTGAACGTATTCCGGTGGAATCCGCCAACGAGATGCTCAAAGCCTGTCTGCAGAAGAGTGCGGATTCGGATGTTTTCATCGGCACGGCAGCCGTCAGCGACTTCGCCTTCAGGGAGCCGTCAGCAGGCAAGCTGAAGCGTGGCGATAAGACCGCCATGCAGGTTGAACTGATCGCCAACTCGGACATTATCGCCACCGTCGCCGGCATGAACGGCCGGCCGGAACGGGTGATCGCATTTGCCGCCGAAGCCTCTGATCATATCGCCCATGCCCGCGACAAACTTGTACGCAAACATGTGGACGCCATCTTTGCCAACGATGTCAGCAACATGGGACGTGACCAGGCCGGCGGCTGGTGGGTCACGCCGGCCGATGAGCAAGAGATAGAAGCCATGCCGAAAGAGGCGTTGGCGCAACGTATTATTGAACTGATTATGGAGCTGAAAGATGAGTAACAATCCGACTGTAGAGATCAAAGTTCTGCCGCACGGCGAAGGGCTCGACCTCCCTTTCTACGCCACCACCCACGCCGCCGGTGCCGATCTGCGCGCTGCCATTGATGCCGACAGGGTGATCGCGCCGGGCGAACACGCCCTGATCCCGACCGGTTTTGCCATGGCACTGCCGGACAACTACGAGGCGCAGGTTCGCCCCCGTTCAGGCCTGGCACTTAAACATGGCGTGACCGTACTCAATACCCCCGGCACCATCGATGCAGACTATCGCGGCGAGGTGGGTGTCATCCTGATCAATCACGGCAAGCAGCCCTTCCATATCCAGCGCGGAGACCGTATCGCCCAGATGATCATCGCACCGTTCGTGCAGGCCGATTTCCAGACCGTCTCTGAGCTCTCGGAAACAGCACGCGGAGAAGGCGGTTTCGGAAGCTCCGGCAAAAAGTAGTCCGGAAACCACAGGTGATGCCTGCCATCCAACTTCTCTACCAGTCGGCTCTCGACAGCGTAAGCGGCGATTCCCGGGTCGCCGTGGTTAATGCACATGCCGATCCATTGCTGAAGTCGATCAGTAAGCAGTGCTCCGAACTCACAGCCGTCCAACACTTTAAGCCCGAGCACGACGAACTGTTACGCCTCGGAATGAACTGCTCGCAAACAGTTGAAGGTGAGTTCGATCTCATTCTTCTGTTACCGGCAAAAAACAAGCTGCAGACGCTGGGCTGGATGGCCGAAGCGATGAACCATCTGGTTGAAAACGGCAAACTGCTTATGGCCTGTGCCAACAGCCACGGTGCCAAGAGCTATGAGTCGGCACTGAAAACACTGGCTGGCGGCGTTGGTTCGCTCTCCAAATCCAAATGTCGCGTTTTTTCAGCCCGGAAGAGCGTTGCCTTCGACCATGAGCTTGCCGCCCAGTGGATTGCCGATGCCACACCCGCAACTGTTGAGAGTCACGGCCTTGTCTCTCAGCCCGGCCTGTTCAGCTGGGACAGGCCCGATATCGGCTCGACACTTCTTCTGGACCATCTTCCCGGCTCACTCACCGGCATGGGCATGGACCTCTGCTGCGGTTCCGGTTATCTCTCCGTTCACCTGCTTAAGAACAATCCTGATATCGAAACCCTCTACCTGATCGAGGCGGATCGCTTGGCGCTTCACTGCGCCGAAACGAACATCGCCAGTTGGAAAGAGAAAGTGGAACCACGCTGGCTCGATGCGGCAGTCGGCCCCCTTCCCCTGAAGCTGGACTGGATTGTCTGTAACCCCCCTTTCCATACAGGGCAGAGCCGGGATATCGAGCTGGGGCAAACCATTGTCGCTAACGCCTGCAAATCACTGAAACGCGGCGGCTATCTCTATCTGGTCGCCAATCGCAAACTTCCCTATGAGGCCGTACTCGACCGCATGCTGATGCGACATCGGACCGTTGTGCAGGAACAGGGGTTCAAAGTGATTGAAGCGACCAAAGGTATCACGCCATGAAACTCGAACGACTCGACAAACTGCTCTCCAACCTCGCCTATGGATCGCGCAAGGATGTGCAACTCTGGGTGAAAAGAGGGTTGATCATCTGCGATGGCAAAACGGTCAAGTCCCCTTCCGCCAAGGTTGATCCGCTGCAGGTGCTGTTTGACGGCGAGCCTCTGGATCATCCCGAAGGACTCACCATCATCTACTATAAGCCGCTCGGTCGTGTCTGTTCACATAAGGAGGAAGGCCTCCTCATTTACGACGATCTGCCTGAAGCGTGGCAATACCGCAAACCGCAACTCTCCAGTGTCGGCCGTCTCGACAAGGCGACCTCCGGCCTGTTGATTCTGACCGATGACGGCCAGCTCAATCACCACCTGACCAGCCCGAAACACCACATCTCCAAGACCTATGCCGTCACGCTGGATCGGCCGCTTTCAGGCAATGAAACGGAAATATTCTCCAGCGGCACACTGATGCTGGAGGATGACGACAGACCCTGTCTGCCGGCCGAACTGACGGCAATCGATGAGACGCACGCATCGCTGATGCTGCATGAGGGGCGCTACCATCAGGTGCGGCGCATGTTTGCCGCCACCGGCAACCATGTAACGGAGCTTGCCCGCACCCATATCGGTGCGCTCTCGCTGGAATCGACCGGACTGGAACCCGGCGGCTACCGGACCCTGACACCGGATGAGCTTCTTACGATGATTTCGCCCCCAAGATGAAGGGTCAATAAGGAGGGTTTATGCACTGGATCTATCTTGGTTTTGCCATCGTTTTTGAAGTGGCGGGCACTACCTCCATGAAACTGTCAGAGGGTTTTTCCAAACTACTGCCCTCAGGGCTGATGATTCTCTTCTACATCATCTCGTTTACACTGATGACACTGGCATTGAAAAGACTGGAGGTCGGCATGACCTACGCCATCTGGGCAGGTGCAGGCACAGCGATCATCGCCATCATTGGCGTACTCTGGTTCAAGGAACCGATCAGCGTGTTAAAAACCGTCAGCATTCTGCTGATTATTGCCGGGGTAATCGGCCTTCATTTCTCTGAAGTGAAAGCAACGTAGATTCAACGGGCGTCTAGCCGTGCAATTGCAATTTACCCTTGAATAAGAATAGCTGAATGACAACGCCAATCGCACCTGAAACCGGATGGATTATCAGGAATGATCTCACTCGAAACTGAATAAACCCAAAGGAAAGAGGCGCTGCAATACAGCGCCTCTCTGTTACGGATTACTTGGCAGCAGAGCGTTCGCGTCTACCCGGACGGGATGGACGACGACGGCGATTACCACCGCCACCGGCCCCCGGCGCACGTCCGTCGCGATGACCGCCACCACGCCTGTTCTGCTGCACACGGCCGGATTCCTTCACAGCTTCCACATGTACGGAGATATCGGCATCAAAACCGGGAATGTCCACCTGCGGCACTTTTTTACCAATCAGCTTCTCGATACCGCGAAGCAGTTTAACCTCTTCGTTGCAGACCAGTGACATCGCCTCACCGGTACGACCGGCACGGCCGGTGCGTCCGATACGATGAACATAATCTTCGGGCACATTGGGAAGCTCATAGTTCACCACATGCGGCAGCTGGTCGATATCGAGGCCTCGGGCAGCAATGTCAGTCGCCACCAGCACACGGATAGAACCATCCTTAAACCCCTTCAGTGCATTTGTACGCGCTGTCTGGCTCTTATTGCCATGAATGGCGGCAGCCTGGATACCATCACTCTCAAGCTGAGTGGTCAAACGGTTGGCACCATGTTTGGTACGGGTAAATACGAGCACCTGCCTCCAATCCCCCTGTTTGATCAGGTGGGATAGCATGGCACGCTTACTTGCCTTTCCAACCGGATGCACCACCTGCGTTACCTGATGCGTCGTTTCGTTACGGGAAACCTCGATCAGTTTCGGCTGCTTCAGGATACCATTAGCCAGCTTCTTGATATCTTCAGAGAAGGTGGCGGAGAAGAGCAGATTCTGACGCTGTTTGGGAAGAAGCGCCAACACCTTGCGGATGTCGTGGATAAAGCCCATATCGAGCATACGATCAGCCTCATCGAGTACGAGCATCTCAATCTTGGAAAGATCACACTTCTTCTGGTTGACCAGATCAAGCAGGCGGCCCGGAGTGGCTACCAGAATATCGACACCGCGCCTGAGCTTGTCGATCTGGGGATTGATGCCGACACCGCCGAACACAACGGTGGAACGCATGGAGAGGTATTTGCCGTAGGTGACGACGCTTTCGTTGACCTGGGCGGCAAGTTCACGGGTGGGGGTCAGTACCAGCACACGAATGTGGCGATGACCGCGCTCAGCATGATCTTTCTGCAGTAACTGCAGCATCGGCAGGGTGAACCCTGCGGTCTTACCGGTACCCGTCTGGGCTCCGGCCATAATGTCGTGTCCGCCGAGAATTACAGGAATAGCCTGCGCCTGTACGGGGGTTGGTGTTGAGTAGCCCTGATCGGAGACCGCACGAAGCAGCTCGGGCGAAAGGCCAAGTTTATCAAATGTCATATAGTTTTTTAGTTTCCAACTCGATGCCTGCCGAAGTTCATCCGGACCGGTCTAGGCACAGTTATTATAAATTAGAAGATGCCGGTAATTGTCTGAGTTTCTCATCCGAATCAGCGGTCATCATTACGCAGCAAAGACCGAAGCTGCTGCGAGAACTGACGGCAAGGTACGACAGATAGAATAAATAGCAAGGAATCTGTAAGGTTGCAGCGATATGGTGACTCAATCATCGATGCGCATCTGGGTTGATGCCGATGCCTGCCCAAGGGTGATCAAGGATATTCTCTACCGTGCTTCCGAACGGCTGCAGATTCCCATGACACTGGTAGCCAACAAATCTCTTAACATCCCTGATTCGGAACTGATCGACATGCTTACCGTCGCGGCAGGTGCCGATGTTGCAGATGTTGAAATCGTGGTCCGAATGCAAGCCGGCGACCTGGTCATCACAGCAGATATTCCTCTGGCTGCTAATGCCATAGCCAAAGGTGGACATGCGCTCAACCCGCGCGGCACTTTTTACTCCGAAGCCAATGTCAAAGAGCACCTGACGGTTCGAAACTTCATGGATGAGCTGCGTGGCAGCGGCGTGGTGACCGGAGGTCCCCCTCCCTTCTCCAACAGCGACCGTGCCGCCTTTGCCAACCAGCTTGACCGGTTCCTAACTTCTTTAAAGAAAAAAAAACAATAGCCATCAAAAACGGTCGAATTTCCCCAGAAAAAAGCCTCTATTAGCTCTTTTATTCCGACCCAGAAAGAGTATACTGGACTCATATTCGCCAAGGGCAGTTTCTCCGGTTCTTTTCAGTCAAATTGTCGCCTTGGTATCAAGCCGGGGCAGCCGCTGCGCCGGCCAATACTTTTCTGTTAAGGACATAATTCATGAGCACGCAACAAGGTAAAAACGTCTACTCTTTCAATGAAGGGGACGGTAAGAACAGGCAACTACTTGGTGGTAAAGGGGCCAACCTCTGTGAAATGACACAGATCGGTCTGAATGTGCCGCCCGGCTTCGTCATTACGACCGAAGCATGTCTGACCTACCTTGATCGTGGCAACACCCTGCCTGACGGCCTTATGGATGAAGTGAAAGCCCAGATGGCAGCACTTGAGAAGTCAACCGGCAAAGGCTTTGGCGATGCACACAATCCACTGCTTGTATCCGTACGATCCGGATCTGCCATGTCGATGCCCGGCATGATGGATACCATTCTCAATCTCGGCATGAATAGTCAAACACTGATGGGCGAAATCGAACAGACGAGCGATGAACGTTTTGCCTACGATGCATATCGTCGTTTTATCCAGCTGTTCGGCAAAGTGGCGCTCGGCATTGCTGATGAGCACTTTGATGAACCCTTCGAGGCAGTCAAGAAGCGCGAAGGTGTTAAAGAGGATGTCGGCCTCTCAGCTGAAAACCTGAAAGAGATTACGGAACTGTTCCTTGAAATAGTCCACGGTCAAACAGGTCGTCCTTTCCCGGAAGATCCATACGAGCAGCTGGAACTGGCCATTAAAGCAGTATTCGGCTCCTGGTCCGGTAAACGTGCAGTTGATTATCGCCGCGAATTCAACATTACACCTGAGATGGCCAACGGTACCGCCGTTAACATCTGCACCATGGTATTCGGCAATCGCGGCAATGACTGTGCCACAGGTGTTGCCTTTACCCGCAATCCGGGAACAGGTGAGAATATCTTTTACGGCGAATATCTCACCAATGCCCAGGGTGAAGATGTGGTAGCTGGCATCCGTACACCGAAGCCTATCGCCCAGATGGCAGATGAAATGCCGGAGATGTATCGCCAGCTTGAAGAGTTGCGCAAAAAACTGGAGACCCACTACTCGGAAATCCAGGATTTCGAATTCACTATTGAGAAGGGCGTTCTCTACTGCCTGCAGACACGTAACGGCAAAATGAACACCCATGCCATGGTTCGCACCTCCGTTGAACTCGTTGAAGAGGGACTTATCAACAAGGAGCAGGCACTGTTGCGCATCGCTCCGGAATCACTGGAGCAGATGCTTTTCCCTCGCCTTGATCCCAATGCTGACGCAGCTCCATTGGCGACCGGCCTGCCCGCAAGTCCGGGCGCAGCCTGCGGCCATGTCGTCTTTGATGCAGACCGTGCTGTCGCACAAAAGAGCAGCAATGAGAGGCCACTCATTCTTCTTCGTGAAGAGACTAAACCTGAAGACATCCACGGCTTCTTTGTCTCCGAGGCAATCCTTACCTCACGCGGGGGCAAGACCAGCCATGCGGCCGTAGTGGCTCGCGGAATGGGCAAGCCCTGCGTAGCCGGTGCAGAGGGCATTGAAGTGGATGTGATGGCCCGACGTGCCCATATTGGCGATGTTGTTATCAAGGAGGGTGATCTGATCACCATTGATGGCACCAGCGGAAATGTTTATCTGGGTCAGGTGGCTACCGTTGAAGCGGAATTCTCTGAGGAACTCAAAACCCTGCTCTCATGGGCTGATGAGCGCGCACGCCTGAAAGTGATGGCCAATGCAGATATTCCCGAAGATGCTGAACGCGCTCTGAAATACGGTGCCATGGGTATCGGCCTTTGCCGTACCGAGCGCATGTTCAATGCAGCAGAACGTCTCCCCATCGTGCTTGAGATGATCGTCTCTGATACTCTGGAGCAACGCCAGGAAGCACTCGACAGACTTCTGCCTATTCAACGTCAGGACTTCATTGAGCTGTTCACAACCATGTCTCCAAGGCCTGTAACCGTTCGATTGCTGGATCCGCCAATCCACGAATTCCTCCCTTCAGAAAATCAGCTGATTGACGACCTGATCCAGCTCAGACACCTGAAAGACACCATGCGCGGGTCCGAGGTGCTGACTGCCACGTTGAGCCTGCTATCCGCCTCCAACAGCATCTCGAAGATTCAGCAATTGGCCGATTCGTCACTGGTCGATGAGGCAATTGAGAAGAAAGAGGCGATTCTGAAAAAAGTTCGGGCACTGTTTGAAGTGAACCCGATGCTTGGACACCGGGGTGTCCGACTTGGCATCACGTTCCCTGAAATCTATGCCATGCAGATTCGTGCCGTGCTAGAGGCTGCATGCGAATGCCAGAAGAAGGGCATAGAAGTGCATCCTGAGATTATGATTCCCCAAGTCTGTACCTCCGAAGAGCTGAGAAGCATCAAGGTGCACGTTGAAGCCATTCGCAAGGAAGTTGAAGAGACACAGGGAATTGCGCCTATCTTCAAGTTCGGAACCATGATGGAAGTGGTTCGTGCCTGCATGCGGGCCGAGCAGCTGGCTGAAGAGGTTGAGTTCTTCAGTTTTGGCACCAATGACCTGACACAGGCCACCTTCTCATTCTCCCGTGAGGATGCAGAGAACAAATTCCTGCCGATGTATAACGAGGCGGGAATCCTGCAGGACAATCCATTTGAAGTGCTTGATGCCAACGGTGTCGGAAAGCTGATGGAACTGGCCGTTAACTGGGGACGAGGTGTCAAACCGGGAATGAAGATCGGTATTTGTGGTGAGCATGGTGGTCATCCGGCATCCATCCACTTCTGCCATAGCATCGGACTGACCTATGTCTCCTGCTCCGGGCCCCGTGTGCCGATCGCCAGGCTTGCAGCAGCCCATGCAGCACTAACTGAAGCGGAATAAAAAAACATTCCCAACACCAAGCCCCGCTCATTTACATGAGCGGGGCTTTTTTTTCGCGATTGTGAGTAAAAACACTTTCTTGCTGCAAGGATATACCCCACTATTCAACGCACAAAGAGGGCCTCGTCTATTCTGAAGCAACCGGGAGTGCTTATGAGCATCGATATTGAATGGCTGGAAGAGAATGTTCTAAAGCGCACGCTTACACAGGAAGAGCGTGAAGCGATTCAATGTATCCAGGTCAAAACATATAACCCCTGGGAGAAGATCATCGAACAGAATCAACCCGGAGGCACACTCTATGTCCTCCGTTCAGGTACTGCAGATGTTGAGGATAATAACGGCAAAGATCGGGTAAAGATCGCCAACATCGAAGAGGGAACCATGTTCGGCCTCACCTCATTCATGAGTGACGACAACACAACAGCTGAAGTAACGGCTAAAGAGAGTTGCACAGTTTACGAATTAACCAAACATGATTTCTGCGGATTAATGCGCAATCATCAGAACCTTGCTTTCACCATACTCAATCGCGTTCTCAACAATCAAAGTAAAGTGATCAGGGCTATGAATGCTCAGATGATTCCCATTCTTCGAAACCTTGCCAAGAAAGCAAACAGCCTCCCTCTCTTTGTAAAGCTCTTTCCGATCTTCTTTATCATCGCCTATGTACTGGCGTTCTTCTATATCTCATGGAAGGATTTTTCCTACTAGAAGTCTTTTATTGCCGCCGGAGTCTCGAACATTAAGGATTCTATTGATCAGCTTCATGGGTGCTGTCGCTCTCGCGAAAAACACCCAACAGACACCTCTTACCGTAAATGGTTAAATCTACACCG
>JBNKZS010000030.1:0-24636 GCA_050301755.1 Mariprofundaceae bacterium
AGGTCGCCGTCTGACTGCTCGACCTCCTCCATGGTGCGGCGCCAGAAGGCGCGTTCCTCGGCGCTGCCGCGGCCGTAGGCCAGCACCACTGGCAGGGTGATCTTGCCCTCTTCCAGATCATGACCGACCGGCTTGCCGGCAGTCGCCTCATCGGAGAGGTAATCCAAAGCATCGTCCATCAGCTGGAAAGCAACGCCGAGACACATGCCGTATTCGGCCAATTTCGCCACCACTTCCGGGCTCTGGCCGCTGACATGGGCACCCACTTCGGCCGCTGCCGAAAAGAGTACCGCCGTCTTGCGCTCAATCACTTCCAAGCACTCCGCTTCGGTCATCTCCAGATGGAACGTGCGTGAGAGCTGCAGCACCTCACCCTCAGCCAACGCATTGGTAACATCACTCATCAACCTGAGCATCTCCATATCGCCATCCGCCACCATCATCTGGAACGAACGGGAGAAGAGGTAGTCGCCCACCAGAACGCTGGCCTGATTGCCCCATACACCATTGGCCGAAGGGGCACCGCGACGCTGGTAGGAGGAGTCGACCACATCATCGTGCAGCAGTGATGCAGTGTGGATGAATTCGACCACCACCGACATCGGGATATGGCGATCGCCCTGATAACCGAAATAGCGTGCAATGAGGAGACAGAGCAACGGACGCAGCCGTTTGCCGCCGCTGTTCACAATGTAGTGGCCGATGGCAGGGATCATCATGATATCGGACTGCAGATTCTCATGAATACAGGCATTGACCCGCTTCATATCGGATTCGCAGAGGCTGATGGCCTGATTTAAGGGATGATGATGACTCTTTTGCACTGTGGCTGCATCGTAAAGCGCATCGCAGATGCGTCAAGTTTCATTGTTTTTTAACAAAAACCGGCCTACATTGGCCCTCATGAAGCTAATGAGAGGAAATCGCGGCCGTTTGAGCATGACATTCATGCTCGTTTTTGCCATGCAGATTCTGGTCTCCTCTCTCTGCATCTCCACATCCGCTCAAGCCATAGAGACAATCGCACCGGAACACTGCCATCAGAATATGATGAGTTCCGACACAAGCCACGACATGATGCATCACTCCATGAGTGACATGTCGATGCAGGCTCAACCTGAGCAGATGCCCAAGTCAGCATGTTCTCACTGCGATTCACCGGATGAGATCGCTCTCTTTGTTAACGATCTGGATATCTCATCACCGCACCTGATTCTCGCTTTTGTGGTCATGGAAACTTTTTCCACCGATGCGGAAGCCGTACTACCCAACTTCAGCGAAAGAGCCCAGGCTCCCCCGCGAAGCTCCACAACCCTCTACACAACCACCCAGCGCATTCGTATTTGATTCGCCCCTGTTACTGAACGTTCGTATCTATTGATACGGCAGGTTGCATGCACTGCAACACGATTTTCAGAAACAGGAGACGGGTTTGAAACATCATACTCTCATTAACATAAGCATCTTGAGCTGGGTCCTGCTGTTACCGCTTGCAGCAACTGCATTTACCTCAGGAATCATCACCGAAGAGGCCGCTGTGGCCGAGGCACTAGCCAACAACAGAAACATTGCAGGCATGCAATCAAGGGCTGAGGCAATGAACCACATCCCTGCACAGCAAGGCTCTCTGCCCGATCCTGTACTCAGCCTTAATGCACTCAACCTGCCAACGGACAGCTTCTCCACCACCAGAGAAAACATGACCCAGATGCAGGTTGGCATCTCCCAATCGATTCCTTTCCCCGGCAAACTCGGGCTGCAGGAAGAGATCGCGACATTCGAGGCCGATGCTTCCCATGCCTCCGCCGCCGAGACCAGACTGAAGGTGACCCGGGATGTGCGACTACTCTGGTGGAATCTCTTCTATCTGGACAGGGCAATCGCAACACTGAAACGCAATCAGGATCTGCTTCGCCAATTCGCAAAAATCGCCGAATCAAAATACAAAACCGGCAAAGGACTGCAGGCCGATGTGCTGATGGCACAGGTTGAACTCTCCAAGCTACTGGATGCTGAGATTAGTCTGAATGCTACGCGACGGGATCAGGCGGCCCGGTTCAATGCCCTGCTCAACCGCCCCGTTGAATCGGCGATTGCGTTACCGACTGGGATTGATGAGTCGCTCACAGACAACTTCAACACGGATGATCTTCGCCACAAAGCCCGGACACTTCGTCCGCGCCTGAACGCGCAGCAAAGTCGGATTGAGGCAGCTGAGCGTCGCAAGGCTCTGGCCGAAAAAGATTACTACCCGGATTTCAGACTGGGAGGCGCTTACGGTTACCGCAACGGCATCAATCCTCTCACCAATCAAAAGAGAACCAATCTCGCCTCCATTCAACTGAGCATGACTATTCCACTCTATGCCGGAAACAAGCAGTCCAGTGCGGTGCAGCAACGAAAAGCCGAAGCTGCCATGGAGCAGTTTGATCTTGAGGATATGATTAACAGTATCGATGCAGAGATCGAACGTGCCGTTGCCGATTATCGGGCATCCCGTCGTCAGGCTTCGCTATTCAAAACAGGCATCATTCCTCAGGCCAGTCAGAGTGTGGCATCCATGCTCTCGGCCTATCAGGTCAATAAAGTCGATCTTCTCAACCTGATCAATGCCCAGGTCACCCTCTACAACTACGAGACCCAGTACTGGAAAGCGGTCAGCAGCGGCAAGCAGGCATTGGCAAGACTTGAAGCGGCGATAGGCAGTCATCCGGACATATCAGGCAAGGAGAGCAGCCATGAATAAAAACATCCTCATTACCGTACTTGCCGCACTCAGCATCGGGCTTGCTGCCGGCTATCTGCTTGCACCGAAAGAGAACGGAGTTGTTGAAAACCGGAGCAAAGAGACGGAATCAGCGAAACCGCTCTTTTACCGCAATCCAATGAACCCGAACATCACCAGTCCGGTTCCGGCTGAGGATGAGATGGGGATGAAATATATTCCCGTCTATGCCGATGGTAAAAGTCCCGCTAGTACGCCTGTGGGAACCGTTAGCATTGATGCGGTCACCACGCAGAACATCGGTGTGCGCACCGCTATCGCCGAGCGAACCACCTTGGCGCGGGAGGTGAGATCGGTCGGACGCATCACCTTTGATGAACAGCGGGTGGCACGTTTCCACTCCAAGATTGATGGCTGGATTGAACAGCTGTTCATCGAGAAGACCGGTGACAGAGTCAAAAAGGATACCATGCTCCTCTCGATCTACTCGCCACAGCTTGTGGCCAGTGAAGAGGAGTACATTCTCGCCCTGAATAATGCGGACTCCCTCCGAGCCAGCCCCTTCGAAGACATTCGCAAGGGTGCCGAAAGCCTTGTTCGCTCGAGCCGTGAACGGCTCGAACTGTTCGATGTGCCCGAGCACCAACTGCGTGAGATTGAGAGTAAACGCAAAGTGATCAAGCGGTTGCATATCCATTCGCCGTTCGATGGCACCGTGATGGCCATCGGCGCCCGTGAAGGACAGCGCATCACCCCTGAAACCGAGCTCTATATGATTGCCGACCTCTCCAGACTATGGGTCATTGTCGATCTCTATGAAGATGATATTCCCTGGGTTAAAGCCGGCGACATGGCCGAGATGCGTGTCTCCGGTATTCCTGGAGAGACGTTCCACGGTAAGGTGGCCTATATCTATCCCTACCTTGAAGCGACCACGCGCACCGTAAAAGTGCGGCTGGAAGTCGATAACAGCGATCTGAAACTGAAGCCTGAGATGTTTGCCAACGTCACATTGATGAGCAATCGTCAGATTGATGCTATCACCGTGCCATCCGAGGCGATCATACGTACCGGCGTTAGCGAACAGGTCTTTGTCATGCAGGGTGATGGAAGGTTTGAACCGCGCATGGTGACGGTAGGGCTGAGTGCCGAAGGTATGACCCAGATCATCAAGGGCATCGAGCCCGGCGAGAAGGTGGTCACCTCCAGTCAGTTTCTGATCGATTCGGAATCCAAACTTCAGGAGGCCACGGCCAAGATGCTCGATGCCGACAAGCCACAAGAGCCGGAACCCATGCCCGCGGTCCACAACCATGAGGGAATGGATATGGGAAACATGGAGATGGGCACCCCTCCGGCAGAGATGAAAAGTGAAAAGAAACAGGCCCCCATGCATATGAATCACGAATCACCACCAGCTCATATGCATGAACCTGCAACTGATATGCCGATGGAGCATCATCATGATCACTAAGTTGATTGAATCATCGGTCAAGAACCGCTTTCTGGTGCTGGTCGCCACGTTGATTGTCGTGGTGGCCGGTTGGCAGGCGATACGATCGACACCACTGGATGCGATTCCCGATCTCTCCGATGTACAGGTGATTGTCTTCTCCGACTACTCGGGCCAGTCGCCGCAGGTGGTGGAAGATCAGGTCACCTACCCGCTGACCACAGCGATGCTGTCGGTGCCCCACACCAAGGTGGTACGCGGCTACTCGTTCTTCGGCTTCTCGATGGTCTATGTCATTTTTGAAGAGAACACCGACATCTACTGGGCACGCACACGGGTGCTGGAACAGCTCAACTTTGCCCGTGACAGATTGCCTCCATCGGTTAGCCCGAGGCTCGGCCCTGACGCCACAGGTGTCGGTTGGATTTATGAATATGCGCTGATCGATCGAAGCGGCCGTCACGATCTCTCAGAGCTACGCTCCATTCAGGATTGGTACATGCGCTATCCGCTGCAAACCGTGCAGGGGGTGGCCGAAGTCGCTTCCATCGGCGGCTTTGTAAAACAGTATCAGGTGGAGGTAGACCCTGACGCACTGGCAGCATTCAACATCCCGCTGGCCAGAGTGAAAGAGGCCATCGCCCGCAGCAATAATGATGTCGGCGGACGCCTGGTCGAGATGGGTGAGACCGAGTACATGGTGCGTGGCCGCGGCTATATCCACTCCATTGCCGATCTTGAAATCATCCCGATCGGTGTGAATGAACACGGTACCCCTATCTTTCTCAAACAGGTCGCAAAGGTACATCTGGGCCCGGAGCTCAGACGCGGTGCAGCCGACCTGAACGGCGAAGGTGAAGTAGCCGGTGGTGTGGTGGTGATGCGTTATGGCGAGAATGCTCAGGCCACCATCGAAAAGGTTCGGGAAAAACTCTCCGAGCTCTCCAAAGGCCTGCCTGAAGGGGTGGAGATTGTACCTGTCTATGATCGTGGTGACCTGATCGAACGGGCCGTAACCAATCTAAGTCAAAAACTGATTGAGGAGTCCATTGTCGTTGCCCTTATCTGCCTGATATTCCTGATGCATGTGCGCAGCGCCTTGGTTGCGATCATCACCATTCCCATCGGCATTCTTGCTGCTTTTCTCATCATGCAGTGGCAGGGCATCAGCGCCAACATCATGAGTCTTGGCGGTATCGCCATTGCCATCGGTGCTATGATTGATGGCGCCATTGTGATGATTGAGAACGCTCACAAACACCTTGAGCGGATGGGCGAAGATCCGAACCTTGAGCAGCGCTGGTATGCCGTACTGTCAGCCTCCAGAGAGGTCGGCCCTGCTCTCTTTTTCAGCCTGTTGATCATTACCGTGTCGTTTCTTCCGGTCTTTACCCTTCAGGCTCAGGAGGGTCGCCTCTTCTCGCCACTGGCCTTTACCAAAACCTATGCCATGGCTGCAGCGGCACTGCTGGCCGTTACACTGGTACCGGTATTGATGGGGCTTCTGATTCGCGGGCGAATCCCGAAAGAGGAAACCAATCCGGTTAACAGGGCATTAAAGAATCTACATGCTCCTCTGCTGGATATGGCCGTAAAAGGCCGCAACATGACACTGGCCATCGCTGTCATCATTCTTGCTGCAACGGCATATCCGTTGATAAAGACCGGCTCGGAATTTATGCCTCCACTCGATGAGGGTGACATCCTCTATATGCCGACCACCTATCCCGGCATCTCGATCACCAAGGCCAAGGAGCTGCTGCAACAGACGGACAGGATTTTGAAAACCTTCCCCGAAGTGGAATCGGTCTTCGGCAAGGTCGGCCGCGCTGAGACCGCCACCGACCCGGCTCCGCTCTCGATGCTTGAGACCACCATCCGCCTGAAACCGAAGGATCAGTGGCCGGACAGCAGCAAGACTACCCGTGAATTGATGAATGAAATGGATGCCGCTATTCAATTCCCGGGCCTTGCCAATGCATGGACCTTTCCGATCAAGACCCGCATCGACATGCTCTCGACCGGCATCAAAACGCCGATCGGTGTGAAGGTGTCCGGGCCCGATCTGAAAGTACTTGAGAAGGTCACCGGAGATATTGAGCAGATTCTGAAAACGCATCCCGACACCCTTTCGGCCTTCGGCGACAAGGCGGCGGGTGGCTACTATCTCGACTTCGATATCAGACGCAGTGATGCAGCCCGTTACGGCCTCACCGTCGGTGATGTACAGGATGTGATTCAGAGCGCCATTGGCGGCATGAATGTCACCACCACCATCGAAGGTCTGGAGCGTTATCCGGTTAACGTCCGCTATCCGCGGGAGCTGCGTGACAATATCGAATCACTGCGTCGTGTACTGATTTCAACCACAACCGGAGCACAGATTCCACTCTCACTGGTGGCCGATATGCATCTGCGACGTGGTCCGCCATCGATCAAGACCGAAAATGCACGTCCCAACGCATGGGTCTATGTGGATATCAGAACATCCGACATCGGCGGTTATGTAGAGGAAGCAAAACTGCTGCTGGATGAGAAGCTGAAGATTCCTGCCGGATACACGCTGAGCTGGTCGGGCCAGTTCGAATATATGGAACGCGCCGCTGAGCGGCTTAACATCGTTATCCCGGCCACGCTGCTGATCATCTTCATGCTGCTCTGGTTCAACTTCCGTAACCTGACAGCACCACTGGTGGTGATGCTCTCCATTCCCTTTGCCATGACAGGTGGTTTCTGGCTGGTCTGGCTGCTCGGCTACAACCTTTCGGTTGCCGTGGCCGTCGGCTTTATCGCACTGGCCGGTGTCGCTGCCGAGATCGGGGTACTGGTGCTCACTTTCATCAATCAGGAGCTGGCGAAGGGAGGACATGACAACATCTGGAATGCCGTTCAGGCCGGTGTGGAGAAACGTGTCCGCCCGATTGCAATGACGGCCACCGCCATCATTGCAGGCCTGATACCGATCATGTGGGGAAGCGGCACAGGTTCGGACGTGATGCAGCGGATCGCTGCACCGATGGTTGGCGGCATGGTTACCACCACGCTTCTCTGTCTGGTGGTTCTTCCTGTAATCTACGGCCTGATTCTGCAATGGCAGGAGCGACAAGGAGTATCGGAATGAAAATGAGATGGTTATGGGTGATGGCTGCATGTTTGATACCGTTATTGGCGACAGCGGAAAACCAGGCGCCGCAAGCGTTCCTGAAAACGGTCGACAGCCAGGGCTACAGCGTCACCTTTCACCTAACGAAGGCTGAAGACAGTGTTTCAACCATGAAGGTCAAGGTCGAGAAGGATGGAAAAACCATCGATATCGACAAGATGAAGTCGAAAGCAATCACCTCGGATGGCCGGGCGCTGATGAAAAAGATGAAGAGGAGCGGTGAGTGGCACACCATCGCTTACGACCTTCCCGAATCGGGGCAGCAGCAGTTGATGGCACTGTTCAAAACACCGGACAAAAAGAACCATTTCGTAACCATCTGGTATCCGGGGATGGATCATGGACAGAAAAAATAGGGGGTCAGTATGACCAAATCGATCATGGTAAGAACATTTGCAGTTGCGATGGTGCTCCTGGCATCTATCGCACAAACAGCGTGCACAGCAAGCGAACAGAGCATGCCCACCGCTGTCACCGTCTATAAAACCACCACCTGCCCCTGCTGCGAAGGGTGGATCGCTCACATGCAGAAAGAGGGGTTCAGCGTCAGTAGCGAGAATCGGGATAATGACATTGACCAGATCAAGGCTGCCAGTGGCGTCACCGAAAAGCTTGCCTCATGCCACACCGCCAAAGTCGGCGGTTACGTGGTCGAGGGTCATGTCCCGGCAGCCGATGTGAAGCGTCTGCTGAAAGAGCGGCCAGCCGATGTGGTCGGCCTTACCGCCCCCGGCATGCCATTGGATTCGCCCGGCATGCAGGCCGAAGGACTGCCGCCGAAAGGTTATGATGTGATCGCCATCAAAAAGGATGGCAGCACCGAGGTCTATACCCGCTACTGAATAATGATTCATCAGATGCCTGCTTTCGGCAGATGGCCGGCGTTCGCGTTGAAGGGTGAATCGGACTACAATTACTCTATGTCGGTTCGCATGATTTTCCTTATGGTTTCCTTTGCATTAGCAACGCCTCCTCTCCTTGCCGAAGAGTCGTCAAGTAACGAGGCGCGGGAGACAATGGTGCGATTGCAGGAGCTGCTGCGCTCCGATACCAACACAGCCCGTTATACCATGACCGTCAGGACACCGGATTGGGAGCGATCCATCACCATGGACAGTTGGGATGACCGTCCAGGCAAGCGTTTCTTTATCCGTGTCATTGACCCGGTCAAAGATCGGGATACAACCTATCTGAAACTGGGTCCGAACCTCTGGATGTACCTACCGAAGCTGGAGCGCGACATTCGTATCCCGCCCTCGATGATGCTCTCATCGTGGATGGGTTCGGATTTTACCAATGATGACTTGGTGAAGGCGGCGTCGGTGGTGGATGATTATCATCATTCACTAATCCGGAATGTTGATGGAACCGTAACGATTGAATCCACTCCAAAACCCGATGCGCCGGTGGTCTGGGGTAAGCTGGTTCATGTGATCCGGGATGATGGCATTCCGCTTGCCGAGGATTTCTATGATGAGCACGGCAACAAAAAGCGCTCGATGAAGTTTGAGAACGTGAAAGAGATCGGCGGCCGCACCATCCCGACCCGTTGGGTAATGTTGCCTCAGGACAACCCCGACAAGCAGACTATCCTCCAGGTCGAAGCCATCGAATTCGACCCGAAGATTGGAGATGCGGTGTTCACCCGGGCCAATCTGAAGAAGCGGGGAAGATAGCACCATGTTGATCGCGATGGCTTGGCGCAATATCGAGCGAAATATGAGGCGTAGTCTGATTACCGTGTTTGCCATTGCACTGGGCCTTGCAGCGCTGCTCTTTCTGTGGGGATTCAATGACGGTGTTCACAATAACATGATGCGCAACCTGCAGCAGGTGATTGTTGGCAGTGTGCAGATTCATGCTGTCGATTTTTTCAAGCGCCCAAAACTGACCCGCGATATTCGCAATATATCCGATATTAACACTGTGCTGGATGATTTGAATGTCGAGCGGCGCGCCTTGCGTATCCGCTCTTTTGCGCTGGCGGCAGGTGTAGAGACATCTCGGGGTCTGATGATGCTGGGACTGAACCCTGACCAGGAGGCAAACACCACACGCATTGCCGGCAAGGTGACCAAAGGTCGCTTCGTTCAAGCCGGTGATGCCAATGTCTGTGTGTTAGGGGCGACCACAGCGGAGAATCTGAAGGTGGTGCTGGGAGATGATGTCATCCTGCTGGCGGAGGATCGTTATGGCTCCTTGGCGGCCGAGAAGTTCGAGTTGATCGGCATTATTGAGAGTGGTGAGATGGGCATCGACCGTGGACTGGTGATTGTGCCGATGGTGTTTATGCAGCAGATGCTGGGTATGGATGGGCGCTACTCCGAGGTGGTGCTGCAGTTGGAAGGATCCCGATTGGAACAGGTCACTGAGGCACTGCGAGCCAGGCTTGAGCCGCAGGGGTATGAGGTACTACGCTGGTACGATATGTATCCGGTGATGAAAGAGTGGGTCGACCTGGAGAATGGCTTCTATTATATCTTTCTCAGTATCGTGCTGCTGATTGTGGCTGCAGGTGTCATGAATACGGTGTTGATGAGTATGCTGGAACGTGTTCGGGAATTCGGTGTGATGATGGCCCTGGGTTGCGGACGAATGCGCATAGCTTTTCTGGTGTTATTGGAGTCGATGATTCTAGGTGGCCTGGGTGTGATTGCCGGTACCGGGCTGGGTATGGCCCTGATCTCTTACTATCACCACCAAGGTATCGATATGTCGGAAATGATGGATAGCGTGCAGCGCTATTATATTGATACAGTGATCTATACGGAGATTGATATGGATCACCTGTTTATCACCGTGCTTTCTGTGCTGGTGGCGGCAGCACTCGCCTCGTTTGTGCCGGCATGGCAGGCGGCCAGGCTTGAGCCCGTCGAAGCCATCCAGCATCTCGGATAATAGAATGGGTAGCTTGGGAATCTATATCAAGCTCGGCAGTCGCAACCTCTGGCTGCATCCGGCACGCACCCTGTTGACGATGGGGGCGCTGGTCGTCGGGCTGGCGGCGTTGACCTTTCTATCCGCGCTTAATGATGGCTGGCTCCAGAATATGAAAGAGAATTTTGTCATGACCGAAACCGGGCATATCCAGATTCACGCCAACGGTTTTCAGGATAGTCAGCAGATCAGCGATGCCATTCTCAAACCGGAGAAGGCCTTTGCATCGGTGGAGGGGAAATCCGGTATTCAGGCGTGGACAAGACGAGTCAGCACATCAGGCCTTGCCAGCGCGGCGGGTGCCAATGCCGGGGCATTGATTATCGGCATAGATGCCGAGCGTGAAGCCAAAGTGAGTAGGTTCCGAGAATTTCTAAGTAGAGGCGAATGGGTTAACCATAGTGATGTGCGTTCGCTGGTGATGGGGGATGTGCTGGCGGAGAAGCTGGAGATTGCTATTGGTGACAAGGTCGTGCTGATGGCGCAAACCCCGTCGGGTGACTTGGCCAGTGAAGTGTTCCGGCTGAGAGGACTGTTGCATTCCGGCGTGATGGATATTGATAATCTAATGGTGATGATCCCGCTTGAATCGGCTCAGCAGTGGCTTGAACTTGGTAGTGGTATTACCAATATCGTCATTCGTACCGACTCCTTCGAGTCTGTGGACCAGGTTGCAAGCGAACTGAAAACATCCTTGCATGGTGAGGATCTGGAGATCATGCGCTGGATGGAGATTGATCCGATGGCGCAGCAGTGGACGGAGATGGCCGATGCCTATACTTGGATTGTGCTGGCTGTGGTGATTGTTGTGGTGTTGGCTGAAGTGCTCAATACGATGTTGATGAGCATGCATGACCGAATCCGGGAGTTCGGATTGATGGGCGCTCTCGGAACACAGGGGAGCCAGCTCTTTGCCATGATGATCTGGGAAACGGTGATTCTGGTGATGATCGGCGGACTTCTCGGTTACGGACTGGGTGCATGGATCAGCGCCTATTATGGTGAGCACGGCCTTGATTTGAGCGCCTTTGCTACAGCTTTCTCCTTTATGTACATGAGCCCGGTGGTGCATCCGCTCGTGACACTGGAGAATGCTATCCGGATTATCGGTGCGGCGATTGTTGGTGCAGCACTGGCGGGAATCTATCCGGCGTGGAAAGCAGCGAGACTCGATCCGGTCGAAGCGATGCAGGAACTTTGATTTGTCAGATGTGGTCTCGGAGCATTCTGCCCACGTTCTCGGCCGCAGTACAAATGTTGCTAAGTCCAAACTGCTGTGTAAAACCGCCCAAGGTGAATTGCGCTTGCGCAAGAGAGGTTTCCTTGGGCGCTTCGGTGGGTGGTAGGTTGTTTCATGGCGGGTAGTCTGATTTCAAAGGGGATAAAGCTGATAGCCTTTCAGCTACCAGCTGAACAGGGGAGGGCCCCCACAGGAGGCGTAGAGCACGAATTCCTATGCCGCAGGAGAATCAATTGGCATTGATAGAGGCACAAAAGCTGTTTAAACAGTACGAGAGTGGTGAATCGGAGACGGTGACGGCACTGGATGGTGTTGATTTGTCATTGGAGAAGGGTGCTTTCGCCGTGCTCTCAGGACGCTCCGGATCGGGAAAGACAACCCTGCTGAATATGGTTGGAACACTGGATCGCCCTGATCATGGCGGGCTACGTATTGCCGGTGAAGATGTGCTGACCATGAGTCGGGGCGAACGGGCGGGATTCCGGCTGAAACATATCGGGTTCGTTTTTCAGGCTTATAATCTGATTCGGGTGCTCTCGGCTCGTGAGAATGTTGCCTATGTGTTACAGCTACAAGGTATTGGCGCATCAGAACGTTTGAGTATCGCCGACCAGTGGCTGGCTGAGGTGGGCCTTGAAGGACTTGAACATCGCAGGCCCGATCAACTATCCGGTGGACAGCAACAGCGTATTGCTGTGGCTCGTGCGCTGGCAACGCATCCGAGTATTGTTCTGGCGGATGAACCGACTGCGAATCTCGATTCCCATACAGGTGAGGCATTGATTGAGTTGATGCGCAGACTTAATGAGGAGCGGGGCATGACCTTCCTGATTGCATCTCACGACCCTGTTGTCATGGATGCAGCCAAGGTGCTCTATACCATGCAGGACGGAAAGGTCATTGATCAGGTGATTCGCTGAATGTTGAGATGGCTTGCCGTTCTTTTCCTGGTGTTTCTTTGTCCATGGCTTGCCGGCGCGGTGGAGGTGTCCGGTCAATATACCAGTCTGTTTTTTCAGACCAGAGACTCACTGGGGCAGATTCAACGGGCCGACCTTAACCGCTTGCGACTGACGGGGAAGGGTGGCGAGAAGCGCTTCACCTGGGAGGCGAGCTACGATCATGAGCTGCTTTACGGCGGCCTGGTTCGAGACCCCCAATATCAATGGTTGTCCCGCTTGCCGGAACGCACCTACATCAATACCTCGGCGCATATCCAGCGTGGCCGTTCGCTGGACTGGAAGCACAGCCTTTATCGGGGCTGGATTCAATATGAGCAGGAGAGTGTCTCTGTCACGGTTGGTCGCCAGAGAGTGGCCTGGGGATCAGGGCGCATCTGGCATCCCACGGACCGTTTTAATCCGGTCTCTCCGACAGCTCTGGAGATGGATCAGAAACTGGGTGTGGATGCCGCAAACCTTGTCTGGCGATACGGGGGCTTTGGAAGTGTCCAGCTTATTGTGGCACCCGGAAAGAACTCGCATAATGTTACAAGAAAGGTGGCTGGCAGATGGCAGGATACCTTCGACGAGTTTGATGTCGCCTTGATGGGGGGGCAGTTCGGGGATGAAAACATTGTTGGCTTTGATTTCACAGGCAACCTTGGTGATGGAGGTGGAAGGGTCGAATGGATGCGATCTTTCCGAGGTCTGGCAGGTGCTTATACGCAGCTCTCTGCAGGGTATGATTACACGGTAACCAGCGATCTGTTTCCTGAAGGGCTCTATCTGGCCGTAGAGTATTTTTATAATGGAGCAGCTCCCGATTCAACAGATCTTCTGGCCGATCGGCTGCAGAGCTTGAGTCGCTCTATCTGGGGAGGCCAGATCGGATATGACCTGACATCACTGTGGCGACTTGATCTGTTGCTGCTTGCTGACTTGGGTCGCCGGAGTCTCTTCTATGTGCCAAGGATCAGTTGGTCAATGGCTGAAAATATCGATTTGTCGATATTCGCCCAGCTTGTTGACAAGGGAAGCCGTGGAGGGGAATTCTCAGGCTCAAACAACCTCTATGCAGTGAAGCTGGAGTGGTATTTTTAATAGTCTGGGGTGGCTGGTGTTAATGATTGTCCAGAAGTTCGTGACGTTGTTTGCCATGCTGTTCAACCCAGGATTCAAAGTTGCCATAAGCATTCATGAACGAGTGAAATACCTGTTTGGGAACGCTGCAAAGCAGGCAGCGGCCATTGGTCTCAATGACGGTGTGATGTGGAAGTGTCAGGTATGGACTGACATCGCCGAACATATCGCCGGTTGCCATCGGCAACTCTATAACCTTGTCACCTACAGTATGTTTGGCTGTAGCTGTGCCATAAGCAAGAATGAAACAGCGGTCCTTCATCGAATCGCTATGCGTGATGAGAGAGTTTTCCTGAAACTCAAGCAGGTGAGATTCATCTGCAAGCCATTTTCTGTCCGCTTCGGGAAGCTCGGTCATGGCAGGGTGGCCGTATGACATGGAGTGGATCAGGCGACTCTGTACAATTTTCATCAATCGCTCACCGGCAATAGGAGAACGCTGCATTAGTTGGGATACCGATAGGTCGGAAAACTCCAGAAGCAGGGCATCTTCAGCGGTTGTTACCGTTGCCGAGCGGGGGAGCTGATAGACACAGGCAAATTCCCCGAAGAAGTGCCCGGGATGTAGGCGGCTCAAATCGATATGGTGACCTGTTGTGGTGTCCATGTGTACATTCATCGAACCCTCAAGAATCAGATAGAAGTTCCGATTCACCTCTCCCTGCTTGACAATGTCCTGTCCGGCGCCGACTTCAATCATGCGTCCGTGTTCGAGAAAGTCGCGAGTCTCATAGTCGGAGAGTTGATCAACGAGCATGAAGGTTTTGCCGGACCCGGTCTCTACATCAATAGGGCCGTCAGAGGTTATTCTGGCAATGCTTGCCATGGCTTCAATCTCATCCTTGTTTGGATGATCAAGCAGCTTGCAAATTTCGAGAAAGCCGTAGGAGTCGTTAGCGCGACCTTTAGACAGCATGCGCCGGGCCATGCTCATTGCCATCTCACGGGCACCTTCGGTGTCACCTGAGGTTTGAAGCATCTGAATAAGCGGGCGGGCAATATGCAAATCTTCCGGGAAGATTTCGTGGAGGTCCTGATAGACGCGGCGCATGTTTTCATTAGTTAGAGGCATATGAGTCTGAATCGTAGCCCAATCGAAAAAAAATGAACAGTCTATTCTGACACTGGGGATTGCCGAATAGTCTGTTTTATTAGGCATTTGTTGACCTGTATGTAGTATTCCGCTTATGAGTGAGAAACAAGCCATTTCCGGACGCCCCCGCGGTGCACTTCCATTTACCTCAGGGGGCTGGCCTTTCACTGCGAAGGCCAGCCAGCGCATCGGTATGATCCGTTTCGGTTCAGGAGTGAACCGTGAAATTCCGGCAGGCTTTGCACTCAATGTGCATGTGGGCGATTATGTTACGGCGGGTAAAACCACCGCCGCCCGTAAGAGGCAGCAATAAATGGCTGCTCCCCATAAGGAGATGATTGCCAAGCGAGGCATTTACCTGCTGCCCAGCTTCTTTACCATTATGGGGCTTTTCTCAGGGTTTTATGCCCTGATCGCGGCCGTTCAGGGGCGTTATGAGTTGGCTGCATGGGCGATTCTGGCTGCTGCCGTATTCGATATGCTGGACGGCCGCGTAGCCAGGCTTCTTCATGCCGAAACGGCTTTTGGTGCGGAGCTTGATTCCCTGTGCGATATGGTCTCTTTCGGTTTGGCACCAGCCATACTTGTCTATATGTGGGCATTGGTCGGGCTGGGCCCTGAGATGCATAAGCTGGCATGGCTTGGGGCATTTTTTCTGGTGGCATGTGCAGCCCTCAGGCTTGCCCGTTTCAACGTCCAGATTGGCGTTCAGGATAAGCGCTATTTCCAGGGTCTGCCGACACCCGGAGCGGCTCTTTTTATTGCAACAGCAGTTCTTTTCCATGAGCAGGGACATTACCAGCCGATGCCCTGGCTCTGGTTTTTCCTCTCCATTATATTGGCATGGCTGATGGTTAGCGGGGTCCGTTTTGTTTCGGGTAAAGATGTCGATCTGAAGAAAAGACGTCCATTTGCCGTTCTTGTAGGCATCGTTTTAGCGGTAGGATTGGTGACGGCAGATCCTTATAAGGTTCTGTTCGGCATTCTGTTGGTTTACTGTCTGCACGGCCCGGTCATGAGTGCATGGCAGTACCAGAAGGCGAGTCGTTATAGGGTGGCCAGACGTCTGGCGAGAAAGCGTAAGCGGCGGGAAGCAGCAGAGAAAGGCGATTGACCACTGTGATCAACGGTGCTTTAATCCGCCGCATGAATAACGCATGGAACTTTTCACTGTTGACCAATTCGCTGCTACTGCTGCGAAGGGGCCTGTGCGCCTGCTGATAAGTTTTCAGCAGTAAGTTCACAGGCCGTAGGATTTTCCTGCGGCTTTTTTTTTGCTTTTTCAAAGCTGAATATGGCACGTCCCAGTGCCAATTCTGGAAGAGATTGGAGTGAGCATGTTGCTCATCAGGAGATAGAGATGTCAGACCGGTTATATATTTTTGATACCACATTGCGTGATGGTGAGCAGTCTCCCGGCTGTTCGATGAACATCGATGAGAAGATGCGGGTGGCACACTCGCTGGCGACACTCGGTGTGGATATCATTGAAGCGGGTTTTCCAATCGCATCTCCGGGCGATTTTGAGGCGGTACATCGTATTGCATCCGAGGTGAAAGGCCCGCGTATTGCCGGTTTGGCACGTGCAGCACAAAAGGATATCGAACGCGCCGGGGAGGCGGTGAAGCCTGCCGGTGATCGTGCCCGCATTCATACTTTTATTGCTACCAGTCCCATTCATATGGAAGCGAAGCTGCGTATGAGCCCTGACCAGGTGGTGGAACGGGCAGTAACGGCGGTAAAGCAGGCAAGGTCACTTGCTCCTGAGGTGGAGTTTTCAGCTGAAGATGCCGGACGTTCCGAGATTGATTTCCTCTGCCGTATTGTCGAGCAGGTTATCGATGCTGGAGCACGAGTCA
This sequence comes from Mariprofundaceae bacterium, assembly GCA_050301755.1. GTDB lineage: Bacteria > Pseudomonadota > Zetaproteobacteria > Mariprofundales > Mariprofundaceae > WSZY01. The sequence goes on from JBNKZS010000030.1 coordinate 16,552, forward strand.
TCAATATTCCAGATACGGTCGGCTATATGACACCGGATGAATTTGGCTGGCGGATTCGTACCTTGCTTGAGCGGGTGCCAAACTCCGATAAGGCGATCTTCTCGGTGCATTGTCATAATGACTTGGGTTTGGCTGTTGCCAACTCGCTGGCCGCTGTTGAGAACGGTGCCCGTCAGGTTGAGTGCACCATTAACGGTCTGGGTGAACGAGCCGGAAACGCTTCTCTTGAAGAGATCGTCATGATTATGAAGACGCGTGCTGATCGCTATGACATCGATATGAACATCGATACGACCAAGATTGTTCCGACCTCAAAGTTGGTCAGTCAGATTACCGGTATGCCGATTCAGCCCAACAAGGCGATTGTTGGTGCTAATGCCTTTGCGCATGAGTCCGGCATTCATCAGGACGGAGTACTTAAGCATCAGAAGACCTATGAGATTATGACGCCTGAATCGGTTGGCTGGAATACCAACCGGATGGTTCTGGGTAAGCACTCCGGGCGTGCAGCGTTGAAGTCTCGCTATGAGACATTGGGTGTTGAGCTTAATGATGAAAAGCTTATGGCGGTGTTTGAACGCTTCAAGATCCTTGCAGACAAAAAGAAGGATATCTTTGATGAAGATTTGATGGTGATTCTTTCCGGAGACTCCGAGGTTGAGTTGGAACGCGTCAAGCTCGTTAGTCTTCATGCCGCATCAGGAACCAACGATGCACCGGTTGCTGCCGTTGAGCTGGAGATCGAGGGCATTCGCCATAAGGCTACGGCTGAGGGCGATGGGCCGGTTGATGCCGCATTTAAGGCGATCAAGTCACTGGTTGAGCCGAACGGAAAACTTCTGCTTTATGCCGTCAACGCAATCACGGCGGGAACGGATGCCCAGGGTGAGGTGACAGTCCGGTTGCAGGATGGGGACCGTATCGTCAATGGTCAGGGCTCGGATACCGATATTGTTGTGGCCTCCGCCAAGGCACTGATTGCAGCACTGAACAAGCTGCCGAACATGCATGCCAAGGAAGTTCACGCTCAATACTCGGGCGTCTGATTTGTCAGTTGTGGCTGAGGGATCTGTGCCCTCAGCCTATTTATTCTGTGCGCAGGTATTCGATATATTGAGCGTCATCGGTCAGAATATGGCTTACCAGTGCGTTTTTGATCGCCAGCCCCATCTCTATCCACTGTTTGCTGAACTCGGAATTATGAATCTCTGTCAGGATTTTCTTTAGCGTGATGATTAATTCGGCGTGAAGCTGCATATGCTCCTGTGTCTTCGGATACTGCATTTGAACAAAGAGTTTCTCTTCATTGGCAAAGTGTTCGATTGAGTGGGCAACGATCCGTTTCAGAACAGATTCGACATCGCCTTTGCTTCGGCGGCTAAGAATGGCGCTGTTGAGTTCGTTGACCAGAGATGCGAACTCCTGATGCTCCGCATCTATTTCAGGGTTCCGCATGCTTAACGCATCCGACCACTCAATTTTCCAGGGCGCTGCCTCCATAACTTCTCCCAAATTTCATCTCTTACATAAGCATAGCATGGAATGGCTTTTTTTTCTCCATTTTATGGAGGATGAGCGGTTCAAGGCGACTATTTCTTAATCGACCGTGTCGGCTCTCTTTTTGCGACCCGTAATCATCGCCTTTACCAGATTCTCTTTGTGAATGGCACTGGATATAAACACTCCACCCAGATGAAGGAAGATCAGTAGAAGTGTGAAGTTGACGAAGGCTTCATGTATCTCTTCCCAGAACTCATCCCCCTCACGCTCTTCATCATGCCCATGTTGATCCTCATACCAATCATCGGCCTGAGCAAGTGAAATCAGGCTCATTTCGGCGGATGCCAGAGGCCCTTTTCCTTCTGCTTCATAGGCCTTCAGGCCGCTCCAGCTCGACAGAGAAAGAAAGATCAGCATGGCAATAATCATGACGCCACCGGCTGGATTGTGGCCGAGGTAGTGTTTCGGTTTATCTAGGACTAAACCTTTCAGGTAGGCCAAAACCTCTGTTGGTGAATAGATGAAATCGGAGAATCGCGCGTATTTTGTTCCTATGAGGCCCCAGGCAACACGGAAAACCAGCAGGCCGATAATGAGGTAACCTGCCCACGCATGAAGCTCTTCAAGTGAGTCTTCACCCTCTCCGGTAATGTACGCCAGAAGAAAAATAGTGGCTAGGCTCCAATGGAATATACGGACAAGAATATCCCAGACTTTGATTGACTCGCTCATGCACAACCTCCGCTTTTTTGATCGGAGCGGGATAGTGACCTTATAATTATTAAGGGTATGTGAAAGAGAGTATTAAAAATATTAACAAAGCAGGACACAAGGAGGCATTGTACTCCTTGCGCCCTGTTAAGCTAAAGACGCATCTGGTTCAGCCAGTCTTCCAGGAAGTGGATGTTGAAGCGACCAGATTGGAAGCCCGGATTGGCCAGCAGGCGCTGATGAAGCTCACGGTTGGTGGTAACACCAATAATGGCCAGTTCATCAATGGCGCGCTGCATTCTGCGAATGCATTTCTGCCGGTCACGGGCATGGGTGATCACTTTGCCAATCATGGAGTCGTAGTGAGGCGGAATCTTGTAGCCGGTATAGACGGCTGAATCGACACGCACGCTGCGTCCTCCCGGAGCGTGGTAGAGCTCTACCGTGCCCGGAGATGGGGTGAACTTGAACGGGTGCTCCGCATTAATACGGCACTCGATTGCATGGCCTTTAATCTTGATCTTGTCCTGAGTAAAGGCGAGTTCTTCACCATCAGCCACTCGAATCTGCCACTCGATCAGATCAACGCCGGTAATCCATTCGGTCACTGGGTGTTCCACCTGAATACGGGTGTTCATCTCCATGAAGTAGAAGGAGTCATCCGGGTTAACCAGAAACTCGATGGTTCCGGCTCCGACATAATTCACTGCCTTGGCAGCAGCAACGCCGGCAGCACAGATTTTCTGCCTGGTCTCTTCATCCAGTGACGGGCTAGGTGCCTCTTCGAGAACTTTCTGGTTATTACGCTGCATGGAGCATTCACGCTCATACAGGTGAATGAGGTTGCCGTGAGTATCACCAAGGACCTGAACCTCAACGTGACGAGGGACTTCAAGAAACTTTTCGATAAATACCGTGTTGTCACCAAAGCAGGCCGCTGCCTCGGACTGGCACTTATTGAAGGCGTTCGGCAAAGCGGGTTCAGAGTGGACAATCTGCATGCCGCGGCCGCCACCACCTGCAGCAGCCTTGATGATCAGCGGGAACCCAGTGCTCTCGGCCACTTTCTTAGCTTCATCCACGGTGCGGACGGCACCATCGGAGCCGGGCACCAGCGGTACACCCGCCTCTTCCATTCTTGCTTTGGCTTTGACTTTGTCGCCCATGATGCGCATCGATTCCGGGGTCGGGCCAATCCAGGTGTAACCCGATTCATTGACGATTTCTGCAAACTCGGAGTTCTCAGCTAGAAATCCGTAGCCTGGATGAATCGCTTCACTATCTGTCACTTCCGCCGCACTCATGATGGCGGGAATGTTCAGGTAGGAGAGGTTGCTTGCCGCAGGGCCGATGCAGATGGCTTCATCGGCCAGTCGCGTATGCATGGCATCGCGATCTGCTTCCGAATAGATGGCTACACTGCGAATGCCGAGTTCTTTGCAGGCACGGATAATACGTACTGCAATTTCTCCACGGTTAGCAATCAGAATTTTATTGAACATGAAGGCCCCTTGTTACGTTAAAGCGGAGTGATGACAAAAAGAGACTGCCCGTATTCAACAGGTGAAGCATTCTCAAGGAAAATCTTCTCGACCACGCCGTCATATTCGGCCTCGATCTCGTTCATCAGCTTCATCGCTTCGATGATGCAGAGGGTGTCACCCTTCTTCACTTTGCTGCCCTCGGAGACAAACGAATCGGAATCAGGGGATGGTGAACGGTAGAAGGTGCCGACCATAGGGGAAGAGACGATATTTTCATCTTCCATAACCGGAGCGGCAGCCGGCGCGGCGGCTGCCGGTGCTGCAGCCGGCGCTACTGGTGCTGCAGCCACATGTTGGACAACCGGAGCGGCGGCAACCATGCCCTGACGTGACACACGGACCGTGTGATCGCCTTCGGTGACTTCGATTTCGGTGACATCACTGCTCTGAATGAGTCGAATAAGTTTACGGATTTGAGAAATATCCACGGTTAATCTCCTTGTTTGGTACGTAAGTGTTCAATGATGCCGCGTAACGCCATCGTATAGGATGAAGGGCCGAATCCGGCAACGGTGCCGACAGCCGCGTCAACGAGAAGAGAGCGGTGACGAAACTCTTCACGCTTATGAATGTTTGAAAGGTGCACTTCCACAAATGGAATGCGTGTTGCAAGCAGCGCATCGCGAAGAGCAACGCTGGTATGGGTGTAAGCAGCCGGATTGATGACAATGGCATCGACGTTTTCACTGGATGCCTTCTGGATGCGATCGACAAGCTCACCCTCATGATTGCTCTGATAGGTGGTCAGTTCCGCGCTGAGCTGGTCAGCCAGGGAGAGCAGTTGCTGGTTGATGTCCGCCAGAGTGTGTACGCCATAATGGCCGGGTTCACGCGTGCCGAGCAGGTTCAGGTTGGGGCCATGGATGATCAGAATGCGCAGGTTTTTCATGATGCCACATCCATGTCTGAGGCACTCCAGCTGTTTCGGATGGTCATCAGTGATTCGCTTTCCGGATCGCGAAGCAACAGCAGAGCCAGCATGCCGCGGGCAGCATCGGCTTCACCCTGGGCCCATAGCAATTTTGCCAGCCGTTCTGAAGCAGGCATCGGAGCGTCAATGTTCAGTGACTTTTCCAAGGCTGTGGCTTTCTTATGGCACGCTTGAGCTTTGCTGGTATAGCCATGTTTCTCCAGAATTTCGCCAAGCAGTTTCCACGCCTTGGGTTCAGACGGGGCAAATTCAAGGATCTCTTTCAGCGTGTTAACCGCTTCCTGGTAAAGACCATCACAAAGGTATTGGTGGGCTTTGTTCAAGCCCTCGGCAACACCATGCCAGTTTTCCGGTGTCGGCGCTGATCTCGTGTTTTCCCCATTCTGCATGTTGGGCGTGGAAGCAGATGCTGTTAGCATGCGTGCCAAGCTACGCGGCTGGAAAAATCGGGTCAAACGCTATTTGGAGCTTTTGCTGCAGTTTTGCCTGAAAAGTTTCCGATTTTATTTAATAATGATGCAGAAAGGTGTGTTTCAAGTATGAAGATCCAACTCAATGGAGAAGATAGAGAGGTTGCGGCAGCTACAGTTGCCGAACTGGTCGTTGAGTTAGGGCTTGAGAAACGGATGCTGGCGGTGGAGCGGAATCTGGAAGTGGTGCCGAAAAGTGCCTATGAGACGACGCAACTGGTCGAGGGTGACCGGCTTGAGGTCGTTCATATGATCGGTGGCGGGTAGGGAATTTATTAGATACGGCTTCGGGCTCCTGCCCTTCGCCCTTTGACGCTTCGCGAATTATGCGAAATTCACGAAGCTTACTAAAGCCACCCATTCATGGGTGGAGGGAGCGGTTTTTGTAAGGCGCCGTTCCCTACAGGACGTAGGGCAAGCGAATGAAATGAGCTTGTAAGTGAAGCAAGACCGCGCTCTTGCGAAATGATTCAAAGCAAAAGGCAGGATGCTCTTTTGCGGGTGGAGAAAACAATGACTGATGATATTTTCAAGGTTGGTACACACGAGTTCAGGTCGCGGTTGATCGTCGGCTCGGGCAAGTACAAGGATTTCCAGACCACCAAGGAAGCTACCGAAGCCTCAGAGGCCGAGATGATCACCGTGGCGGTGCGCCGGGTGAACATCACCGATCCGGGTAAAGAGAACCTGCTCGATTATGTTGATCCGAAGAAGTACACAATTCTGCCCAATACTGCGGGTTGTTTTAATGCGGAGGATGCTGTGCGTACTCTCCGGCTGGCACGAGAGGCCGGCGGCTGGAACCTGGTAAAACTTGAGGTGCTGGGGGATACGCAGACACTTTATCCGAACGTGGTCGAAACCATCAAGGCAGCCGAAACGCTGGTCGCAGAAGATTTCGAGGTGATGGTCTATACCAATGATGACCCGATTGTTGCCACCAGGCTTGAGGAGATCGGCTGTGTGGCTGTCATGCCGCTGGGCAATCCGATCGGCTCAGGCCGCGGATTGGCCAACCCGTTCAATATCCGGGTCATCAAAGAGCGGGCCAATGTGCCGATCGTGGTTGATGCCGGAATCGGTACTGCGAGTGATGCAGCCAAGGCGATGGAGCTGGGTGCGGATGCATGCCTGATCAATACGGCGATTGCCGAAGCCAGGGATGAGTGCATGATGGCCAGGGCGATGCGTGATGCTGTACGAGCTGGCCGTCAGGCATTTCTGGCCGGACGGATGCCGAAACGCGCTTTTGCCAGTGCGTCATCTCCGACCGAAGGCTATATCTGGGACTGATTCTCAAGAGCCTTTTGGCCGATTGCGGCGTTGCCAACAATTTCTGTGATGCTCACGTATATTCATATACGCTTCGTTTCTCGAAAATGTCGCGCCTAACACTAGGCCAAAAATCTTCGTTGAGATTGAACTGATATTGAACTTTGTGCCTCTGTGCCTCTGTGTTAAGGATTGAAGAATGAGTGAATTAAAGAATGATCTATTTTTGCGGGCATGCCTGCGTCAGGACGTGGAGCGCACACCGGTATGGATGATGCGTCAGGCAGGCCGTTATCTGGCTGAGTATCGCGCTACTCGTGCAAGAGCCGGCGGTTTTTTGAATCTGTGCCGCTCTCCAGAGATGTGCAGTGAAGTGACGCTTCAGCCGATCGATATTCTCGATGCCGATGCAGCGATTCTTTTCTCCGATATTCTGGTTGTGCCGGAAGCGATGGGTATGGAGCTGACATTCGGTGCCGGAGAAGGGCCTAAATTCCCCGATCCGATCACCTGTCGTGCCGATGTCGAGAAGCTGCCAGTACTGGACGATCCGACTCGTGAATTGGGTTATGTGATGGATGCAGTCAGTACCATTCGCCGTGACCTGAACGGCCGTGTGCCGTTGATCGGTTTTGCTGGCTCTCCCTGGACGCTGGCCACCTACATGGTGGAAGGAGGTGGTTCGAAGAACTTCTCCAAAGTGAAAGCGATGATGTTCAATGAGCCTGAGACGATGCACCTTCTGCTTGAGAAGCTGGCTGACTCAGTAGCCGCTTATCTGAATGGACAGATCGCCAGTGGTGCACAGGCCGTACAGATTTTCGATACCTGGGGAGGCATTCTGACTACGCGCGACTATAAGGAGTTCTCCCTGAAGTACATGGAGAGAATTGTTTCACAGTTAACCCGTGAAAATGATGGCCGTCGTGTACCTGTGATTCTCTACTCGAAGGGCGGTATGGGCTGGCTGGAAGCGATGGCTGATACCGGATGTGATGTGCTTGGTCTGGATTGGTCGATTGATATCGATGAAGCGCGTCGCCGTGTCGGTGACAAAGTGGCACTGCAGGGCAACATGGATCCGACCATGCTGTATGCCAAACCTGAGCGTATCCGTGCAGAGGTGAAGGATATACTCGCCAGATTTGGCTATGGCAACGGCCATGTCTTTAATCTCGGTCATGGCATTACTCCGGACGTTCCACCTGAGCATGCGATTGAGTTTTTCAAGGCGGTTCGTGAAGAGTCGGTTCAGTACCACAAGTAATATTACTGTTTGATTTCGTTTGAAAAGGCCGCTCAATGAGCGGCCTTTTTTTATGTGCCATGAGATAGCTGTTTGTTTGCTTTGTAATCCCTTGTTTGCGCGATAGGCAATTGGTTTATTTTGACTAGAAAGGGTCTCTGAGTGTTGAAGAGGTGAGGTCAATGTTGGAGAAATTGCCGGAATCGACAAAAGCAATGGATAGCTGCGTGTATCTTGCTGAGGATGGTAAGTGTTATAATGCCTTGAACTATTTGCGTCCTCGGCGGTGTGAAGCTTACTGTGCGGTAAAGGTGGATGGATGGGTGCGATGGAGCCAGCCGGAGCTGAATGATAGCCTTGTAAGGGCATTCGTGATACAGGCCATGACAAACACCTCTGAGTAATTGTTTT
>JBNKZS010000031.1:0-23415 GCA_050301755.1 Mariprofundaceae bacterium
TAACCCGTATACGAGATATCTGGATTTTTCTCTTTTAAGCTGAACAGAACACCCCCTGCTCCGCAACCGACCTCACACACATGTTTCAGGTTCAGCCGGTTGTCAGAGATGATCTTCTGCACCAGTGATGCCTTCCAGGGGCTGTCTTCCATATCCCAGCTCGGATTCTGATCCAGATAGTCATCCGAAGTGTATTTATCGTTTGGTAGCGGCACTTTTTCCCCTCTTCATCTATCGATCAACCTATCTTACTTTTTTCTAAGCCAACACTTCAGCATCGTAAGAAGGGAAAGTGAAAAATACTTCAACCCTCTCAAGGAAACCATAGCATCCTTCATCAACAGATGAATATTTACATCTCCCATGATCTCTTTTGCCAGGCAAAGCTCATTTTTCCTGAGAGCATTATTGGCCCTGATGACATGATCCCGAATCGTCCACCTCTGGTACCATTTCAAATCCTCATCATCAAGAAAACTGCTCACTTCCTTTTTTTTCATCCAGTAATCGAGAATTGAAAACAGGTCTGCCCGGTCTGTTTTCAATAAATTATACGAATGACTGAAGTGAGTCTTACTGATCCGATATTGAAGAAGCGGGAGATTAATCAATCCGAGACCACCGGCTTCCGCAATCCTGAACCAGGCATCCAAATCGGCCCCCGGGCCGAACATGCCACCCCGCCACTCCCGTAACACTTCCAGGCACGTCTTCGTGCGAATCATCGCACTCGGACAGAAAAAGAAGTTATTCTCTCTGAGCACTGCTTTAAAAAGGTGACGCAATCCGAAAACGGCGCTCTCACCTGGTTGCATATTAAGGTAAGAGGGCGCAAACACCGTCCTTGTTTTTTGAGACTCTTCGTTGATGAGACTGGCAAACGTAAGGACGCCACCGGCATCCTGATCTGATTCCAGGAACTGAACCTCTTTTTCTACCATTTCTGCTGAATAAAGATCGTCAGAGTGGAATATAGCCGTGTACTCCCCCCGCCCCAAATTCAGACAACGCGTAAAATTTGATTCGGCAGTTCCGGTAGTTTCTGCCAGATGCAGGTGAATGCGGTCGTCAGAAATCGAGCTTACTTTTTTCACTGTCTGGTCTGTAGAGGCATTATCAAATATGTGAACTTCAAAATTTGGATATGTCTGGTTCAATATCGAATCCAGCGTCTCAGCAATCGTATTTTCTGCGTTATAACATGGGACACAGATACAGACCAACGGGAAGTCCATTAACACCAACCAAGGGACTGGAAGACCTCTAGAAAGCGCTGACTATATGTATGGTCCCTGCGCACCCTGGCCAATCCGTTTTTTGCTACTCGCTCCAGCTCTTCAGGATCACTCAAGTATCGATCGATCTTATCTGCAAGCTCTTCTGGGCTTTGATAAAGAACAATCTCCTCTCCAAACTCAAACACTTTTTCCAAACCATCCACGTAATAACTTAACTGCATAGCACCACAGGCAGGGATTTCAAAATGACGCCCCTTAATCTGCTCAAAAACCTTTGGTGAACGAAAGCGATTTAACAGCGCACGAGGAGATGAGAGAAGGTACCTGACATCCCAGGATGGGCAGTTGGTCATGTTGATACTTATTTTTGAGCGCTGAAACAACTCTATCATTTTTGCTTCACTTAACATGCCATTGGGCCAGCGATAACCGTAAGTTTCCACGTTGATGCCCTTTTTTCCAAGCATCGAGACCAGCCATTGACGATAGGGATGCCATGCACCCACAAATGAAACATCGACATCCTTTTCAAGATCGGTATTAGGACAAAACAGCAGTTCATTTACGCCAAAGGGGACAAACACCGAGTGATTCAATCCGCTCCGGGAATACTTTCTCACACCGGCAGAATCCGATGTGGTGAACGCATCAAAACATGGAGCCCACTTGGCCACGAACTCCTTTCGCCAGCCATCATCATGGAAAAAACAGAGCGTGTGTGTGTATGTACCAAGCGACTTTACAAACTCGGTCGAAAACTGATCAGTATATAGCGAGAAGATTGTCACATCGGGCTTTTCTTCCACAATTTTTTTACGCAGGGCCTCCTGCATCTTCTCTTGCCCCACAGATTTATGTTGTTCAAAGAAATCAAAAAACTGAACATCATGGAAATGGTCTTTCAGTCCCAAATAAAAGTGATTCCATTCATATGAATAACCGCGGTCTGGATCGCCATAATCATGCTTCATACATACCAGTAGAACTTTCAATCAAGTTACCTCGCGGTTTATTTGAGTCTTCAACAACATGTATAAAACAAGCAACAGAAAGGTGCCCATGCCTAACAGCCATAACAGGGATGCGGCCATGCTTCCACTTGCGCCCAGCATATCATGTCCAACTTTTGAAAAGAGTAATATGGCAAATGACATTGCAGCTGTTTGTAGCAGCTTAACCCATGGCATAATAATTTCAAAAGATCTGGATAACAGCAAATGACTTGAGACTATTGCAATCAGCCCGGCAAGAACCAACCCTATTCCCACCCCATGTGCAGCCCACTCTGAGACAAACAGATAAACAAACAGCGGTGCTGCAACAGCACCAAAAACATTGGGGATAATCAATTTTCTGGTTTCCATGCCTGCATGTGCAATCAGGGCATATGTAGCCACGGTCACACGGGCCCCTTCAGCCAGAGCCCCCCAGACAACATATTGAGAAGCCTGAGCGAACTTTTCGTCGAGAAGAATCCGCGCCAGATCATCAGAAACCGAAATGACAACTGCGATGGTTACCAGCAAACTCACCAGCATTGCCGAAGCATATTCGCGCCATGCCTGAGCCTGTTCATCTCTGTTTTCAGAAGATGTCCGCTTATAAAATGCAGGTATAAAGTAAGTACTGATAACAGACTCAAAGACCCCGATTAATGATACGCTTATACCGTATCCCACGACAAACAATCCAAGAGCCTCAAGGCCGATCACGTCCTGAACCAGAAAACGATAAGATTGGCTCTGCACCCAGGTCAACAACACTGAAATAGCCAACGGCCAGACAAACATAAGCAGAGCCAGGATTTTACCTGAGGTGATTAATAGCTCCTCAGCGCTGCTATCACTCTCCTTGTGAGCCTTTGCAAAATGAAAGAAAAGATACCCTCCGATAATGGCAAAGATCAGCTGCCCGGCCATCTGCCCGGCCTGCCACAACGCTGCTTCCGGCTTTTGCCAAAGGACAAGGAGCACTGACGCAATCAGACCTGCGATGACAGTCCCCAATGTTAAAAGCACAAACAAGCCCCTGTATCCCAACAGATTAAGAGAAGGAATGAATGTCTGATTCAGCGTTGCAAAAACGATTGCAGTCATAACAAGGGCGATCACCCAGGAAAGATCCATTCCAGGCACTGCCACATAAACGGTGTTGGAGAGGAAAATCAACAGGGATGCAAACAGCGCGACAGCAACCAGATAGATCACGTAATATGTTAAGTACTGCCTAATTTTCCCGAGTTTAACCCAGCTATGAATACGCCGGTTTATGAACATTCCCAATGGATTCACCAAACCGAGAACAAAAAAGGCTGTTACTGCCAATAACAGAGACCATCGCCCCATCTCGTCCGGTGTTAACAGAGATGTCATGATACGCAGCGCAACCAGAGCCAAGGCAGCCTGCGCAATACGGCCAAAGAAGATTAATCCCATTAGTATCTAGTCAATCAGACCGTCTCAAGCACTTGATGCAGATAATCGATTTTATTGCGAATATCAAAATGATGGTTGCCAACAAACAGACCGTTATCATGTACTGTTTGCGAACCGGCATGCTCACCCACCACACGATGGTTCAAGTACTTGATCACATCATTGACCAGAAAGTTTCCCGTCACCACAGGGCGAACATCAATACTAGCCTCATTAAGCGCCTGTATGATCTTCGATCTTTTTATTTCCACATCCGGTCTTACGATCAATGAAAAACCAAACCATGAGCTGATCCCTGATGGCTGCTGAATGATAAAACGGTCATCGTCAGAAAAGAGTTCGACAAAATGAGCTGCATTGTCCTGCCTTTGTGAAACGAAGCTATCCAGCTTTTTCAACTGCTCCAGACCTATCGCACCAGACATTTCGACCGGACGCAGATTGTATCCGGGCAAGACAAAGCGAAATGACTCATAGAACGGATCAGAACTCTTCTCACACACCAGATTCTCCTGAGGGAGATGTCGTGTCCAGCCATGAGAACGCATGGATAACAGGATATGATACATCTCCTCATCATTCGTAAGAATGACCCCCCCCTCCATGGTCGCTATATGGTGTGAGAAAAAGGTGCTGAAGGTGCCACACAGGCCGAATGTTCCTGTGTATTTCCCGTTCCAGGTAGCACCCATGGATTCGCAGTTATCCTCGATGAGATATAGGTCGTGTTTATTACAAAACGTTTGAATGGCATCCAGATCTGCCGGGTTGCCGAGTATATGCGGTAAAAAAACCGCTCTCGTCCTGTCAGACAGCGCATTCTCAAGCTGTGACACGTCCAGGTTCAAAGTGTTTACATCAATATCGACAAAGACCAGCTTCAAACCGCTTTGATGTACCGGATAGTAGGTTGTCGACCAGGAAAGTGACGGGACGATGATTTCATCGCCTGGCTGAAGGGGAGCCTCCCTCTTATAAAGCAGCGCATTAATTGCCAACAGGTTTGCTGATGAGCCGGAGTTCACCATAACCCCGAACCGGCTGCCGAACTTTGCAGCAAAAGCCTCTTCAAATTCGCTTACCGACTTCCCCATGGTGTACTGATCGCGCTCAATGACGCTTTGAATCGCCTGGACCTCCTCCTCGCCCCATGATGAAGCAGCCAACTCATAATGCATTTTTCCCATCTTATTTTTCACCTTCGACTATTTGAGATAGATAATACTGATATGTCTTTTTCATCCCCTCTTCCAGAGATGTTTTTGCCTTCCAGCCCAGCTTATGCACAGCAGAGCTATCCATTAGTTTTCGGCGCATACCTGCCGGCTTGGAAAGATCATGATTAAATACACCGGTATAACCGACTACTGAAGCGCCGACCCGGTAATATTCATTCACCGTATAATCAATTCCAAGACCCACATTTACCATGTCCGGCAAGGTTTCCAGTCTGTTCATGGCAAGAATCAGAAAATCGATCAGATCATCGACATACATGAATTCGCGCCTCGACTCTCCGTCCCCCCAGATCGAGACCTCATCATGGCCACTTTCCCGTGCTTCATGCAACTTCCGTATTACCGCAGGAACCATATGCGAACGTTCGATTTCGAAATGATCATACCTGCCATAGAGGTTGCACGGGACAACAGTTTTATACATTAAGTCTTTGGAATGGCTTATATATTCGCACAGCCTTGCAGCAGAAATTTTTGCCAACGCATAGCCCTCATTGGTCGGCTCAAGCTCTCCGGTCAGCATATCGGACTCACGAAGTATATCCCTGTCTCTTGGGTACATGCATGAGCTCCCGAGATTGATCAGGCGCTTCACTCCAGCACCCATTGCTTCAAGTATCACATGGGTATTCATCAGCTGGTTTTCAGCAAAAAATTCAACAGGCTCATTGATATTGGCCTGAATCCCTCCAACCTTTGCAGCCAAATGAAAGACAATATCCGGCCGGGTTCTGTTCATATAGCCTGAGACAGCCTCTCTATCCAGCAGGTTCAACTCCGCCCTGCCCGGAGTAAGTAGCACAACCTCCCGGTCACCGGACAGCCTCTCAACAAGGTTTCTTCCGACCATGCCTTTTGAACCAGTGATAAGTATCTTTGTCATAAAGCTTAAATTCTCCTCTTATCACTAAGCCGGATGCTGTTCATCAAGTTTGCCGCCAAACGTCAGGCGAGGCCGGCACTCAGTTGCTTCGGGCATCATAACCTCTATCAACAGGGGTTGATCTGTTTGCGACATTTCATGCAGGGCCAGGTTCCACTCATTATTATTGTTCACTTTCATTGATTGAATCTTATAGGCGGCTGCAACGTCACAGAATGAGGGGGAACTGTAGCCAATCAGAGTGGAGTAGTTGCGGCCATTAAAATACATGTCCTGAAAATTTTTCACCATACCAAGTGAAGTGTTATTCAGCACAATAATCGTCATATTGAGTTTCAGTCTCCGGATCGTATCCAGTTCCTGGATATTTATCTGCATACCCCCGTCACCAGATATCACGATGGTCTTCTCGTTCGACCCCAAGGCGATGCCGACGGCTGCCGGAAGAGCAAAGCCCATCGCCCCCAACCCACCATCATGATGAATGCTTTGCCCGGCTGAAAGCCTGATCAGCTGGGCTGCCCACATCTGGTGATTACCGACATCACAAACATAGTGACAGCGGGATTTCTGCATTGCCTGATTAAGGGTTTTGAACAGAGTATAGGGGCTAACCTGCCATTCCGAATACTCATCCCTGTCGGCCTCTGACCGTTTCCTGTTCAGGTCGGAAATCCACGCATCATCCATAGCGGGAAATGTATCCGGTCCGATTTCGAACAAATCAATAAACCGATCCACAGAGCTATGTATCGAGAGCTCAGTTTCGATTCTGTTGTTGAGCTGGGCTTGATCGATATCAACCTGGACAATCCTGGCACGACGGGCAAAGTCACTCGTATCGGCACCGGTCTGACGAACATCCATCCGCGCACCAAGCACCAGAAGCAGATCGCAGTTCTGAACGGCCCAATTAGCTTCTCGATTTCCATAAGTGCCAACCATATGAAAATTACACTCATTTTCAGGAACGGATTTCTGTCCCATCAGAGTGGATACATGCGGAACACCACTCTCTCTCAGACCTTCAATCCAGTCGCCTATCGCCCCGGACGAATTAACGCCTCCGCCAAGACAAATCAGGGGACGATTAGATTCTCTGCACAACTGTCTCAACCTGCTCATCACTTCACCATCCGGAACCTGCAGGGAATCCATTAACGCAAGAGGTTTTTCCAACCACTCATCAACAAGGGCATCAGGAATATCCATTCGTTGAATATCATTTGGAATATCAAGAAGTACAGGGCCTTGACGGCCTGAAAGAGCCTCGGACATAGCCCGGTGCATAATAGGCAGAAGCTCCATCTCATCCTCAACCCTGACAGCAAACTTGGTCACCGATTGAACCAACTCGACCACATCCAGTTCCTGAAACCCCTGCTGCCTTACATTACGCTCGTGCCTCAGCTCCGAGCGGTTGACCTGCCCTGTAACAAAGAGACAAGGTATAGAATCAAGCCAACAGCTGGAGATGCCGGTTATAAGGTTTGTTGCCCCCGGTCCGCTTGTTGCCATAGCTACAGATAAACTGTTATGCCCTGAATTGCGCACAACCCCTTCTGCTGCGAATGCCGCAGCCTGTTCATGGTGCATGGAGACAACTTTAATACTCTCCTGTTCGGCAAGACTGTCGATCAAATGAGTCAGCATTCCCCCTATAAGCTCAAAGCAGAATGAGACGTTATGTCTGGCAAGCATTTGAGCAAATGCATCAGAAGCCTTCATCCAACCTCCTCCGGGAAAAATTGCGGTTTGCGGCTAATCCTCCCCTGTGAATACATGGAGTCGAGAGTTCTCTGCATCGCTTCAGCAAAGCCGGTCTCGGGCATATGCCATCGTCCTGTTTTGCTGATATCAGGCAAATAACGCAACCTTGAACCGTCTGAAGATGTGCTTTTATTAATTACGCTTGCCTTTAATGCATGAGCAACACTGTTTGCCAACTCACCCACCGTCACAACTGGCCCGTCACTACCAACGTTATACACTTCACCGGCATTTCCGGAACAGAGTAGTTTCCATAACATAATTGTCATATCAGAAGCGTAACAGTAAGTCCGTTCGGAGCTTCCATCACTTTTTAGCACTATCTCCCCGCTCCGGTCTGCAGAGCGTACAAAAGATGAAAATGCAAATGAGCTGTTCAAATCCAAATATGGCCCAATAAAACTGAATAATCTTGTAATCACAACCGGCACACCGGAAAGGCGACAGAGCATCTCGCAATACCGCTTGCTCTCGGCATAACAAGACCTCGAATCAGTGGGGTTTATGAAGCCCGCATAATCCTCAGTGATTCGATCAACTGATGGCGCCTGCTCTCCATATACGGCACCGCTACTAACATACAGCATCCTGATGCCGGGAAACCGTCTGCAGAGATCAAGGACTGAAGATGTCATGGCAACCATCTGCTGCATTGAACTGTACGCATCAGGCATATAGTCATCCGGCTCAACAGGAGAGGCCGCGTGAATCACATAATCAACACTCTCATCCAATCCGATAGAGCTTCCATTCCATTCAAACCAGTGGATGTGCTCAACTCCGGCCAGATGCCGGAATTTCTCCTTAACATTTCCGACAGACCGGGTGGGAAGAAAAAGAGTGCAGGGTGAATCCGGGTGTTCAATGTTAAAGGCAACTATACTTTCAACCAGATAGCTTCCAACAAAGCCGCTGGCCCCTGTTATCAAGATCCTTTTCCCAGCAAGTTTTAACAGGTCTTCTTTGCAGGAAGAAAGAATCTTCTGCATATCTTCAATGACAATCTCATCCTGACTGAAGCGTTGCCGGCAATCACCCTGTTCTGACACCGGCCTCAGCCTCTACCAAAAAACTCGTGCAGGCTTTCGGCAATAAATTCAAGATGCTCATGCTTTAAACCGGGGTAGGTCCCTATCCAGAAGGTATTGTTCATGACAAGGTCGGTATTCGTTAAATCACCGCTTATCCGGTAGTCCACACCTGAGAAGTAAGGCTGTTTAGTCAGGTTGCCAGCGAACAGAAGACGGGTACCGATTTTTTTCTCATCAAGAAAACGCAGTAACTCAACCCGGCTTACGCCTGATTCTTCACGTATGGTGATCGGAAAACCGAACCAGGACGGATCACTGTTCCGCGTAGCCTCGGGCAAAACAAGTACCTCGGTTAAGTCAGCCAGGAGTTTCATCAAACAACTGAAATTGTCTTTGCGGGCTTGGATGAATTCATCCAGTCGATCCATCTGGGCAAGCCCCACGGCTGCCTGCATATCAGTAATTTTTAAATTATAACCCAAGTGAGAGTAAATATATTTATGATCGTAGCCTTCAGGCAAATCACCAAGCTTCTGGCAAAACCGTTTTTTGCAGGTGTTATCTTTACCCGGTGCACAAAAGCAGTCTCGCCCCCAGTCCCGCACAGATTCAAGGATCAACTTCAGTTTACCGTTATTGGTAAACACTGCACCACCCTCGCCCATGGTTATATGATGTGCCGGATAAAAACTCAGTGTTCCGATATCGCCATAGGTCCCGGCCATATTTCCATCGTAAGTCGAGCCAAGCGCATCACAGCAGTCCTCGATCAACCATAAGTCGTATCTGTCGGCAATCTCCTTCACCTTTCTCAGGTCAAAAGGGTTGCCGAGGGTATGAGCTATCATAATTGCCCGCGTTTTATCCGATATAGCCGCCTCAATCTTATCAGGATCAATATTGTAAGTTGGAATATGCACATCAACGAACACAGGGACGCAGCCATGCTGGATGACAGGGTTGACTGTAGTTGGAAAACCCGCCGCCACAGCAATCACTTCATCTCCGGGCTTAATTGCCCGCTGACCAAGCTTCGGAGATGTCAGCGCGGAGAAAGCGACAAGGTTCGCTGAAGAACCGGAGTTGACCGTTAGCGCATGCCTTACACCCAAAAACTTTGTCAGACGTTTTTCAAAAGCGTCATTATATCGCCCGGTGGTCAGCCAGAAATCCAAGGCGGAATCGACCAGCATCTGCATCTCATTTGCGCCATAAACCTTTCCGGAAACGGGCACATGGCTTGCACCGGGAACAAATGGTAGCGGTGTATGATCCAGTTTGGCGTACTCACCTACCAGGGCCAGGATCTTCTCTCTTAACTCCTCAGCATTCTGACTCAACCTAAAACTCCCTTGTTTGCCCAGGCAATTTCAACATCACTGGCCCTATGACAGTAATTTTCGATTTGCCCGAGAGTGAATACTTGAACATCTTCGCTTTGGCTCTGGTACATGCGGTACCATGCCATCGTCTCTGCAACGGCTTCCGACACACTGAACAGGGGCTCCCATGAGAGCAGGCTGTTCGCTTTGGTAATATCCAGCTTCAGGAAATTCGCTTCATGTAGCGACTCACTTTCGCACTCAGGAGCGCGCCACTCACCGCCTCCCCATGAACGCAGTGCCAACTCGACAATATGGCCTACATTCACATTACCTGAGCCACTGGGACCAAAGTTCCAGGCCCCCTCATACATGCCAGGATTGCGCCACTGCATTGCGGCCAGCCACAGGTAGCCGGAAAGCGGTTCAAGCACATGCTGCCATGGTCGGATTGCATGCGGGTTTCTTACATCTATGGTTTCTCCAATGCTCAGTGCACGAACGCAATCGGGAATAATCCTGTCTTCCGCCCAGTCCCCTCCGCCAATAACATTTCCTGCACGCGATGAAGAGAGGCTGACCCCGTGTTCATTGATTTTGTTCGGCAGAAAAAATGAATCCCTATACGAAGCCACAACCAGTTCGACACACCCTTTACTATTACTGTAAGGATCATGTCCACCCATCGGATCATTCTCACGATAGGCATAAACCCACTCTCGGTTTTCGTAGCATTTGTCGGATGTAATGACCTGGCACACTTTAACAGAATCAGCGGCACGAACCGCCTCAAGCAGGTTCACACTCCCCATCACATTTGTTTCGTACGTTTCCCTCGGTTCGCGATAGGAGAGTCTTACCAGTGGCTGAGCCGCAAGATGGAATATAATTTCGGGCTCAATCTTCCTGATGCTATCCAGCAGTTTTTTGTGGTCCCTGATGTCGGCAATTGTACTGGATGCCATTTTATCTTCCACGGATGCTGCTTCAAACAGGTTGGGGAAACTGTCCGGCTCAAGCGCATAGCCGTGCACCTCAGCTCCCAGTGAACTTAGCCACAACGACAGCCAAGAGCCTTTAAAGCCGGTATGGCCGGTAACAAGGACTCGACGTCCCTTGTAGACATCGCCAAACAACGTTTTTAGATCAGTCATTCCATACTTTCCATGGCGCATTTCCGGATTCCCACAACTCTTCAAGCAAGTGGCGTTCTCTCAGCGTATCCATAGGCTGCCAATAGCCCTCGTGGCGATAAGCCATCAACTGTCCATCAGCTGCCAGCTTCTCCAGAGGGTCATGCTCCAGAATCGTTGAATCGCCTGTTATATAATCAAGCACCTCAGGCTCAAACACCATGAACCCACCATTGATCCAGCCTTCACCGATCTGTGGCTTCTCATGAAAACGCAACACCTGATCACCATCAAACTCCAGCCCACCAAACCGTGCAGGCGGGCGCACAGCGGTAATTGTAGCCATCTTCCCGTGAGAGCGGTGAAATGCTAACAGTCCGGACACATCAATATTGCCCACACCATCCCCGTAGGTTGCCATGAAAGTCTGGTTACCTAGCCAATCTTTGACACGCCGGATTCGTCCTCCCGTCTGTGTGTTGACTCCAGTATCGACTAAATCAAGTTTCCAGTCAGGCGCCCTGCTGTTATGAAGATCCACACTCCCTTTTGCAAGATCCAGACTGATATCGGAATTATGCAGATGAAAGTTGGCAAAATACTCTTTGATTATTTCACCCTTATATCCGCATGCCACTACAAACTCATTCATCCCATATGAAGCATAGATATTCATAATGTGCCAAAGAACAGGCTTGCCACCGATTTCAACCATAGGCTTAGGCTTCAGGGATGTCTCTTCGGAAAGCCGGGTACCCAGCCCCCCCGCCAGAATTACAGTTTTCATGATCTCACACCCCTGAAATCCGGTGCAACATATACGTATCGCCGCATACTATTCACTTTGCGGAGAGCCTTTGAAGCCATGCTTCTTAACAAGGACATCTCTCTCCGCGTCGATGAGGTCCTCCCTCATCATCTCAGCAACAAGTTCCCCGAAACTTATTTTCGGAGTCCAGCCCAGTTTCTTTTTAGCCTTGCTTGGATCACCCAGCAGTGTTTCCACTTCAGCAGGCCTAAAGTACCGGGGGTCGACAGCAACGATACAATTGCCATCAGCATCATATCCCTTTTCATCAACTCCCGAGCCCTTCCAGGTAATCTCTATTCCAATCTCTTTTGCAGCCGCGTTGACAAAATCACGGACGGAATACTGTACCCCCGTAGCAATCACAAAATCTTCAGGGGCATCTTGCTGCAGCATCAACCACTGCATTTCGACATAATCCTTCGCATGACCCCAGTCACGCAGGGCATCCATATTGCCAAGATACAAACGATCCTGAAGGCCCAACTTGATTCGTGCCAAAGCGCGCGTGATCTTGCGGGTTACGAATGTCTCTCCCCGAAGAGGAGACTCATGGTTGAATAAAATTCCGTTACAGGCGTACATTCCATAGGATTCACGATAGTTCACTGTAATCCAGTATGCGTAAAGTTTTGCCACGCCATATGGGGAACGCGGATAAAATGGTGTTGTCTCTGTCTGGGGGGTCTCCTGAACCTTGCCATACAGTTCAGAGGTGGATGCCTGGTAAAAGCGGGTCTTCTCCTCCAGTTTCAGAATCCGGATCGCTTCAAGAATCCTCAGTGCTCCAAGAGCATCCGAATCGGCCGTATATTCAGGCTCCTCAAAAGAGACTGCCACATGACTTTGAGCTGCCAGGTTATATATCTCATCAGGCTGAACCTGCTGCATAATTCGAATCAGACTGGTCGAGTCGGTCATGTCTCCATAATGAAGTACGAATCTCTGGTCCGGATCATGCGGATCCCGGAAAAGGTGATCAATCCGATCCGTGTTGATCAATGATGTGCGGCGCTTGATGCCATGAACCTCGTACCCCTTCTCAAGCAAAAGCTCCGCTAAATATGCGCCATCCTGACCCGTCACTCCCGTAATTAACGCTTTCTTCAACATCTCCTCCATATCAATCCGATTAAACCAGGCATTAGAACTTTACAGAAAACTGAATAAACCCTCTTTGAATTTCAACAAATGTTCCACTGTTACTTACTCTTATCAGGAAAAGCGGCTCTCATTCAGACAAGAGGTTTGGCTATGTACCTACCGGAGCCACTCTCTCTATCATCGCCAAGCAGCGGACTTAAACCCTTCCAAGCCTCCACTGCTTAAGAGACTGATGCAGAAGATCGTTATTCTGACTCTGGCTGAATTTCGAAATATTCAAGGTTCTGATACCGCTTCTATCATAGAAAAATCCCAGTGACGAATTCGCAAACATGACCACCAATTCAGCAGAAGGATAGATGTCAGCATCTTTTAACAGACAGGCTCTGGAATCACTTATTTTAGAGTACGGTTTTGATGAATATAGCGGATGCGGTCTGAAGATAACGGCAAAATCATCATCATAAGCAAAGGCCTGAGTCGCAAACTCAATCTCCTGATTAATGCTGTCAGGCTGACCAATAATTAATATTCTGCACTTACCCAGAAACTTTTCGGGCCAGTCGGAGAGAGCCAGCCCTGTTTTCAGCTGCGCAAACTCTACTTGATAACCCTCTTCAAGAACCAACTCTTTGAACAGTCGCACAGAAGTATCATCATATGCGTATATCTTGTGAATATTCTTCAACTTACACGGAAGCGTTGTTCCGGGACGATCATTCACCTCTAAGCCTTTGTTATCAGCCAGGTATCCATGCTGAACCAAAATTTTCTCTTCGGGTAAAGGGAGCCGGTCAAACAGAACAGCCCATCGGTCAGAGTCATTGGCAAACCAGATCTTCTCATAGTGCTGGCCAATTCGGCAAAGGATTTTCCAGGTCAGAAACCAGTCAAAAGCGACGTAATTCTGTAGGGCTCCTCCCTTCACATCACATTTCATTCTAAACATCCTGTTAGCAGCCCAGCTGAGTCGAAAGGCATCCAACACATCACTTAGCGAGCAGAAATCAGACAATATGTGAAAACAATCCATTCCACCGGAACGAACATGGCGCCTACTGGTGTAGTAGATATCCCCGTTGAAGTCGGTCTTGCTAACTGTCTCCACACTACTGGGCGAATTGGCAATAAAGATATCTGTAGAAGAGACAGATATCCTCTTTCCTCCTCCTACAAAGCAGCTTTTCACAGCCCTGAAAAAAAGATAAAGCGGATAAATCAGCCAGCGCCATAAAAGGTTGATCCACCAGACAGCCAGAGAGACCAGCCTTGGAAAACGCTGAAGCCATAAAGAGAGCTTTTCAGCTCGTGGAATAATGACGTCTCCGTATCTGTAAACACCAAGCTTCTGATGCATAAACAGATCTCTTCGCAACTCGTTCTTAATTGCTTCGCAATACGTATCCAACAGCTCTTTGTGGCTATTCAACATCAGAGTCCGAATAGAGATTGCGTCAATCTGGTCGTGATCAGGGCCTCATCCAGGTCTACCAGATTATGTTTTTCTCCTTTCACAGCGTTTACAGCATCGACTGCCTGACGATAAAAACCAGGCTTATACTTAGAATCCAGCTCATCACTATTCATTGCATGAACCGTCCTGTCGATACTGTACTGATAGCTGGCAGACTCGATCGGCTTCATCTCATAACGCTTATCAGGTGTCGTTACTGTAACGGCCCAAGGCCCCTGTGCGTTCCAGATACCCTCATAAAGAGCCGTATCTCCATTTTCATACTCAATGGAGACCAGATGCTCGATAAGTTCTTTATCATCCGCTCCCCTCCAACTCCTCATGGGTGTCACCTTTTTCACCGGGCTTCTGCCGAGATAGCAGAACATATCTATCAGATGAATGGAGTTGGCAAACATCCAGTTCTTCAACACCGATTCGGCATGTCCATCTTGCGAAGCAACGTTGACATCCTCCTGATCCTGAATCTTAATGAATCTTCGCCCGTCAATCTGGTCCAGACCATCTTTCACCCAGTTGGTGCTGGCATAATAGCGTCGATTAAATGCTACAAATGAGACCCTGTTTTTCCTTTTGGCTTCAGCTGCAAGCTTTTCGGCCTCCTCCAGATTCACCCCAAGCGGCTTCTCAATAAGCGTCATCCAGGGGTGGTTAAAACACTGCATACTCACATCAAGCGTTGAAGGAATGGTCACTGCAATGATCGCCAGATCAGCACCGGATCTCTCTGCCAAGTCATCAATCGAGGTTGTCACCACCGGAATCCCGAACTCCTCAGCCAGAGCCTCCGCTTTTGAAAGTGTACGACTGCAAATACCGGATAGTTCGACACCGGGAACATCCTTAAACGCCCTCAGATGTTCCCGAGCCAGAGGTCCGGCACCTACAACGGCAACCCGAACCTTGCTTACGCCCATGGAAACTCCCGATCAACCGGAATCTCGGCACTCTCCATGGCAACCGGAATGCCACCACCCTCACTTGAAACATAAGCAGCAACCAGAACCTCAATCAATCTTCTGGCCTCTTCTCCTCTAAGATAATCCCCCTCTTCACCCTTTAGAAGCTCCCGCAGAACAATCGTTGAAGACTTGATCGCATCCGTCGGTTCATAACGCTCAAGGGAAGCAACATTGTCTGTCGCATAGAGGCCAGTGGTCTTGTCCCTGTTCTCCTCTTTTCGAACATCTGTAGCAATAGTCCCTTCGAGAAGATCCACGACCAACTGACCGCAAGGGCCGGCTGCCATAATCTTCATGCCGTGGCCGTTGCGTGTGTCCATATCCATATACATGGAGTGACCACCATGGGTAGCAACCCGAATTGCCCCGCCCGGATCATCAAACTGGGCGCCTCGAGGGTTATCAATTTTTTCAGGCCTGATCCAACCGTTCACCTCGCTTATCTCTGAGCCAGAAAGAAAGCTGAAAGCCTCAAGGAAATGCAGTCCGTTCATTGAAAGGCCGGCATTGCCTGACTGGATAACCATGGTGGTCAGTCCGCCAAATTCCGGTCCACTAAGAAGCTCTTTCACCCGCTGGTACTCACCGATATGTCGCATCTGGTGATTGACACCCAGATGGACTCCCTTCTCCTTAGCAGCTGCAATCATCTGATCACACTGAAGAAGGGAAGTTCCCAGTGGTTTTTCACAAAGCAGGTATTTAACGCCAGCGTCCATGGCCAACATTGAGTACTCATAATGAACCTGTGCGGTAGTCGCAACCACTGCAACTTCAGCCGAGCTTTTCGATACCATCTCGGAGGCATCCGTGAAAAGCTGTTCATCACTTAAATCATACTCATCTTTTGCAATAGCAAGGGCTTCTGGACTCAAATCACAAATTCCTGCCAGCTCCAAATTATTGTTTCTAATGATCTGTATAAATCTGCGCCCCATTCTTCCGGCACCAAAAATCACTACTTTCAATATCAGCTCCTTATCAGTTTTTTTATACAATCGACAATTCGTTTTTCTGCATGGCCATCTAGCAAAGCGAAATGTGCGGCGTTTTCCCTCTGCAGCACCCTCAACTCATCGAGCCTCTTTTCATGCTGCCAAATCCTCTCCCACTCAATCACAAACTGCTCTTTCGAATCAACATGCACAGAGCCACCCCCCACCCGGTTAAAGCTCAAATTGAAATGATAAAGATCATAATCCAGAACGGGAACCCCACAAGCCGATGCAAGCCTAGTTGTTGCAGAGCAATCTGTAACGTAGAGATCAGATATCGGAATAATCGTCGAGAGCGTTTCACCACAGATCCTGACCATGCCACGCTCAATATATTGCACCTGATCAGGAGAATCACTCGGATGAACAGAGACAAGGACCTGTCTCTCCCCGCCTCCAGACAGGAGATCAACCCAGAACTCCACCATCTCCCGGTAACTTGAAAATTCAGTCTGGTGTCCAAACGCATCAAACTTATCAGGCGTCAGTGCTGCAGCAACGATGGGCTTTTTAGGATCCATGCCGTAACGGTCAGCCACACGCTCCCTCAACTCATTGCAACTGGAGAGGCTTTTTGAAATTTCATCATGTGCAATTCGTCCCGTCACAACCATTCGGGAAGGGTCAGCCTGCTGATTCACCAGCTGATCTAAAGCATATTCGCTCTCGAGAAGGATAAGAGATGCCCCACTTCCATTGTATACCCACGGGTCGCTCATTACGACGCCAAGCAGCTGTTTAGCCAGAGCCTGAGCAGCCGGCAACGCAACGAGAGAGCGCCCATGAAACGAGCACCCCCATTTTGGATAAATTGCTTTCAGAAGCATGTTTTCCGGCAAATAACCCTGATGAGAAAAAAGAGGCAAGCGATCTTCCGCCAAGTTCTCTCTGTCAGCCATTGCAAAGGGGATAAGAGCAGAGGGCAGTCCCGCCTCTGCAGAGGCTTTGATCCAAGCTCCGGAGTCATAGTGTGCAGCATCAACTGAAAGCAGAACCATATCCGGGGAGAGGCTCTTTATGAGTTTGCAACAACTTTGGTAGTGGCGACGATACCTAAAGTACCAATATGGAAATGACAAAAGCTGTGTATAGAGAAGGTATCGCAACAACTGAATCAAAACATTGCTCAACCCCTCTGGTAAAACAGAGAGTCCTTGCCGAATCTTCTGCCGCCAGTTCGTAGCGCCACTCCGGCTTAAGACTGGTTCAACCGGGTTAGCATGCCTTGACCCATTAGAAGAGAGGGAAACGAAACCGGCACTCCCAAGTTCCCGCCGATGCTCTCCTGCTGTCTCATACTCCTTTTCAAAGAGAAAAGTCACATCTGTCTCAGCAATTCCCTCTTTCAATGCTTTGGCAACCGGAAACAGCTCTCTTAATTGAGGTCCTGTTGCAACGATACAAAGAACATTTTTTGTCATGAAAGAATCAAAGGGCTTCTTTGAATATTTCGGCCATAACGAACCTGCGGGGATGTACCCAGTCCATAAATCCGCTTCCGTCAGCCCCGGTGTTTTCAGGGTTATATGAGCCGATCAACTTTATCCCCTTACTCTGTGCATATTGCTGATAAAACCTCTCGGCTCTGACTGCCCCTTTTTTACTTTTTTTCCATTTGGAATAGGTCACTGGGTGTACCGGCGGCAGGCAAATAATGACCTCCGCACCATCTGCTTTCATCAATCCGATCAGATCATCCAGAAGTTTTACCCTGATCGAATCAATCTCGGTTAAAGGTGAGACGCCATCATCCTTGGTCATTACCATCTGCAAGACCTCTTCAGTCGTTCTGGGAACCTGCCTTTCGCCAGCGGAACCATCAAAGCGCTGAAGCCATTCACCTTTTTTCGCCTTCTCATCCCTGGTTGGATAAAAGCGTTTTTCACTCAGCAACCCTTCCTGGGAAAAAAGTTTTTTAACGGAGGCTTGAAAATAGGCAGGCGAGAGCAACTGGCCCCATCTCTCCAGGCTATACCTGGCTTCAATCTCCTCATAGTCATCAGGAACCGGAAAACCCCGCTCCTTGACAGCATCATAATAGACAGTCGCCAGCGACTTCCAGTGTGTGTATCCGGGATCCCCATCCAGCATCCAGTGTTCCATACCAAGAACAACCCGCATAGGCCTGAAACCCTTCTGACGATATAACGAATAATAGATCCAGAAATCTTCCAGGGTCGCTGCCGCAGAGGCAAAGTTATAGAAGCTCTTTGATTGGAACATCTCACGGGTAATCTGGCGAACACGACTGGAGCCCAGAACAATTACATCATGAGCGTTCTTCATCCCGTCGATAATTGAAGCGTGCATCACTCTCTCGTCGTAGTCTGCATATGTTAGCGGCACCGCCACATTCCAGCCGGCCAGATTATGTGAGGCGATACCCTGCTCCACTCCAGACCCCTGTCTGAAAAGGTTTGCCGGATCTACAACATAGTTAATGAGAGGCACCATCAGAAACACCGGAACAATCACCAGTGCGCTCAGAATAAGCTTTCGTAAAGGAGACACAGCGAGTCTGATGCCGGATTAGTTTATATCACACTGCTCAATGATTTTGCCAAGCAGAACGTCATGAGGGTTGATCCAGTTTTGAAAATATCCATCTTCAGCAGGGGTCTTTGCCGGATCAAAAGAGCCGCAGATCGGTGTGTTTGTTTCACTGGCAAGGCGACGATAAACAGACTCGGCTTCAATAACGCCTTTACTATCATCTTTTGCCCACTTGGCATATGTGTGCGGATGAACCGGAACAAGAAGAAGCTGGACCTTAACGCCATCTTTCTCGGCAAGAGCAATAAACTTCCTAATATCATTCACCCTGGATTCATCCACTTTTTTCAGTGCCGGAGCCCCGTCGTCAATCGTCGCGATAATCTTGCGGACCTCCTCTTCTGTCCAGGGCACAGCCTCAGATCCCATAGAGCCATCCGAAAGCCATACGTAAAGCCCACTTCGGGTTTTGCTCTCGATCGTTGGAAACACCATCCTCGGCATCGCAGAGCGCCCAACAAGCAAGCGGGAAATTGACTTCAGCATATTTTCCGGCTCAAGGACTTCGAGAGTTCTGGCCGCCCTTTTGTTCTTCCAGAAAGGTGGAGTGGCAGCATCCTGCGGGCCACGCAAGACCAGTCCCATCTGGGCAATCGCATCATTATAATCTTCACTCAGGACTCTCCACCCTAAATAGCTCGGCTGGCTCTCGATCATATAATGGTCAAGTGAGACAATGATCTTTCCCGGTAACAGTCCATGTTTTTTATAGAGGTGGTAGAGTATGACAATATCTTCAAACGCGGCAGCATTTACCGAACTGTTATGGAACTTCTTTCCGGGGAACATGGTATCACGAATATATTTGATACGCCCCGAACCCAAAGCGACCACATCGCTCTTCTGGTCAGCCTTCTCAATACAGGCCTTCTGAAACAGCCGCTCATCAAAACCGATATATTTGGGAGGAACGCCAACATTCTTTCCGGAAACAACAATGTCAGCCATCCGGTCTTCAACCGTAACCTGAATCTCCCCTGTCGGATCGACATAGATCCAGGCCAGTACTGAGACAGCAAGAGACGCAACAACAGCCAGAAAAACAAGCGTTTTTCTGGCGCTTTTCAGAAATGAAAGTATGGCATTTTTAAACACAGGTTACTCCTAAATAAGCTTCTTCAAGTTTAATTACCGGGCCAACTTAACATTCTGGACAGTAAAACAATCAACTCTGCGGAGCCTGTCTGATAATTCTCTCCAACACAGGCCTGTACGGGTGAACCCAGTCCCTGAATTCAGATTCATCTGCAGGAATGTTTGCCGGATTGTAGCTGCCGACAATGGGGAGTCCTTTCCGCTTCGCCAGGTCCCTGAAGAAGGCTTCGCCCTTGATCAGTCCCTTGTTATCATTCTTGGTCCACTTGACGTATGTACGGGGATGAGTCGGAACAAGTACAAGCAGCACTTCCACACCATCCTCTTTCAGAACATCCAGAAAGCGCTCCAGATTCTTGGCAAGCTGCTCGTTGATCTCTTTAAGAGGGGATACGCCATCATCGACGGTATCTACAAGGTTGCGGACATCTTCAACGGATGAAGGATGCTTCTGATCTGCAAACGATCCATCCTCGTTAATCACATAAAGGGTGTACGCCTCGGTCTCCTGGGTTGGGAGTACCCGTTTTTCTCTTGTCAGCGAGAAGTTGCCACTGATCAGTCGCTTCCAGCTGGCCTGAAAGTAAGCTGGTGAGAGAGCTTCGCGCCATTTTAAGAACTCGGGTCGTTGATAAAACAAGATCACGTCATCACTCATGCCTGCATTCAGGTCAGCGCCATGGGGAAACGGGAGCTTCATCTGTTCTGCCGCATCAAAATAATCGCTTCTCAGTGTAAGCCAGTTTGTATAGCCGTTGTCCTTGTCGAGAATCCAGTGATCAAGTGCAAGCACCAGCCTCTCAGGGACCAATCCCCGCTTTCGGTAAAGGTGATACTGGGTGATAAAATCCTCAAGGCTTGCGGCATTCACAGCATTGTTATGGAAGCTCTTGCCTGGGAACAGGTCACCTCTGATATACCTGACCCGGCTTGAACCAAATGCAATAACATCCTTCTTCTCTTCTACACGGGTAATAAAGGACTTCTGAAAGTCCCTCTCGGTATAATCGATGTATTCGCGCGGAATACCAGCCCTCTTACCATCCAGGATAATGTTGGCGATCTCCTCTTCAACACCGTCATGAAACAGGCTTCCCGGATCAATAATCACATTGATAGAGATAAGCAGCGTTACAAGAGGAAGCACCATCAGCGTTAATTTTAAAAGAACTTTATTCATAAATTGATCACCGGTTAAAATTGAAAATAGATAAACTTAGAATGGCCAAAATCACCAAACAGAAGGATCACCCCAGCCAAAGCATAGTATAATCCCCAGCGAATCACAGCATGTCTTCGCTGAACCCACTCCACACCGATATTGACGGAGTGCATAAATTCGGCAACCAGAAGAATCGCCAGCGCTCCGAAAGCGGTAAACACATAGGTTACATTCACCTGATGAGCAACACTCTTCAACCCTTCAACTGTAAAGGATGGCCAACCGGTAAACATATGATTCAGAATATAGAAGGCATCATGGACACCATTGGCTCTGAAGAAGACCCAGGCCAGAGTGACCAGAGAGAAAGTAAGCAGCACCTGCAAAACAGTAACAAGCCAGGAGTCACTTGCTAACCCCAAAGCCTTTCTGATGTGCGCCAGCGGACCAAAAAGCCATCTGGTCATCAGGTAATAGAATGCATGAAGGAAACCCCATATGACAAATGTCCAATTGGCCCCATGCCACAATCCACTGACGGCAAAAACGATAAGGATGTTGATGCACCAGCGGAAAAGTGTAGTCCTGTTTCCACCAAGAGGAATATAGAGGTAATCTCTAAACCATGTAGAGAGAGAAATATGCCAGCGCTCCCAGAACTCAGGAATGGTTCTGGCAAAATATGGGATGTTAAAGTTTTTCATCAGGCGAATGCCGAGCATGCGTCCTATCCCGATAGCCATATCGGTATAGCCTGAAAAGTCGCAATAAATCTGGAAGGCGAAAGCGATAGTGCCAATCAGAAGAACAGGGCCGGAAAAGTCCTGAGGGCTGTTATAAATCGGATCAACAATATTTGCCATATTGTCTGCCACGACAACCTTCTTGAACAATCCCCAGGCAAACAGCTTCAGGCCGAATTTAAACTCATCATAGTCATAAGGATGCGGCATTCTCAGCTGTGGAAGAATGTTCTTTGCCCTCTCAATCGGCCCTGCAACCAGCTGAGGAAAGAAGCTGATAAACAGTGCATAACGGGCAAAATTTCTTTCCGCCTGAATGCTCCCGCGGTAGACATCAAACAGATAGCCAACTGCCTGAAGCGTAAAGAACGAAATCCCCAGTGGAAGAATCAGCTGTTCCATGGTCCAGCCCAACTCGACACCTGCCAGGCCAAACACTCTAGAAACACTGTTAACTGTAAAAGCGGAATACTTGTAGTAGGCCAATAAGGATAGTGTTGC
Organism: Mariprofundaceae bacterium; assembly: GCA_050301755.1. Lineage (GTDB taxonomy): Bacteria > Pseudomonadota > Zetaproteobacteria > Mariprofundales > Mariprofundaceae > WSZY01. The sequence goes on from JBNKZS010000031.1 coordinate 22,448, forward strand.
CAGCAGGCCAACGGCAAGGAGAGCCACTCTCCCCTTCTCCCTCTTTTGATCATCAATAAAGAGTGCAAAGAGATAACTGACAAAAATAACCCAGCCGAGAAGCAGTCCGTGCCAAACGTTAAGGGCGAGGAAAAAGACCAGACTGGCCGGAAGAAGAAGCATCCACCTGTGTCTGACCGGAGTTAAATAGTAGGTGACCAATACGACTGGAAAAAAGATCACAAACTGCCAGCTGACAAATGACATACCGCCCCCCCGGACTTTATTCGTTTTCTAAAATTCGCAAACACTCTTCATGAATGCGTTTGGAAGCAAGACCATCCATAACACCCCAGAAGCCTTTTTCAGCCCGGGTTCGAACCATCTCAATCTCTTGATTCAGTTCACCGTTGTACAGTGCTTCCAGAGCTTTCTCAAACTCCGCCTTAGTACGAAGGTGGATAATTCCATCAGAGTTTGAATGAAAGTCCAGATCATATCTCAAAAGATCATAGTCAATCACAAGCTTTCCGGCGGCCAGCGCCCACTTACTGGTAGCCGAACAGTCAACAACATAGATATCACAGAGAGCGATCAGCTCTGCTGTCTCACGCAAAACGATATGCGCACCATACTTTTCTAAGTATACCACATCATCATAATTGACATTCGGGTGCAGGCAGAGAATCACATTAAAACGGCCATCACGGGTAAGAGCCTTGACCCAATATTCGATCATCTCGTGATAGCCAGTGAACTCAAGGGGAACATCCCGTTCATCAAATTTGTCCGGAGTCATCGACCCCAGGACCAGAAGCCTGTCATCAACCAGCCCAAGAGACTCAAGAAGCTCTTTTCTCCTCTTATCAACATCGTTGTGACTGGCAGCCAGAAAATCCTGATAAACAGCACCGGTCACACGAAGCTGACCTTCTGAAGCGCCTTCAGAGATAAACTTCTCTTTATGGAACGAACTGCTTAAAAAAATA
>JBNKZS010000032.1:0-23373 GCA_050301755.1 Mariprofundaceae bacterium
GCGCCTCACTGTAATCGCCTGTCCGTTCACATGCATAGGCATAACTCAGCTTCACATCTTTATCGTTGTGCCAGACAGGAGACTTCCACAGTTCGCCGTAAAGTTTACGGGATGAATGATAGTCGCCCTTGGCTGCGGCCGATCTGGCCTGTTGAAATAGCTTCTGATAATCCATCGTTAAATCGTACAGCTCCTCATGTTGCTGTTCCCATTGTAGACACTTTTAGTGAGTTTTGACATGCCGGTCTGCTTTCCACAGGTAATCGTCATCCGGCTTCATCAGCTGCAGGTGAGCCGGCCTATGGGAGAATTGAAGAATCGCCTGAATGATCCAGGGCCTTCTAAGGGTAAAGGGTTCGAAATCCTGCTGTGAGAGACGCAACAATTTTACCGGAGTGGCAGTAACCACCCGATACTCACTCTTGTAACCGGGAAGCAATCCGCCGAGATGAACCATGTCGGCGGGAAAGATACTGGTCATCATGGAACCATCGGCAGAGTCAGCGGAGTCATCAAGGTGATCTTTGGAGTGCATGAAAAACATGCAGCCGCTCTGCAGCATGTAAGCATAAGGGTGCTCTTCACCTGCCTCGATCAGAACCTCGCCCGGACCCAGTGTGACACGGTCAAAGGTGCGCATTAGACGCATGCGATCAATATCGTTAACGCGCTCGAAGACGGTGTGGCGGGTAATGACCGGCTCCGCCCACCGCTCATAAAGAAGACGCATCATGGCCGCTTTAAAAGCGGGGTCTTCCTCTTTCTGTTTACGGATATCGGCTGTTTTGATCTCGAAAAGTTCCGAATTTGATGCGGCTTCAAGTGTGGCCGATCTTCTCTGGTCGGTAAAAAAGCCAAGCTCCCCGACCAGAGCAAGGTGCCCCTCTTTGACTTCGATAAGATCCGGCTCATCATAGTCGGGTAGATGAACCGTGATGGAACCGCTGCGCAGAAGCCAAAGACTATCCGGCATCTCACCTTCCCGACAGAGGATATCCCCCGTAGCCAGGGTTATATGACTACCCATATTACAAAGGCGCTGCATCAGGTCGGCATCGCTGAGCGGTTCAACCGAAATTTCATGAACCGGCTCCCGCTCCGGCTCAACACTCTTGCTTCGCAGCCCTTCAAGAATCTTCTCAATGGAAGTCGCGGCTCCCTCTTCACCACGCTCACGATAGATTTTCAGAACCTCGCAGTAGGCATCGATGGCCTGATCACGGTTGCCGTTTTTCTCGGTACAGAAGGCATACCTGACTCTGATATCGAGATCATCTGCCATATCCGGATTCTGCAGAATCTGTTCGTAGAGCAGTTCAGCCTGCGGGTAATTCTCCTGCGAGATCGCTTTTCTTACTTCACGCAGAAGTTTAGGAATTGATGTGCTCATACGCCTCTTCCCAGTGGATGCGAGATATTTACCAGATCATGCAGTCGAGCCCTAGATATATGGGTGTAGATCTCCGTGGTAGTAATATGTGCATGCCCGAGCAGCATTTGAACGGCACGAAGATCGGCGCCGTGGTTGAGAAGGTGGGTGGCAAAGGCATGGCGTAACGTATGTGGTGAGGGTAGTGGCAATATTCCCGCCTCTTTGGCGTAGAGCTTGATTCGTTGCCAGAAATTCTGCCGGCTCATGGCTCGCCCACCACGCCCCGGAAAGAGGTGGGGACTGGCGGTCTGCGGTCTTTTTTGCAGCCACTTCTGGAGCCAGTTACCCGCCTCTTCACCGAATGGAACCATGCGTTCCTTATTCCCTTTGCCGACAACCCGGATAATTCCCGACTGAAGATCGATATTGGAAAGTGTCAGACCGACCAGTTCGGAGACGCGCAAGCCGGTGGCGTACATCAGTTCCAGCATGCAACGATCGCGCAGACCGGTTGCATCAGCAGTGTCGGGAATGGCCAGCAGAAGCTCCACCTCATGTTCACTGATCTCCTTGGGAAGTCGCCTGCCTCTGCGCATGTTGGGTAGTTGCCTGACCGGATGATCCTCACGCCATCCCTCTTCCTGTAGGTAATTGTACCATGTCGAGAGAGAGCTGCGACGTCGATAGATACTAGAGTCCTTCAATCCCCTCTTCTTCAGGCTGCCCAGATAACTGGCGATCTCTTCCTGAGAGGCCTTGAATATCGACTGCTTTAGACGCTGATGCAGAAAATCGTGAGCGCTTTTAAGGTCGGCACGGTAGGCCGAAAGGGTCTGCGGCGACCAGCCGCGCAGCATCCCGAGACGCTGGAGTAGCCCCTCCATGCGCGCTTCATCATTACCGATATCGTTCAAGTCACCCATCGCGAGGAAGCGTAGCACGGATATACAGGCAGCGAAAACAGGCGGACTCAATTCGGCCATATGATTTACAACATGAAAGGATATTAACTGGCTTAAAGTGAAAAGGCCCAGCATACTGCCGGGCCTTTCAAGGTGGTACCGAGGACTGGAGTCGAACCAGCACGTCTGTGAAGACACTGGCACCTGAAGCCAGCGCGTCTACCAATTCCGCCACCTCGGCATTTCAATCGGGCAAAGTTCATAGGCGGTTCTAACTTTGCTCACAAATCAAACACATGCGTGTATGATTGCGGCTATCCAGGATTTGGATTGCCATGTACTCACTTATTTAGGAGTACACTCCCTGCATCCGTGCAGGATGCCTTTGTAAGGGCGCGCAATAGTAGAATGGAGCACTTAGGTGTCAAGGAAGAATATGAAGAAATTTGATTGGGCGGAAGCCAAGGGTAAGCCCGGTAAAGCATCCGACCGTAAATCGGGCGGTGGCAAGCACGCCCCCCACACTAAAAGTGGCGGCAAGGGCGCGGGCAAACCGCATCGCGACAGGGCACAGCATGTGACCGGTTCAGCCGCCCGAAACGAAATTATCAACGCCCTGCAGTCAATGCAGAAGGGCCTTGGCTCTATGCGTGATCTCGAAGGCGTGCTCGGAGCCAAAACGCCCGATAAGCGCCGGACTCTGAAGCGACAGGTCAACGCCATGCTTGAGCATGGCGAACTGGTTCAGCGCGGCAAGTATCTGAAGCCGATGGTGGGGGCCCAGAGTGGTGGCCGTCAAGAGGCGCATCGTGGTGATCGAAGAGATGATTCCCGACGCGGTGGTGGTGAAATTGTTACGGGCAAGGTCTCCGCACATCCGGATGGTTATGGCTTTGTATCGATACCGGGGCGCAAAGAGGATGTATTCCTTCCCCAGCAGGAGATGAGAGGCGTGATGCAGGGCGACACCGTTGAGGTGCGCACAGTCAGTTATCGCGGTCGCGAATCCGGCGAGCTGGTTAAGATTGTCGAAGAAGCCTACAACGTCATTACCGGGCAGTTCGTCATTCGTGGCGGTCTCGGCGTGGTGGAACCTCGTTCCAAAAAGATGCCGCAGTCGATTGTGGTTGCTGCCAAAGATGCCAAAGGCGCTCATGATGGCGACTGGGTCCAGATCGAGATAGAGCGTGGTACAGCACCTCTGCGTGGCCGCGTATTGCAGATTATGAATGACCTGTTCAAGCCATCGAATCTGATCGATCTGATTATTGCCGAGCAGCAGCTTCCCGGTGAATTTCCCGATGCGGTGATGGAAGCGGCCAACTCTATGCCTGAAACGGTCTCCCAGTCCGAAGTGGCGATGCGTAAGGATCTTCGCAATCTCACTTTTGTTACCATTGACGGTGAAGATGCCAAGGATTTCGATGATGCCATCAGCGTGACACCGCGCGGTGATGGCTTTGAGGTGTGGGTGGCGATTGCCGATGTGGCTCACTATGTCCGTCCCGGCACTGCGCTTGATAAAGAGGCTTTTGAACGCTCTAACTCCTTCTACTTCCCGGATCGGGTCATTCCGATGTTACCGGAGAAACTCTCCAACGGCCTCTGCTCGCTCAATCCGAATGTTGACCGCCTGACCATGGCGGTTCGCATGCGTTTTGACTGTTATGGGCAGGGTCGAGCGGCACAGGCCTATGATGCGGTGATCCACTCCAAGGCAAGGCTGACCTATACGCAGGTGGCGGCATGGCTTGAGGATCATGATGCAGGCCCGAAAGATTCACCGATTCAGAAGCCTGAAGTGCAGGAAATGCTGTCGCATGCGAGTCGCCTGTTGAGCCTGCAGGAGAAGAACCGCGAGAAGCGCGGTGCACTCGGCCTTGACCTTCCCGAGGTTCGCCCTGTGGTGAAGAACGATGAAATTGAGACGCTTGAAGTACGTGAACGTAATATCGCCCACAGGCTCATTGAGGAGCTGATGCTCTCGGCCAATGTGGCGGTTGCCCAGTATTTCGAGGCACATCAGTCACCGCTGCTTTACCGTGTCCATCCGCAACCGGAGCGTGAAGCAATTGATAAGGTGAATGATTTCCTTGCGCCATTCGGGGCAACGATCAAACAGCAGAAGGGCGGCAGTGTTCGCCCGCTCGATATCCAGAAGATTCTGCACAACTGTGAAGACAAACCTTACGGCCATGTGCTTCATCGCCTGATCCTTCGCTCCATGCAGCAGGCAAAGTATTCACCTGACAATCAGGGTCACTTTGGCCTCGCTTACGAAAGCTACTGCCACTTCACCAGTCCGATCCGGCGTTATGCCGACCTGACCGTGCATCGCAGGCTCAAAGCGCTGATCAGAAAGCAGGATCCGAACAGAGTTCAACCTGCCAACGGGCTCGCCGCTGTGGGTGAGCACACCTCGATACAGGAGCGCCGTCAGGTGCGTGCCGAGTGGGATGTGGAGGCAATGCTGGGCGCACTCTATCACGCCAAGGATGTGGGCAAAGAGTTCAAGGCGATTGTCTCCGGCATCACCAAGCGCCGTGTCTTTGTCGAAATCGAAGAGTCGTTAGCTGAGGCATCCATTGCCGTGGATGATCTGGGTTCGCTCTTTGTGCTTGATGAGAAGAATCATCGTCTAACCGCAAGGCGTGGTGGCTTCACCATCAACCTCGGTGATGAACTCGACATTCAGATTCAGTCAACCGATCCGGTGCGCGGTATGATCAATATCTCACTTCTAACACCCACCAAAGAAGCTGAATGACAGCGCCCTGAGCAGTGGCTTTCTGCCAGGTCAATTCATCAAAAAGAAACATCAAGGGCCTGCATTGCAGGCCCTTGATGTTTGTGATGTATACTCAGCAACTTCCGCAAGCGCCGCCGGGCTTCACACCCAGTTTTATCAGAATAACCTCCATCAGGCACCACTTGGTAATCCCGGACTGAAAAAGGTTGGCACCGACAAACAGGGTGAACCACAGCCAGGTCGGCTCACTCAGCTGCACTCCGTTGTAAATCGAGCTTAGAAAAACCGAAAGCATAATAAAGGCTCCGGCTACGATGCGAACGACTCTCTCTGTTGTCATACTTGTTCTCCTCTATTCCTTCATTTCCGGAAGCTGATACATGGCATGGCAAGCGATGCAGTTATTCATCGTCTCAGCCAGTTTCAACTGGATCTCTTTGGCAGGCCTCTTCTCTTTGGCCATATCTGCAATATCATCCATGGCATAGTGGGTACCGAAACCAAGCTTCTTGAACTCGATCGGCAGTTTGGCCCGCAGTGCGAAATCGACCGTGGCAATGGCAGAAGCGCCCAACGGCCTTGCCGTTTTTTCGACTGTATTCAGGTCATCGTTGGCCAGTGCTTCGACGATCGACTGGCTGGCTTCAAGCAGCATACGCATCTCGCCCAGCACAGCCTGGCGTTCTGTCGGCGCCAGTATCACCGCGGTACGCCCGTCATCACCTTCGGCGGTTGAGCCGAGCACAACCACCTTAATGCCAATTCCGACAATGATTGCCAGCAGCAGGCCAATGGTAATCCAGTGCGGGGTTGTTGTTTTCATCTCTATTTCCTCGTTACCAGTTCTGTAATCTTCTTCAACGTCCTGATGGTGATCTCCTTGTGCGCATCGGGAATATCCGCCAGCACCTCCTTCTGGAACTCATCCACCACCACCATCAGACACTCCGTTGCCAGCACCCCCTCTTTCGTCAGGTGAATACGGAAGAGCCTGCGGTCATCCAATCCTGCCCTGCGCTCAATCAGCCCCTTCTTCACCAGAGCGTCGAGCCTGCGGGTAATCGTCGTTTTGTCGCGCATCATCAGGCTGGCGATCTGCACCTGCGACAACCCATCCTGTTTCCACAGCCGGAAGAGGATGCCGAAATCCTGTGCGGAGAGTTTGTAGCCATGCCACTGAAAGCGTCTGGCCACCTCTTCACTCATCACATAGGCGGTTCGATTGACATAAAAGCCAATCGCCCGCTCCAGTTCAAACTGGTCTGTCCGATCTCTCATAAATTCGAATGGTATATACAACTGTTGCAATATACAACTATTTAAGCTAAAAGAGATTAGCTCTCCTGATCGGCTTCGCGCCTCTGCTTCTCAACCTCTCTCAACCTCTGGCTCACCTGTGGATACATCTCTGCAAGCGCCAGCACATCGGATCGCTTGATCCTCAGAAGCTTGCATGCATGAACAGCCGTAACATTCACATTGCGAACATGCTCACCAAGTAGCGCCATCTCTCCGAAGAAGTCCCCGTCCTCAAGCGTGGCGATATCCTCATCCCCTTCTGCAGTAGTTCTGTGAACACGCAGAAGTCCATGCACGACAATATAGAGAGCATCGCCCTTTTCTCCCTGCCCAATCACCCTGTCACCGGCAAGGAAGGTCACTGCTGAAGCGCGATTCACCAGCTCTTCGACAACCTCTTCCGAGAGGTTGGCAAACAGCGGAATCGTCTGGATCAGCTCTGTTACAGAAACCTTGGGTATATGAGATGACAAGGACGGCAACAGTCCCATCTTCTTGTGCAGCAACCAGCTCAATTTCGCATGCGCCTTACCGCCCATCTGACCATGATGGAAAAGGTCTCCAGCCTTAAGCATCGCTCCATACCAGGCCGCCTGACTGGCAATGCGATAACTGTAACGCCGGTAGAACTCCGGCATATCCTCTTTAATATACTCGAGTGCCTGCTCCAGCTTCCTTCCCCGCTCACGCAGATAATCGAGAAGCATCTGACTTGTCTCTTCCGGAATGGAGCTGTCTTTCTGCACGGCCTTAATGGATGCTTCCGTCATCATCAGCCTGGCCACATTCCTTCGGAAATACTGCGACAGCCGTATATACTGATAACGCATCAATAGCCTGGATAACCAGTCGACTTCGCGAACCTTTCTCAACAGATACTGCTCAATACGGGCAAAAAAGCCCTTCCTGTCACCCTGATCAAGAATAGATTCCAGCGGTGCCCCTCCGGTCAACTGATCTCTTTCGCTTTGTGCCTGCTGACGGATTTCTATGAGCGTATACTGTGGAATCACACCCGCCTTGTAGAGCAAATCGAGCGTCTCAAGCTCTGTCTGCAACAATGACAGATAGGCTCCCCTCTCCTTCTCCTTCGTACCAAGCTCAATCCGGTCAACTTCAAGAACATCATGGATATCAGATTGAATCTGGTGATAGGCGCCTTTGGAAAGCACGCCCAACTCCTTGAAACCTCCCAACACCTCTGATGCACTCTGGCCGGAGTGCTTCAAAGCTGCATTCAACTCGGCCTGCTCATCATCGCTTAGCCGATCCATACCAAGCCATTTCATCATCGGGCGGATCGTTGGCGCATTCACCAGCAGGGTGAAAACCACAACACCGACCGTCATCGCCAGAAGCATATCCCTGCCGGGCACATCAACAGGAATAGAGAGTGCCATCGCAATGGCCAAGCCGCCCTTCAAACCACCCCACCACATAATCTGACGCTCCGGAAAACCTACGGAAGGAAGGCTGAACCATCGGGTAACAACCGGCACCATGCCATGAATGGTAAGAGCACGAACAACCAGCACCAAAGTGATAGCAGCTGCAATGGCCCACGCATGTTCAATCAGAAACAGCGGATCAACCGAAAGTCCGACAAGCAAGAAGAGCAGTGCATTGCAGACGTAGGCCACAAACTCCCACACCTCATGCAATGTATCTGCCACCTCCTGCGACATTCGGCTTCTTCCCCATATCCCAAGACAGATAGAGGCAACAACCACCGTCATCACACCCGACATATGCAGCATATGTTCCGAGATGATAAAACCTGCATAAGCCATCACAATGGAGAGCGTCAGCGCAGTGCTCCGAGACTGTAAAAAGCGCATCGCCTCACTCAGCAGCATGCCCAGAACAAATCCGACAAAAGCGCCGCCGAAGAAAACCCTCAAAAATTCTCCGGCTGCCCCCGTCATCTGGCTCCATTCAAAAGATCCGATCACCGCAGATGCGAGCAACACCTTGAACACCACCAGTGCTGTTGCATCGTTGAGAAGAGACTCGCCCTCGACCAGCACGTTAAGCCTTAACGGTGCACCCAGCTCTTTAAACAGTGCAATCACCGCGATCGGGTCGGTTGCCGAGATCAGCGCACCGAACAAAAGGGCGTGGACTGGAGCCATATCGAGAGCCAGCCAGAGGCCGAGTCCAATCAGACCCGTCGAGATCAACAGTGCCGGTACCGCCAGGGTAAAGACTGGCACGAAATCCTTCAGCAGCTGCCTGCCGTCAAGATTGAATCCCGACTCAAAAATCAGTGCCGGCAAAAAAACAAACAGGACCAGGTCGGGAGAGAGCCGGAACTCCTGCAAAGGCTCAAAAGGCGGCCACGTATGATCAAGCCAGCCAAGCAGAATACCAAGAAGGACCAACACTGCTGAAAAAGGAATTGGAATCTGATTACAGATTGCTGCAGCCAGAACAGCCACACCGAGCAGACATACAATAATCAGGACAGTTTCATATATTGGCATACAAACGCCTCTCATCTATCCATAGCACAGAATCGCTTTCAGCGTAATCCTGTGCGTTACTCAAATGTCCGCTTTCGGCCGAAAGCGGACCTTCAGCTGAATAGCTCTCCTGCCTTTCTGGAGATAATGGCTTCCACTTCGTTTCGGGAGGCATTCACATTGAGCTCTGCAAGTGAGGCGACCGGACGGTCGGCCATGCCGCAGGTGACGATGCCATCGAAATGCTTCATGTTCGGATCGATATTCAGTGCAATTCCGTGATAAGTGACCCACTTGCGACAGCGGACGCCAACCGCAGCGATCTTCCTATCCCCAACCCAGACGCCGATGCCGCGCCTGTTTCGCCCCGCCTTAATACCGAACTCGGCCAGCGTGCGGATCACCATCTCCTCCAGCCGCCAGACATGCTTGTGCAGATCCTGCTCCCGACTGATATCAATCATGAGGTAGCAGACCAGCTGCCCCGGCCCGTGGTAGGTCACCTCGCCACCGCGCCCTGTGGGGAATACTTCGATCCTCTCCCCATCGATTTCACGCATCAGCACGTCCGTATCACTCCCCGAAGTTCCGAGCGTGTAGACCGGTGGATGCTCGGTGAAAACCAGAGTGTTGCCGCGTGTTCCGGCCAGCAACTCCGCGACCAGCTGCTCCTGCTCGGCTACCGAGTCGGGATAGGCCTGAAGCTTATGATGAATCACCTCTAGGGTTTGATGCTGGGACATTGGCGAAATGGTATCGGCACGTCCGTGCATTGACCATGAAATCGAGTGCCCTACAATGGACGGCTCTTTCTACAGGAGCGGGACGTGAGTAAAGCCAATCAGACAGCACAAGATATTGATAACCTCTCCTTTGAAGAGGCGCTTCAGCAACTGACCGAACTGGTCGGCAAACTGGAATCCGGCCAACTTCCACTTGAAGAGAGCGTGGCTGCTTTCGAATCCGGTGTTCAACTATCCCGCCGCTGTGAAGCTCTATTGGATCATGCCGAACAACGCCTGCAGATATTGAACGGTCAAGACGGCGAATAGTCGTGGCCGACATCGCATCACTAAAAGCGCATGCCGATCAGGTAAACAGCGCCCTGAACGAGCTCCTTTCTGGCAAGCGCAGCACCATTGCGCCTACTCTTTGGAAAGCGATGAACTATTCACTTCTGGCCGGCGGCAAACGTATCCGTCCGGCGCTGATCATGGAGAGCTTCAAAGCCTGTGGTGGCACCAATACCGAAAGCGTGATGGCAGCAGCCATGAGCATCGAGTGTATGCACACCTACTCGCTGATTCACGACGACCTGCCCTGCATGGATGACGACGACCTGCGCCGCGGCATGCCCACCTGCCACAAAAAGTTTGATGAAGCGACCGCCATTCTTGCCGCCGACGCACTACAGGCCCTCAGCTTCGAACTGCTGGCCGAACTGCCGCAAAGCACGGAACTTCGCATTGAACTGGTTAAACGTCTGGCCGTTGCATCGGGCGCCCAGGGAATGGTCGGTGGTCAGATGCTCGATATGGAGGCCGATGCCGGTGGTGTATCCAGCGTGCTGGAGGTGGAACGGATCCACCTGCACAAGACCGGCGCCCTGCTCTGCTACTGCTGTGAGGCCGGCGCCCTGCTGGCCGGTTCGGATGAAGAGAAACTGGCCGCCTGCTCACGTTACGGCAAAGCTGTCGGCCTGCTCTTCCAGATCGCCGATGATATCCTTGATGCCACTGCCACCAGTGCCGAGCTGGGCAAGAGCGCCGGCAAGGATGAAGCGCAGAACAAAGCGACCTATGTCTCCCTCGTCGGTCTCGAGCGCGCACGCGAACTGGCGGAAGAGATGCGCGACATCGCGCTGGAAGCATGCAAGCCTCTCGGTGCTGAAGGTGCGCAGCTGGCATCTCTGGCCCACTATATACATGGACGTAACCAATGAACCAGCCTATTGAGCTACTGCACCAGATCCACGGCGTTGCCGACCTGAAAGCACTGAGACGCGATCAACTGCCGCAGCTGGCCCGCGAGATGCGCCAGTATCTGATCCAGACACTAGCGCCGATCGGTGGCCATCTCGGTGCAGGCCTCGGCGTCGTTGAACTCTCCATCGCGCTGCACTATCTCTACAACTCCCCTGACGACAAGATCGTCTGGGATGTCGGCCACCAGGCTTATCCTCACAAAATCCTGACCGGGCGCCTTGACCAGATGCCGAGCATTCGTCAGTACGGCGGCCTCTGTGGCTTCACCTGCCGTTCTGAATCCGAACACGATGCCTTCGGCGCAGGCCACGCCTCCACATCAATCTCTGCCGCCTACGGCATTGCTGTCGGACGTGACCTGAAGCATGAAGAGCACCATGCCATCGCCGTGATTGGCGATGGTGCCCTGACCGGCGGCATGGCCTTTGAAGCACTTAACCATGCAGGTGCCCACAACAATCGACTGCTGGTCATTCTCAATGATAACGAAATGTCGATTGCTCCCAATGTCGGTGCCATGTCCGCCTATCTGGCCAAGATCATCACCGGCAAGACTTATACCGGCATGAAAGATGCAACCAAGAAGATGCTCGAGAAGGTTCCGGGCGCACTGGAGGCCGCCAAGCGGGTTGAAGAGCATGTTAAAGGGCTGATTACGCCGGGCACACTCTTTGAAGAGATGGGCTTCCGCTATATCGGTCCGATCGACGGTCACGATTTTGACCATCTGATGCCGACGTTGGAGAACTGCAAAGATCTTGATGGCCCGATCCTGCTGCACGTATTGACCAAGAAAGGCTTCGGCTTCACCCCTGCCGAGGATGACCCGGAGACATGGCATGGCCTCGGACCCTATAACATCGAAGATGGCATCCCGATCAAGTCGGATGGAACGCCCCCGAGTTACACCCATATCTTCGGCACCACTCTGGCCGATCTGGCTGACAGGGATGATCGCATCTGCGCCATCACGGCTGCCATGCCGGGTGGAACTGGCATCTCCATCTTTGAACAGCGCCACCCGACCCGCTGCTTCGACGTCGGTATTGCCGAGCAGCACGCTGTCACCTTTGCTGCCGGTATGGCCACGGAAGGGCTTCGCCCGGTGGTCGCCATCTACTCCACCTTCATGCAGCGGGCATACGATCAGATCATCCATGATGTCTGCATCCAGAACCTGCCGGTCGTATTCTGCCTAGATCGTGCCGGAATCGTCGGGGCCGACGGAGCCACCCATACCGGCATGTTTGATATCGCCTTCCTTCGCTGCCTGCCGAACCTCACAATCATGGCTCCCAGGGATGAAGTGGAACTGGCGAATATGCTGGCGACTGCGTTTACCCTCGACGGACCGGTGGCCATCCGTTATCCGCGCGGCAATGGCGTGGGGACGGAAGCAAAGAAGGCAACCCCGATCTCCGTTGGCAAAGCCGAACTATTGCAGCAGGGTGAAGACGGCCTATTGATCACAGTCGGTACCCGGGCGGAAGATGCCATGCATGCCGCCAAGTCACTGGCAGAGGTCGGTAGCCACTACACCGTTCTCAACCTGCGCTTCATCAAACCGCTTGATGTAGAGGCTATCAGGATCCATCTGAAACCGGGCAAACCGCTTGTTGTTGTTGAAGAGGGTGTCGCAAGTGGTGGCGTCGGTGAAGCAATCGCCACTCTGGCTCTTTCATATGGCTGGCAAGGGCCATTTGCCCATATCGGCATGCCGGATGAATTTCCTGAGCATGGCCCACAAGAGAGGATTCTTCATGACCTTGGGCTTGATGCGGATTGCATCACCGGCACGCTTAAGAGGCTTTCAGGCCTTTGACACTCCGATTCGAGAGTTCTACATTGACGTTATGCGGATATTGATCTCGATATCGTTACTTCTGCTCTTTGCCATCCCGGCAGCAGCTGCCGGGAACAACTACTATATTGGACCGCAGGATGGCGTTGACCTGCGCCTCGCGCCAAGAAACAAAGCGGCCGTTTCAGGGCACCTCTCCTACAAAACGGAAGTCGCCATTATCAACAGGGAGCGTAATTGGACCAAGATTCAGACGCTTGGCCATAACGCCATTAAAGGCTGGGTTCCTGCCGGGGCCATTCGCAAAAGCAGTCGTCCAACCTCATCAAGAAGCTCTTCATCATCCTTCTTCTCAAGTTTCACTTCCATGTTCCGATCATCAGACCCGGAACAGAAAACTGCCGTACTAGGTGTCCGCGGCCTTGAAGGGGGCGATGGCAAGGCGGCCGACAGCAAGGCGGGAGCAAAGTCCGTTCAGATCGTGGAGTGGATGGATACGCTCAATGTTCCGGAAAATGAAGTGGCATCCTTTATTAAGGAGGGGCATCTGAAGCCATGATGCGCACACTTGTCATTCTCTTATCCCTGATGCTCTGCACACCAGCGCTGGCATTTGATTTGGGCGGCTTCAGCATCGGAGGCGGCAGCGGGAATAAAGACTCCAAACGGATGCATCAAGCCCAGAAACTTTTCAAACTGGCTCAAGCCGCCATGCCAATTTCTGATGAAGATGAACTGATTCTCGGAAAGCGTGTGGCTGCAAAAGTAATCGAGCGCTATGGCATTGAAAATGCGCCGCAGACGACCTATTACCTCAACCTTATCACCACCGCTATTGCCCAGCGCTCCAATCGGCCCGATATCCCCTATCATGTTGCCATTCTGGCTACGGATGATGTGAATGCCTATGCCTGTCCCGGTGGCTATATTTTCGTCACTCGCGGCACATTGAATATGGTTCGTGATGAGGCGGAGCTTGCTGCTGTTCTGGCCCATGAAGTTTCTCACGTCACCGAGCGGCATATCATCAATGCACTGCGAAACTCCAAACTGATGAAAGTGGGCACTGAAATGGTCGCCGAGGCATTCAAGACCCCCGGACCACTGCTTGACCAGATGACAAGCTTCGCCACCGATGCCCTCTTCGAAGGACTTGATAAGTCAGATGAGTATGAGTCAGATGAGATAGCGATCGATTACCTTGATCGTATCGGCTACGACTATCCGGCCATGTATGATATCCTCAAACTGCTTGAAATCCGTCGCACATATGGAACCACCAAAGTTCTTGATAAAACACATCCGACACCGAGTTCCCGTTTGCAAAAACTGAAAGCCTCTGCCTCAAAGCTCTCACTTGAGAAGCCATCCGGCATTCGTCTCCCCAACCGCTTTGCCACACACACCAAAAACAACAAAAAAAGCGCGTCTTGATCACCTGCTCACCGAGCGGGACTTGGCCGAGAGTGGATCTCAGGCCCAGCGCCTGATCATGGCGGGACTCGTCTATGTGAATGGACAGAAGTCCGACAAGGCAGGAACAAAGTTCCGTTCAGATGTCGAAATAGAGGTCCGAGAGCCACTCAAATTCGTCTCACGAGGGGGGCTCAAGCTTGAAAAAGCACTGAGCCATTTCCCTTTCGATGCTAAGGGCGCGATCTGTCTCGATGTCGGCGCATCCACAGGCGGATTTACCGACGTTCTGCTGCACGAGGGAGCAGAAAAAATCTATGCCGTCGATGTCGGCCACAGCCAGTTGCACTACAAACTTCAGAATGACCCGCGCGTCATCAATCTTGAAAAAACACATGTCCGGCTGCTTACACCCGAGATCATTCCTGAAGCGGTTGATGCCATTGTTATCGACACCTCATTCATATCCCTGACCAAGGTCCTTCCGTATGCATGGCCTTTTCTCAAAAAGGGTGGCTGGTGTGTAGCATTGATCAAACCGCAATTTGAAGTCGGTCCGAAGTTTCTGGTTAAAGGCGTGGTCAAGGATGACGAGGTGCGCCAATCGGCTATCGACAAGATTCTCGAGTTTGTTCCCGAACTACCCAAGGCCGAGATTATCGGTGTTACAGAATCACCCATCCACGGCCCGAAAGGCAATGTCGAGTATCTTCTCGGACTAAGGCGCTCAACTTCAGAATTCCCTTATGAGTAGAAAGGAATTCGAAGGGCCTGACTCCTTCTACTCCCTGGGCCCTGAACAGGTTCTTCAGGCTATCGAAAGCCTCGGACTTGATTGTGACGGTAGCCAGATGGCACTCAACTCCTATGAAAATCGTGTCTATCAGGTGGGAATTGAAGGCTCAAAACCATTGGTTGCCAAGTTCTACCGCCCTAACCGCTGGAAGGACGAGGCTATTCTTGAAGAGCACCGGTTCACCCTTGAACTGAATGATCTGGAGATCCCCGTTGTCCCTCCCATCGAGTTTGAAGGCAACACCCTGTTCACCTTCAACGACTTCCGCTTCTCTCTCTATCCCCTGAGAGGAGGAAGAGCACCTGACCTTGAAAATATGGCCCAGCTCAAACAGCTGGGTCGCTTCATGGGACGCATCCATGCCCTTGGCAGCACCGTACCATTCGAGCACAGGCCGACACTTGATGTTCAGCACTTCGGCGATGACTCCTACAACTTCCTTCTCAAGCAGGGGTTCATCCCTCCGGAGCTGGAAACTGCTTACGAAACAATTGCCGAGGATCTACTGGATCATATCGATCACACGTTTGATTCCGTTAAAACAGAAAACATCCGGCTGCATGGAGATTGCCACCCCGGCAACATTATGTGGACCGATTCCGGCTCACAGGCCGGCCCGCATATTGTCGACTTCGATGATGCCCGTTTGGGACCCGCCGTTCAGGATGTCTGGATGTTCTTGACCGGTAGCCGTAACCACCGCGAAGCGGCTCTTTCTCAATTCCTTGAGGGCTATACACCCTTTTTCGAGTTTGACCTGCGTCAGTTGGCCATGGTCGAGGGATTGAGAACACTGCGCATGATGCACTATGCCGCATGGATCGGACGTCGTTGGAATGATCCCGCATTTAAATACGCCTTCCCCTGGTTCAACACCCAGAACTACTGGGAGGATCACATCCTGTCGCTCAAGGAGCAGGCTTCGGCACTAAACGAAGAACCACTGCAGTGGATATGACTGAATGACTGCTTTTGGACAAAAGCGGACATTCGCACACCGGAATGTAGCCGCCACCAGACGAACCGATTAGCCTGACTCGATGGAAAACCGCATCATCGAACTGGAAACCAAAATATCCTATCAGGAGCACCTGATTCAGGAGCTTAATGATGTGGTCACGCATCAGCAGAAACAGATCGATGCACTGGAGCTTGAAATCAAACGCATTCGCGATCATTTGAAAGGAACTTCATCGTCACAAATCGCACGCCCGGAGGAAGAGGTTCCTCCGCCCCATTATTAAGCCACGAATTCTGATCAACCCTTCGCTCTCATCCCATGCGAAATTCATGAACAGCTTTGGTTCAGCAATGCAGGTAAATATTTATCCCCTTACAACAAAGGCCCTTCTATTGACTACTTCAGAGCCCTGTTAAGCCAGAGATAGCCGCAGAAGGCCGAAAGCGTGGATGCTAGAATAATACCCAAGCGCTCATCGAACAGGATATTGTCGCCACTGCTTTCGAAAGCGAGCGTGCCAATAAAGAGACTCATCGTAAAGCCGATACCGCAGAGCAGTGATACGCCGTAAATCAGTGTCCAATTGACACTTCCGGGCAGCTTGGCAAGGCCCATCTTGACCGCCAGCCAGGCGAAGGTGAATACCCCCAGTTGTTTACCGACAAACAGGCCAAGTGCGATGCCGATGGTGACCGGGTGCATGACATCCTCAACGCCAGCGTCAGTTAGATTCAAACCGGAATTGGCAAAGGCGAAAATGGGAAGGATGATAAAGGCGACCATGGCGTGGAGATCATGCTCCAGCTCCCTAAGTGGAGAGCGGCCACTCTCCGGATCACGGGCCAGAGGGATAAACATTGCCAGAACCACACCGGCAAGCGTGGCATGAACACCCGACTTCAGTACGGCTGTCCACATAATCAGGGCAAAGAACATATAGGGGGTGAGCCGGTAGATGTTTGCCCTGTTGAGCAGGGCCAGCACGGCGATACAACTGGCAGCAATGATCAAGCTGGCCGTGCTGATGTTGCTGGTATAAAAGATAGCGATAATAACAATCGCACCGATATCATCGAAGATTGCCAGCGACACCAGGAATGTTTTCAGCGCCAGGGGAACACGATCGCCTAACAGGGTCAGGACAGCCAGGGCAAAGGCGATATCCGTCGCTGTCGGAATAGCCCAACCCTCCATGGCAACCGGGTCACTACCGTTAAACAGGACATAGACCGATGCCGGCACAATCATGCCGCCAAGCGCAGCAAAGGCCGGAAGTGCGATCGCCTGAGCACTGCCCAGTTCACCTTCAAGTATTTCCCGTTTCAACTCCAGACCGACAATGAAGAAGAAGACAGCCATCAGTCCGTCATTGATCCAGAGCAGAAGCGGTTTGGCGATCTGTAGTGCTCCAACCCGAACCTCGACAGGTGTATCAAGAAGCAGGTCGTAATAGTGTGAAAGCGGAGAGTTCGCCAGTGCCACAGCAAGCAGGGCCGACACAATCAGCAGGATGCCGCTGGCTGATTCAAGCCTTAAAAATTCTCTGATCGCTGTAATCATCTGACCTCCGGAGTCATGGTGATGTTATGGGGATTAATCGTTGCTCTCAATGAGTTCGATGGCATAGCCATCCGGATCTTTGACAAAGGCAATCACGGTTTTGCCATGTTTCATCGGACCGGGTTCACGATTAATAACACCGCCCTGAGACCTGATATCGTCACACACCTGATAGATATCATCAACACCGATCGCAACATGGCCGTAGCCCGTTCCGATCTCATATGAGTCGGTCTCCCAGTTGTGGGTCAGCTCAATCACTGACGTATCGGATTCCGCACCGTATCCGACAAAGGCCAGCGTGAACTTTCCTTCCGGATAATCCTTACGCCGCAATAACTTCATCCCAAGCACACTTGTATAAAACTGAATGGATCGATCCAGATCGCCCACGCGAATCATGGTATGAAGCACTCTCATTCCTGGCTCCTATAATGTTTTCAAATAGGCGATGATATTGTCCCGCTTTGCTTTATCAGCCACCCCTTTAAAGCCCATCTTTGTTTTCGGTTTAACTGCCTTGGGATTCTCCAGCCACGGATCCAGTGACTCTGAATCCCAAACCGAGAACGGCACGCCATCAATGGATGGAGCCTTCCCGTAAATCCCCATCAATGACGGTCCCACTTTATTCTTCGCTTTATCAAAATAGTGGCATGCACCGCATTTACCCTTGGTTAACTTGGCTCCCGCTGCAGCATCGCCCAGTACTTCGGGCGCCTTGCTGACACTCACCGGATCGGAAACAGGAGGCGGTAGTACAGCCTCATTTATTTCGCTTCTTTTCTCAGGCCCTACAACAACGGACTCAACACTCTTGGCCGGTTCCATCGTGATCTCTTCAGCTGGCGGTTTGACTACAGGTGCTGCTTGCTCCTTAACACTTTCGACAACCATCTCTACAGGCTCAACCCGCTTCTCAACACTCTTGGCCGGTGCTTCTTCAGGTTCAACGGCCACCTTAGTTGCCACCTCCTCCTTTTCAGGAGCAGGAGGCTCCTGCTGGCAGCCGACCAAGACGATGGTCACGATCATTGCCACACAAAGATAAAACAGTCTCATCGAATCCTCCTGAAATCTCTCGGATCACAAACACCTTCTGTCTCTTGATCTTAGCATACTGAGAGTGATAAAAAAGCTTTTGGCATGGTGCACAAAAAAAAGAGGCCCCCGAAGGAGCCTCTCATTTACATGCTTAAAACGCGATTGTCTAAGCTGCTGCGTCTTCCGAACTCATGCCGGAATCGGCTGCATCGCTGTCATCCACCACTTCTGAAAGTTCGCGGGCAATTTCTGCTGCCAGCAGCTCATCCGCTTCAGAGACAACCTCTTCAACCTCTTCGCCTTCAGGCTTAGGAGCCAAGCGAGTCGCAAGACCTGTACCTGCTGGAAGAAGACGACCTAGAATGACGTTCTCCTTCAGACCGCTCAGCCAATCGACCTTACCGGCCAGCGCCGCTTCAGTGATCACACGTGTGGTCTCCTGGAACGATGCTGCTGAGATGAACGATTCGGTGTTCAGCGAAGACTTGGTGATACCCAACAGGATCGGCTCAATCACTGCAGGCGCTTTGCCCTCGGCGATCAATTCACGGTTCTGCCTCAGGGCAGCCTTACGGGTCACCTGTTCACCGGCAACGAATGTTGAGTTCCCAGGCTCGATAATCTGAACCTTGCGCATCATCTGACGTACGATCACTTCAATGTGCTTGTCGTTGATCTTCACGCCCTGCAGTCGGTAAACCTCCTGAACTTCATCAGTCAGGTAGTTGGCCAGTGCCTCTACACCAAGAACCTTCAGAATATCCTGAGGTGCAGGTGAGCCCTCCATCAGACGCTCACCGCGACGTACACGGTCGCCCTCCTGAACTGTCAGGTGTGAACCCTTCGGAATCTGATACTCAATCGGATCAGAACCATCATCAGGTTCAACATAAACACGGCGCTTACCACGAATATCCTTACCGAAGCTGATCGCACCATCGCTTGCTGCAATGAAGGCGAGGTTCTTCGGCTTACGAGCTTCGAACAGCTCGACCACGCGTGGCAGACCACCGGTAATATCCTTGGTCTTGGAGGTTTCACGAGGCAGACGCGCAAGCACATCACCCGCTTTCACCTCTTCGCCTTCCTGCTTGTTCAGGATGGCACCCGGCGAGAGGAAGTAGCGTGCAGGCACATTGGTACGAGGGATCACGATTGGATCAGCTTCCGGATCTTTCGGATCCACCAGCTGCATCTGCGGACGCAGAGACTCCTTACGTGTTTCGGAAACCTGAATCACCACGCTGCTGGTCATACCGGTGACTTCATCGGTCTGCTCGCGGACGGTCTTGCCCTCTTCGAGGTCAACACAGCGAACCTTACCATCCACTTCGGCAATCAGCGGCATGGTGTATGGATCCCACTCAGCAAGAATCTGGCCGGTCTTCACCTTATCGCCACCACTGATACGCAGGCGGGCTCCGTATGGTATGCGATGGCGTTCCATCTCTTTGCCTTTACCATCGGAAACAACAACTTCTGTATGACGGTTGATGATGATGTCCATGCCTTCACTGTCGCGAACAACCACTTCATGTTCCAGCGTGGCAACACCGTTGAATCGGGATTCAACATTCGCCTGCTCGGCAGAACGGGAGGCGGTACCACCCACATGGAAGGTACGCATGGTCAGCTGGGTACCCGGCTCACCGATGGACTGTGCGGCAATCACACCGACCGCTTCACCGATACTAACCGGGGAACCATGTCCGAGGTCGCGTCCGTAACATGCTGCACAGACGCCCTCTTCCGATTCACAGGTCAGTACTGAACGAATCTTGAGCTGTTCAATACCTGCATCATCAATCTTTTCAACCAACTCTTCGTTGATCATGGCTCCTGCCGGAGCAATCTCTTCACCGGAGATCGGATCAAGCGCAGACTCCATTAACACTCGGCCAAGCACACGCTCGGACAACGGCTCAATCACTTCACCGCCCTCAACCAGAGGAGAGATGGTAATACCGTCTTCAGTGCCACAATCCTGCTCGCGGATCACTGCATCCTGAGCCACATCAACCAGACGGCGTGTTAGGTAACCTGAGTTCGCTGTCTTCAATGCGGTATCGGCAAGACCTTTACGCGCACCATGGGTTGAGATGAAGTACTGCAGTACGGTCAGGCCTTCACGGAAGTTTGCCGTAATCGGGTTCTCAATGATCGAACCATCCGGCTTGGCCATCAGACCACGCATACCAGCAAGCTGACGAATCTGCTGTGCCGAACCACGAGCGCCGGAGTCAGCCATCATGTAGACCGAGTTGAAGGTCGCCGTAGATTCCGTCTCTTTACCGTCTGCAGAGGTAATCTCTTCAGTGGAGAGGTTGTCCATCATGGCACGAGCCACCTTGTCGGTGGTATGAGTCCACAAGTCGATAACCTTGTTGTAACGCTCGCCGGCGGTGATCAGACCGTCACGATACTGCTGCTGAACTTCAAGAACTTCCTTCTCGGTGGCAGCAACTAGGTCGTATTTAGTGTCAGGGATAATCACATCGCCCAGTCCGAAAGATGCACCAGAACGGGTGGCGTAGGTATAGCCCAGCACCTTGATTCTGTCAGCCAGCAGAACTGTCGCCTTGTTACCGGCCAAGCGATAGCAGTGCTCGATCAGAGCACCCACTTCCTTCTTACCGAGTACCTTGTTAACACTGGAGAATGGCATCTCATCAGGCAGTACAGTCGATAGAATCGCGCGGCCGACAGTTGTCTTCTCGCGGGTTCCACGGATACGGCATTGGATACGGGTATGAATCCGGACAGAACCGGCATCATAAGCACGAAGAACCTCTTCCGGAGATGAGAAGATCATGCCTTCACCCGGCTCAAACGGTTTTTCACGCGTCAGATAGTAGATACCGAGAACCATATCCTGGGTAGGTACGATCACCGGCTTACCTGTTGCAGGTGAGAGGATATTATTGGTCGACATCATCAATGCGCGCGCTTCTGTCTGCGCCTCAATAGAGAGAGGTACATGTACAGCCATTTGGTCACCATCGAAGTCCGCGTTGAACGCGGTACAGACGAGCGGGTGAAGCTGGATCGCTTTACCTTCAATCAGAATCGGTTCAAATGCCTGAATACCGAGACGATGCAGG
Source organism: Mariprofundaceae bacterium (assembly GCA_050301755.1). GTDB lineage: Bacteria > Pseudomonadota > Zetaproteobacteria > Mariprofundales > Mariprofundaceae > WSZY01. The sequence continues at coordinate 21,446 of JBNKZS010000032.1, forward strand.
GTCGGTGCACGGTTAAGCATGACCGGATGCTGGTGAATCACTTCGGCCAGAATATCCCAAACCTCCGGAATACCCTGTTCTACCAGTTTCTTGGCAGCCTTGATGGTGGTCGCCAGCCCGCGCAGTTCCAGCTTGTGATAGATGAACGGCTTGAACAGCTCCAGAGCCATCTTCTTCGGCAGGCCGCACTGGTGAAGTTTCAGCTCAGGGCCAACCACGATGACCGAACGACCTGAATAGTCGACACGTTTACCCAACAGATTCTGACGGAAACGACCCTGCTTACCCTTGATCACATCAGAGAGTGACTTCAGCGGACGACGGCTGTTACCGGTAATCGGCTTGGAGCGACGCTCGTTATCAAACAGTGCATCAACAGACTCCTGCAGCATACGCTTCTCATTACGGGTAATGATTTCAGGCGCATTCAGCTCCAGCAGACGACGCAGACGGTTGTTACGGTTGATCACACGACGATAGAGATCGTTCAGGTCAGAAGTCGCGAAACGACCGCCATCCAGTGGTACCAGCGGACGAATTTCAGGTGGCAACACCGGAATGACTTCCAGAACCATCCATTCAGGACGGTTGCCCGAATCGATCATCGCCTCAACGGTCTGCAGACGCTTGGTCAGCTTGGTCAGCTTGGTCACGGCATTGGTCGCACCAATCTGAGCACGAAGGCTCTGGCGCTCCTCTTCCAGGTCGATACTGGCCAGCATCTCACGCAGCGCTTCGGCACCCATGACAGCACGGAACTCTTCACCGTACTCTTCAAAGGCTTCGATATACTCCTCTTCGGTCAGGATCTGGTACTGATCAAGACTAGTCAGACCCGGATCGATAACGACGTATGATTCGAAATAGAGCACGCGCTCGAGCTCTTTCAGGGTTTTATCAAGAAGCAGGCCGATACGTGACGGCAAGCTCTTCATGAACCAGATATGGGCTACAGGTGCCGCCAAGTCGATATGACCCATACGCTCACGACGAACCTTGGACTGAATCACTTCAACCGAGCACTTCTCGCAGACAACGCCGCGATGCTTCAGACGCTTGTATTTACCACAAAGGCACTCGTAATCCTTGATCGGACCGAAAATCTTGGCACAGAAAAGGCCATCGCGTTCCGGTTTGAAGGTACGGTAGTTGATGGTCTCAGGCTTCTTTACCTCGCCGAATGACCATGAACGAATTTTTTCAGGACTTGCCAGGCCAACACGAAGACCATCAAAGTCTTCAATACTGCTTGGCTTCTGGAACATCTTTAGAAGTTCTTGCATGCCTTATTCTCCTTCGCCTGTAACTGGTTTTTTGACCATCTCCAGATCAATACCCAGTGCGTTAAGTTCCTTCGTCATCACATTAAACGATTCAGGGATTCCGGCTTCGAATGTCATGTCGCCACGTACAATCGACTCATACATCTTGGTACGACCCTGAACATCGTCCGACTTCACAGTCAGCATCTCCTGCAGCGTGTAGGCCGCGCCATACGCTTCCAGTGCCCACACTTCCATCTCACCGAAACGCTGGCCACCGAACTGGGCTTTACCACCCAGAGGCTGCTGCGTAACAAGCGAGTAAGGACCTGTTGAACGGGCATGGATCTTCTCATCCACCAGATGGTGAAGCTTGAGGATATACATCATGCCGATGGTAACCGGACGATCGAATGCCTCACCGGTACGGCCATCAAACAGTGTGGTCTGCCCTGTCTTTGAGACACCTGCCAGCTCCAGCATGCGATGGATATGCTCTTCTTTAGCACCATCGAATACCGGTGTCGCAATCGGCACACCGCCCTTCAGGTTATCTACCAGTTCTACCAGCTCATCCTTCTTCAACGACTTGATCGTCTTGGAAGCAGCTTCGTCCTCTTTATAGATATCCAGCAGATACTCGGTGATCTCTTTCTGATCCTTGTT
>JBNKZS010000033.1:0-22488 GCA_050301755.1 Mariprofundaceae bacterium
CTGAATATCGGTGCGACTACCCTTGAAACGAAAGCATCTGGAAGAAGGCTTTTCACCGGGCAGGGCAACGGCAATCCAGACGGTGCCGACCGGCTTCTCTTCCGAGCCGCCATCGGGGCCGGCTATACCGCTGATGGCAATGGCGGCGGCATCGTTGCCGCAGCCGGAAGCCATCGCTTCGACCACCTCACGGCTTACAGCCCCGTGTTTTTCCAGAAGCTTTCCGGAGACACCCAATTCGCCCTGCTTGGACAAATTACTGTAGGTAACCCACCCCTGCTCCAGCACATCGGATGCACCGGGAAGACGGCTGATGCGTGCAGCCACACCACCGGCAGTACAGGACTCGGCACAACGCAGCTTCATGCGATATTTCCTCAACAGCATGACCAACTGCTCTTCGGGCAAGTAACCGGAATCGTTCAGGATTGAATCGGTATGATGCTTGAGATTACTGGTCACCACCATGCCATAGAGCGCAGGCTCCAACAGGTCACCAACGTGATCATTGGTTGAGATAAGCGCCGGTTGCAGCGGCTGCTCACCATTCAACCTTTCAAGCCATGAGAAACGCTGATAGGCCACATCGCCCGCAGGCATCAGCAGCACCCGTGACCCGTCATGCTTATAGAACCAGCAGGTGCGCTCAGGATTGATCAGGGAGAAGACTTCGCTGCCGAGAATGGTGCGATTCCCATCCTTGTCGGCTGAAATGCGCCGGCCATGGGCGAGCGCCGCACGCATCAGGTCCACATCATCGGCCATCACCACAATCCAGCCTTTGATCAATTCCCAGTCCACATCATCGAGCGTGTGCACCTCCACGTGGTCAGTTCCGGAGGATTTGATCCAGAGCGATAACCAGGCTGTGGTGATACCGGCAGCAGCCAGTGAGGCACGGGCCGGTTCGCTGATAACGAGGTGAGCCCGGATCACAGTAAACCTGCCAGGATCGGCAGAAGCAGCACACCGAGCATACCACCGATCAAACCCGCTCCGATATCATCAGCCATGATCGACCACCATTTGGGACCGATGTGCTCCAGCCATGAGACAGGCCACGGCTTCAACACATCAAAGAGGCGAAAGAGAATAAATGAGGCGATAAGAACCGTTGAAAAAGAGAGTGTGCAGAAGGTGCCGATGAGTGCAGTTGCCAACCACTGTCCGGCCCACTCATCAATAACGATCCAGCCAGGATCATCGGAACCCAATGACGGCAAGAGATGATAACAGACCCAGCAACCGAGCAGCGTCACCACGCCCGTTGCCGCAAACAGCGCATCAACACCCCACCACTCGACGATCAGCCATGCCGGAATCAATGCAGCCAGACTCCCCCATGTTCCCGGCGCCTTCGGCAACCAGCCGCTGCCGAAACCGGCAGCAACAAAGTGAAAGAATCTATGCGAAGTGGTCATAGCCTGACGCCAGACCTTCGAGCGTGGTTCCATGAAGCTGAATCTCAACATCGATTCCATCGGTACAAACACCGACCTTTGTGGCCATCGAGTCGAGCCAGCCCATACCGGGTGGTGCGGTAAAGAGAAGTGCATAGTCCTCACCGCCGGAGACAACGGCGCGGATCGCACTCTTCTCCCCCACCTTACGGCAGAGGAGATCCCAGCCGGGAAAATCGGAGAGCTCCAGTGCCATGCCAATGCCGGAAGCCATCGCCACATGAGAGGCATCCTGCAGAACGCCATCACTGATATCGATACAGCACTTCACGCCCAGTTGGCGAAGCTTGCCCCCCTGCTCCAGCTTCGGCTTCACTTCCTCGAAATAGCGTTTGAAGTAGCCCTCTTCCATCCCTGCCTGCCACTGCTTGAGGCCGAGAGACGAAAAGCCTGCCTTGCCGATGATCCATACCCCGTCACCTTTATTGGCCTGATTGCGTCTCATCGCTTTACCGGCTGGAAGAGAACCTCCAACGGTGACAGTGATTGAGGTCTGGGAGGCACGAACGGTGTCGCCTCCTGCCAATTCAACCCAATAGCGCTTCAGTGCTGCTTTTGCACCCTCACCCATCGCCTTGAATTTTTCCTGATCATCACAGGCCACAGCCAGCCAGGCCCAGCGAGCTTCGGCCCCCATGGCTGCCAGATCGGAAAGCGCTGCACAGACCGCCTTGTCCGCAGCCAGTTGCAGTGGAAAATCGTGCGGCCAGTGGACACCTTCCACCGCCATGTCTGAACTGATCACCAGCTCTTCGCCACTTGCCAGCTTATGTACCGAAGCATCATCACCATTTCTCACACTGGTTCCCGGGTCGAAAATCGGAACTCCTGCCTGGAATGTATCGGTGATAAGCTGAAACTCTCCCATCAGAAGAACCGCTTAACCCTGTTCGGCGATGGCGAAGGCAAGTGCCACGCCATCATCATCGGAGAGTGAAATATGGATCCGGGAAACGCCCAGTGCTTCGGCTTTTTCCCGTGCCGTGCCATAGAGGTTGATTTCAGGTTTACCGGAAGGGAGGTGAATGGTTTCGATAAGCCTGGGAGAGACGCCCTGATGAAAGCCTGTACCCAGAGCCTTGGAGACCGCCTCCTTGGCGGCAAAGAGCATCGCCAGTCGGCGGGCAGTGTTGCCCTTATTAAGTGCCTGCTCATGTTCACTGTCGGTATAGACGCGATCGACGAATCGGTCGCCGAAGCGCTCATAGCTACGGGCAACCCTCTCAATGCGTATACGGTCAACGCCAATACCGACAATCGCCATCAGCGCTGCATCACCGCTTTGAAATCGATAACCGCCTGAGAAAGCCCTTTGAAGAGAGCATCAGCAACAATGGAATGGCCGATATTCAGCTCTTCAATCTCGGGAATGGCAACGATGGCCGGCGTATTCTCAACCGTAAGGCCGTGACCGGCATGAACAATCAAGCCGATATCGGCAGCCAGCCTGGCACCATCACGGATCTGGGCCAGCTCATCGGCCTGGGCCTTGTCTGTTAGATTGGCATAATGGCCGGTATGCAGCTCCACAACCGGAGCGCCGATTGCCCTGGACGCCTCAATCTGCTCCTTCACCGGATCGATAAACATCGAGACACGCACACCGGCATCGGTCAGACGACCGACCACCGACTGAAGCCGGGTCACATGCGAGGCCACATCAAGCCCGCCCTCGGTGGTCAACTCTTCCCGCTTCTCCGGCACCAGACAACAGGCCAACGGTTTCAGACGCTCACAGATCAGCACCATCTCGTTCTCAGCGGCCATCTCCATATTAAGATGGATATCCATGGCAGCCAGCAACTCCATGTCGCGATCCTGAATATGCCGACGATCTTCGCGCAGGTGAGCAGTGATACTGTCCGCCCCTGCAGCCAGACAGATTTTGGCGGCCTCGACCGGATCAGGATACGGGGTCAACCGCGCCTGCCGCAGTGTGGCTACATGATCAATATTTACACCTAGGTTCATCATCTCTCCTGAGCTGCTGAGGATGGTGGTCTGACACCATGCTGGCGCAGTACATCCTGAATTATTCTTTGCCAGCACAAAAGATCGTGCTGGCTTATTCGTACATTAGACTGAACAAGCTGGGCTGCAACAGCCTTGCGCATACCGGCGCTCACAGCCATGCCGTTGCCGCAGCTGCGACAGACAAGCTGCCCACCATCCCAGCTCATCGAAGAGGATTCATCAACCGCATCTCCGCACTCCCAGCAGTGGTGAACATCACCGACCCACCCACTCAACAATAACAGCTGCCAAAGTGCAATGCAGAGAGCCGATTCCCGGGGTCGCTGCTGCATCATCGTGATCGCTTCAAGCAACTCGGCGAAACCCTGGGAGTCACCGTCCTGAAACAGGCCGGAAGCAACAGCGCAGAGCTCAAGCCCTTCGAGAGAACGACTCTCATCCACCAGCTCTTCACCACGGTCGATATCCACCAGGTTTCCCATGCCTGTTCTTCCCGGTCGCCAGCTGATGCTTAGCCTGTACAGTGGAGAGAGTGCAGCCCTGAAAGGACTTTTGGCACGACGTGCTCCTCGAGCCATCAGCGAGACCCTGCCGTGTTCCCGTGTCAGGAAGTGGCAGATCAGTGAAGTATCACTATAGGGAATCCGCCTCAGCAGCAGGGCTTCATCCTGAAGTTCAGCCATTCAATCCCAGTTCCGTGAGTTGACCCGGATTATCAAACCAGTCGGTCTGAACCTTCACCCAGAGTTTGAGGTTCACTTTGCAGCCAAGGAGCTCCTCCAGTCCCTCACGGGTTTTGATACCGATCATCTTCATCCGTTCGCCACCCTTGCCGATCAGCATCGGCTTATGACGCTCATTGCCGACAAGAATCACCGCCTCAATCTCCACGCCCTTTTCCGTCTCGGTGAACGCTTCAATATCGACTGCAGTCTGGAACGGAATCTCCTGATGCATGGCAAGGAAAACCTGTTCGCGTACATATTCTGAAGCCATCTGCCGCTGGCTCTGATCAGTGAACCACTCCGGATCATAAACCGGATCGCTCTCCGGCAGCAGTTTCCCTAGGGTTTCAATCAGGCTCTCCACCTGAATCCCTTTTGTCGCCGAAACCGGAATATAGGCCAAGGCCCCCGGATCAAGCTTCTGAAGCTCCAGCAGCCTTGGCAGAAGGGCCTCTTTATTGATCTTGTCGACCTTATTGAGCACATGAATACGTGGTTTCTCCAACGAACCATCCGCGAAACGCTCAATCAGGTTTCGTGTGCCAGTATCGAGCGGTTTGGTAACATCCTGCATCACCACCAGCACATCAGCCTCCTGGGCTGCTGAATAGGCGATGCGCACCATATTTCTGTTGAGCTGCTTCGTTCCCTTGTGAATACCGGGTGTGTCCACAAAGATGATCTGTTGTTTCTCGTCGGTATAGATACCGAGAATCCGGTGCCGGGTAGTCTGAGGTTTGGGTGTAACAATCGCCACTTTGGTACCAACCATTCTGTTCATCAGGGTCGATTTTCCGACATTGGGTCTTCCCAGCAGTGCGACCGAGCCGCATCTGAAGCCTGAACGAGAACTCTCTTCCGGCGATGTTTCGTATATATCTCTTTCCATCCGCGCATCCTACAGATCAACCTGAAAATGCACATATGACAAAATTAATACTTGACTTGTTTCCTTGGTTAATCTAGAAATAGTTCAGCGATTATCGCAGGAGGTCACTACCATGACAAAAAAACTCAAAAAACTACTGATCGACGATGCTGAAATCACACTTGTAGGAGCTGTAACCATTGCCTTCTTCGTAGGCCTTGCAACATTCTCAGCATCCTGAATTAACGAAGTATATTAATTAATATTGTAAAAAAAGCCCCGATTTTCGGGGCTTTTTTTTGATCTAGGTATGGGAGAACTCGACCTCAATCGGGCAGTGGTTTAAACTTTCACCAGGTCGACTCAAGGAGCCGTGACATCAGATGAGCAACCACCCCATTTTCACTTTCGAGCATGGCGAACAGTTTATCACAGTGCTGGGAACCGCTCATATCTCCAGAGCCAGTGCCGACAAGGTCCGCGAACTTCTTTCATCCGATGAGTACGATGCAGTCGCTGTGGAGTTATGCGAAGGTCGTCATGAAAAAATGACAAGCCCTGACACCCTTGCAGAGCTCGATCTGTTCGCTGCCATCAAACAGGGAAAAGGACCGATGATCTGGGCCAACCTTGCCATAGGTGCATTTCAGCAGCGCATGGCTGAGCAGCTTGACATCGAACCGGGAGCCGAGCTTAAGGCGGCACTCGAAGAAGCAGCCAGAGGCGGCCACCCCATTTCGCTCATTGACCGTGACATCAGCATCACCATGCAACGTATCTACCGCAGCGTGCGATTCAAACGCCGTATGGTACTGCTTACCGGACTTATCCAGAGCGTTCTTTCAAGAGAGAAAATTAGTGAAGAGGAGGTCGAACAGCTTAAAGAGGGAGATATTCTCGAATCCGCATTTTCGCAATTTGCCAAAAAGGATAGTGAATTATACACCCCGCTGATTGACGAGCGCGACCGTTACATGGCCTTGAGGCTTATTCAGGAGACCAATCAGGCAACCCATCATCACATTATTGCCATCGTTGGTGCAGGCCACATGAACGGCATCAGGCGATACTTGGAAATGTTTTGCGACTACACCGATGAGAGACTTGAAGCGGCTTTAACAGAACTTAAACAGCTTCCGGAGAAGAAAAAAATCGGCAAATTTATTCCCTGGCTCATCACGGCACTTATTCTCTCGGGTTTTGCCATCGGATTTTCCAAAAACCCTTCACTGGGTTGGGATCTGGTTCATAGCTGGATCCTGATCAATGGTGGCCTTGCTGCTATCGGAGCCACGCTTGCTGCCGCGCACCCGATCACCATTATCACCGCTTTTATTGCAGCCCCGATCACCTCACTTAATCCGATGATTGGTGCCGGTGTCGTCACCTCGGCCACGGAATTATGGATTCGCAAGCCTCAGATGCGCGATTTTGATAATCTGCGTCATGATACAGCCTATTTTAAGGGCTGGTGGCAAAATAGAATTTCACGGACCTTGCTTGTTTTCATTCTCTCATCACTCGGTTCTGCTGTCGGCACCTATGTGGCGGGGCTGCTAATCTATCACCGCATTACATAACAGCTGTTGCAGGCGACTTTAACCTTTGAGCTTCTCAATCTCATCACGATGCCTGGCAGCATCTTCAAAACGCAGATCTGCAGCGGCCTCGGTCATCAACCGCTCAAGCTCTGCGATTCTCGCCTTTTTGGACGCAGCTGTCCGGTAGAGCTCTTCAGGCTCGGACACTTCAGGAATATGCCCGTAATCCATCTCATAGACCGAGCCGAGAATATCCCTGATCTCCTTTTTCACAGTTTCTGGCGTAATGCCGTGCTTCTCATTGTAGGCTATCTGCTTGGTACGTCGGCGCTCAGTCTCGTCCATGGCAGCTTTCATCGAATCGGTGACTTTATCGGCATAGAGAATCACTCGCCCTTCGACGTTTCGTGCGGCCCGGCCGATGGTCTGGATCAAAGACCGGAATGAGCGCAGGAAGCCCTCTTTATCCGCATCGAAAATAGTTACCAGGGCGACTTCGGGAAGATCCAGCCCCTCTCGCAACAGGTTAATACCGACAAGAATATCAAACTCGCCCAGACGGAGATCACGAAGAATCTCCATGCGCTCCACAGTATCGATATCGGAGTGCAGATAACGAACTCTCAACCCGAGATCGGTAAGATATTCGGTTAGATCTTCGGCCATACGCTTGGTCAGGCATGTTGCAAGCACCCGGAAGCCCCTGTTGATCACATCACCCACACTGCTGACAAAATCGTCCACCTGTGTCACGGCCGGACGGACCTCCACTTCAGGATCCAGCAGTCCGGTTGGTCGAATCACCTGCTCGGCAAAAAAACCACCGGTCTTCTCCATCTCATAGCTTCCGGGTGTGGCAGAGACATAGATCGTCTGCGGTACGATGGCTTCAAACTCCGGGAACTGAAGAGGCCGGTTATCCAGAGCCGAGGGGAGCCTGAAGCCGTAATCAACAAGCGTCTGTTTACGTGACCGATCGCCTTTAAACATGCCGCCGATCTGAGGTACCGTAACATGCGACTCATCCAGCATGACCAGTGCATTGTTAGGCAGGTAATCAAGCAGAGTCGGTGGTGCTTCTCCGGGTGCCCGGCCTGTAAGGTGGCGCGAGTAGTTCTCAATTCCGGTGCAATAACCCACCTCCTGAATCATCTCCAGATCAAACATGGTACGTTGCTCAAGGCGCTGAGCCTCAACCAGCTTGTTATAATCATGGAGTTCGGCCAACCGTTCGGCCAGCTCCGTCCTGATCGCCTCCATCGCCTTAACCATCTGGCCGCGCGGTGTGACAAAGTGGCTTTTGGGGAAAACGGTGAACTTGTGCAGCGATTCGATACGTTTACCTGTAAGGGGATCAAAACTGGATACGGCATCCACCTCGTCGCCGAAGAATTCAACCCGGATGGCGAAGTCCTCGGCATGGGCCGGGAAGAGTTCGAGCACATCGCCACGCACTCGAAAAGTACCGCGATGGAAATCCATGTCATTTCGCTCATATTGCAACTCAACCAGTTTGTTAACGGCGGCCCGCTGATCCTGTTCCCGCCCTACTTCGAAATACTGCAACATGTTGGCATAGGCTTCAGGACTGCCCAAGCCGTAGATGCAGGATACCGATGCAACGATAATGACATCTTCCCGTTCCAACAGTGCACGGGTGGCGGCATGACGCATACGGTCAATGTGCTCGTTAATGGATGAGTCCTTATCGATAAATGTGTCCGATGAGGGCACGTAGGCTTCCGGCTGGTAGTAATCGTAGTAGGAGACAAAGTACTCAACCGCATTATCAGGGAAAAACTGTTTGAATTCGCCATAGAGCTGGGCTGCCAATGTTTTATTGGGGGCCATAATCAAGGTCGGTTTCTGCGTGCGCTCAATGACACACGCCATGGTGAAGGTCTTGCCCGAGCCGGTCACGCCCAGCAATGTCTGGTGCCGATCGCCGTTTTCAACACCCGCCACCAGTGTCTCGATCGCCTGCGGCTGATCACCCTTGGGCTCAAACTCTCCATTCAATTTGAACTGCATCGACGAAGCATAGTCATGCCTTGATGTTTTGGCTTCGACTAATCTTCTGCCACCCTCGATCGATCAAGACATCGACTACAGCTTTCGCTATGATTCTCTCTACGTTAATGCAAAGGAGAAGCCACGTGGATGACGCTCAGGTCAAGGAGCTGGAACATAAGGAAGTACTCTATCGGCAGATGGTCGATCTCTACCCGTCCGAGCCCAAATATCTACAGCGCTTGATCGAACTTTTACTCCAGCTCAACAGAGAGAGCGAAGCCGTTGAGAAAATGCGTCTTCTTGAAAACATCTACCTGAAACATGGCCTTAAGGATGTCGCCAAGTCTCTCAAGGAGCTGCGCCAGAGTGTAAGCGGTACTGGCGAAGACCTGAATAGCACGCTCAATCCGTTTCTCTCCAGCATCAAACCCGAAGCGCTGAATGTTTTAATGAGTAAGGCGGAAAGGATTCACTTGCAGGAGGGGCAGTCTCTCATTCAACAGGGTGATACCGATGACGGAATGTATATCATTCTTGATGGCGAACTCGCCGTCATGGTTCTCTACCGGAAACAGAAGAGCCCGACCATGATTCACATACTCAAAGAGGGTGAGATTGTCGGTGAAATGGCTTTTCTTGAAGGCCGTGCGCGCAGCGCCAGTGTTGTTGCCAACTCGAAGGCAAGCGTTTTGAAGCTGGCTCCAAAACGGGTTCTCCAATGCCTGCTGAAATACCCCGAAGTTGGCGATGTTCTGCGCAATGAGAGCAAGTTCCGAAAAAACCTGACAGCGATCAATGGTAACCCGATACTCACCATGCTTCCCGATGAAGCGAAGGATCAGTTGGCTTCTCAGGCTAAAACCATCCACTACCCCCCTTTTACGGTAGTCTCTCGTTCACAGAAAAACCTGCCATGGATGGGCATCATGATTTCAGGTCTTATCCGAATCGTTGCTGAAGACCGGCTTGGGCACAGCCACCTGTTGGAACCGATCAAACCGGGTGACACAATCGCCGATATCGCCGCCCTGCGTGAGGAGTCGATCATGGCGGATATGGTGACAGTCAACGATTCAGCCATTCTGCAAATCCCTGCAGATCTGTTCAGGGAAGTCATGAATCACAACCCGAAAGTTAAGAACAGGCTGATCAATAGTGCGGCTGAAAAGATTGCCAGCACCATGGCATACATTCAGAAAACCCTTTAAGTCACCATTATCCTTTCTATTCAAAGGAAGGCTGTTAAGATGCGCCTCCATTTTTAGCCCCTAGAGGGCCCTGAGGAAACCTATGTCCCGCAAACTTCGTAATATCGCCATCATCGCTCACGTTGACCATGGCAAAACCACACTGGTTGACTGCATGCTGAAGCAGTCCAACACGCTCGAGGCTCGCGAAGAGATCAGCGAACGAGCCATGGACTCCAACGATATCGAGCGCGAACGCGGCATTACCATTCTCGCCAAGAACACTGCCATTCAGTATGGCGACACCCTGATCAATATTGTCGACACCCCCGGCCATTCCGACTTCGGCGGCGAAGTTGAGCGAATCCTGAACATGGTTGACGGTGTTGTGTTGCTGGTTGATGCACGCGAAGGCCCGATGCCGCAGACCAAGTTTGTAACATCCAAGGCTCTGGGCCTCGGACTGAAGCCGATTGTGGTTATCAACAAGATCGATCGCGAAGGCTCCGATCCGGATGCCGTGGTTGATAAAACTTTCGACCTCTTTGCGTCACTTGGTGCAACCGACGACCAGCTCGACTTCCCAGTGGTCTACGCTTCCGCTAAAAACGGTTATGCCATGCTCGACCTGAATGAGGAGTCCGACAACCTGATCTGTCTGTTCGATACCATTCTTAAGCATGTTGAGGCACCACACGGCGACCCTGCCGCTCCCCTGCAGATGCTGGCCACCACGCTTGACTGGGATGACTATATCGGACGTATCGTTATTGGCCGCATCGCCAACGGCACCATGAAACCCGGACAGGATATCACCGTTGTTCATGCCGATGCCTCGCAATCGAAATTTAAGGTCACTAAACTTCTCGGCTTCAAAGGCCTTCACCGCACCGAAATTCCATCGGCACAGGCAGGTGATATTGTTGCCGTTGCCGGTATCGAAACGATTCATATCGGTGAAACCATTGCTGATCGAAACAACCCTATCCCGCTGCCGGTCATAAAAGTGGATGAACCTACCCTCTCCATGGAACTGCATGTAAACAACTCACCGCTGGCAGGTACCGAGGGCAAGTTCATTACCACCAGACAGATTCGCGATCGTCTTTTCAAGGAGATTCGTACCAACGTGGCCATGCGTGTAGAGGAGACCTCTTCTGCCGATATCTACAAGATCTCCGGCCGTGGCGAACTGCACATCGGCATCCTGCTGGAAAACATGCGTCGTGAAGGTTTTGAAATGGCCGTATCCCGTCCAACCGTGATCGTACGCGAGATTGATGGCCAGAAGCAGGAACCGTATGAGCATGTAACAGTCGACGTCGACTCGGAGTATCAGGGTGCTGTCATCGAGAAGCTGGGCAAACGTGGCGCTGAAATGACACATATGCAGACCAATGCGGACGGTTCCACCCGTGTCGAGTTCATGTGTCCGACTCGCGGCCTGATCGGCTACACCTCCGAATTCATGACCGATACCCGTGGTACCGGTGTCATGCACCATGTGTTTCATGCTTACGGTCCATTCGTAGGCGCCCTTCCCGGACGCAATAATGGTGTACTTGTATCGATGGCATCCGGTGAATCAGTCGCCTTCGCACTGTGGAAACTGCAGGAGCGCGGCAAGATGTTTATCACCTCGGGCGTGAAGATTTACGAAGGCATGATCATCGGCATGAACAGCCGCGATGACGACATGGTCGTCAATGCCACCAAAGAGAAGAAGCTGACCAACGTGCGCGCATCCGGTAAAGATGACTCTATCGACCTGGTTCCACCCATCAACCTCTCTCTGGAACGCGCCATCGAATTCATTGAAGATGATGAGCTGGTGGAGATCACTCCGAAGTCGATTCGACTGCGCAAGCGCCTGCTTCAGGAAAACGAACGCAAGCGTGCCAAGAGTGCGAAGAGCTAAAATAAAAAGGGCGCCTCTGGCGCCCTTTTTTAATTATTTTCGTCCAAGCTATAATTGCTCAAGCTGCTTCCGGATTGCCTGACTTAAATGGCCGATGTCGTAGGGCTTGGAAAGCACTACATGCTCTTCGCTTGGCATTTCGCTCTTGAGCGTCTCATCCTTGTCATAACCCGTTGCAAAGATCACTTTTGCATCCGGATCCATCTCCATGATGCGTTCAACCGCCTTCACGCCACCCAGCCTCGGCATCACCACATCCATCACTATCATCGAAACATCCTTCTGATTCGCCCTGTAGAGTTCGACAGCTTCAATCCCATCTGAAGCCATGATAACCCGGTAGCCAATACTCTCAAGGACATCACTGGTCGTCTCTCTGATATTGGCATTATCATCGCAAAGAAGAATCAACTCGCCATTACCCTCTACAACATCTTCGGCACTTTCAGCCGCAACCAGCATCTCCTTCTCCTCAAGCAGTGGAAGGTAAAGATAAAATGTCGTCCCCTCTCCAACGACACTCTCGACATCGACAAAACCGTCCTGACTCTGAATCGCGCCAAAAACCATGGACAATCCGAGACCGGTTCCCACACCAACCTCCTTGGTCGTGTAAAAAGGCTCGAAGATGTGCTCTTTATCAATATCACTGATACCGCAACCATTATCACTGACAATAAGCCGCGCAAATAGAGAAGAGGCCGATTCCGGATGCTCGGCTGCAAAAGCCTGGTCAGCTCTGTACTCATCAAGCTGCAATGTAATGGTCGGATTGGAAACGCCAGCCACCGCATCTCTGGCATTGTTCAACAGGTTCATGATCGCTTGCTGTAGCTGTGTCGTATCCCCTCTGACAACAAGCTCTTCGGAGCACACTTTGATATTGAATGTAATGTTTTCAGGGATACTGGCTTCGCTCAGTCTCGTCACTTCTTTGATAAAAGAGGTCAAGCCGAAAGGAAGCACCTCAACATTTCCCTGCCGGGCAAAGGTCAAAAGCTGCTTGATCATCGAGGCTGCCCTGAAGCTGAGCGTCTCAATATTATCGAGCTTCTTTTCAACATCAGGCATATCGACAATTCGCTTCTTAGCCAGATAGAGATTGCCGGTAATGCCGGCCAGCATATTGTTAAAGTCGTGAGCAATGCCGCCAACCAGCGTTCCCAGCGCCTCCATCTTCTGGGCCTGATGGAACTTGTTTTCCAACACCTTATGTTCCGTCATGTCCTGTTGGATGCCTACATAGTTGGTGATCTCGCCGACCTCATTATGGATTGGCGCAATGGACAAGGAGGACGGGTAGAGCGTACCATCCTTACGCCGATCAATCACAGCCCCCTGCCACACATTGCCTGCAGCCACGGTTTCCCACATTTTCTTATAAAATTCATCACTCTGGCGGCCACTCTTCAGTATCCGCGGTGTACTCCCCATCACTTCAGCCGACTCATATCCCGTGATATGAGTAAAAGCAGGGTTTACATACTCGATCACGCCACCCCTATCGGTGATAAGAACCGATTCGCCCGCCTGCTCCAGCGCCTGGGAGAGTTTATGCAGTTTGTTTTCCGCCTCTTTTCTTTTGGTAACATCGTGAACAATGGAATAGAGAGCCTTGCACCGGTTCCAGTGAATCGGACCTGAATGCACCTCCACATCCCTGACCTCCCCGCTTGCCAGTCTATGTTTGAAGACAAAATGGTTGCGCTGCTCCAACCCGGCAAGTTCCATCTCTCGCTTCACCTCTTCATGTGAAAGCGTGTTGATATGGGAAATATTCATGGATAACAGCTGATCCCTGTCATAGCCATAAAACTGTTCAGCAGCATGGTTGGCCTCAAGAATCGAACCACTTTCAGGGTCGATAACCAACTCCACGCTTCGATTGCCTTGAAACAGCTCCCTGAATCTCTCTTCGCTCTCCTTCAGTGCCTGCTCGCTCTTCTGGCTCTGCATTCGCAGCGTAATGTTCTGGTGCGTGTTCCAATAGATTCGATTGGCATTGACAGAGACGAGAACAAAAAAGAGGAAGATCATAATGGCCATGGAGAGCGACATCTCATCTCCCGCCATGACAAAGCGCAAAATCAAAGGCATCAATACTATGGCCAGGAAACTGAAAACCGTCACCCGCCGTGGTGAAAGTGAACTAACGGCACCAGCTGACATACCCGCTGCAACAAAGGCAAGAAACGCCTGATGCGTTACCAATGCTTCATCAAACATCATAAAGGGGGTAATTCCCCAGAGCAATCCAGATGCCGTAGATCCTGCCAGGAAATAGCGCTCCCACTTCAGAGATAGTTTTACATCAGGTTTTTTCTTTCGATACGAGGAAAATAACCATGCTCGACAGAGTGAGACAACAACTAGGGTCGTAAGCCAGGCAAGTAACAGTTGATGGTCAAAAACCGGCCACTGGATAACGACAAGAATCGATGCGATAACGATCGTCGCCAGAATAGATAGAGGAACAGCTTCGTAGAGAAGCCTGATCTGCTCGTGCCGGACTGCCTCTCCCCATCTTCCTTTCCAGTCCGAGTCTTCCGAGGGTTGAGGCGACATACCCTGACTCATGCTAGCATCTTATGACAAAGGCAGTTCAATTCAACAAAAAAACAGGGGCGCTCAACTGAGCGCCCCTGCATGTCATCATCAGAATCTCTTAAGGTTGCAAGCTGACTCTGTTCATCACGGTGCCGTTCTTCACCTGATCAACCACATCCATTCCTTCAACTACCTGACCGAAAACAGTGTACTGGCGATCAAGATGCGGCTGCGGACCAAAGCAGATATAGAACTGCGAACCGGCCGAATTCGGATCTGCCGTACGCGCCATCGCCACAGTACCGCGCACATGCTTGGTGGCATTAAACTCGGCATCAATCTTGTAGCCCGGACCACCGGTACCGGTACCTGTCGGATCGCCGCCCTGAGCCATAAAGCCGGGAATCACGCGATGAAAGATAACCCCGTCGTAGTAGCCATTGTTACTTAGAACTTTGAAGTTTGCGACCGTATTGGGTGCAACACCCGGCAGCAGTTGAATCTTGATCGAACCCAGATCGGTCTCAATCACGACGTGGTTACCCTCGGGGATATCCTTATCATTCGCAGATGGTGCTTTGTTTGGTGCTTTACTCATTTTTTTCTCCACAGTTTTAGAATCAACATAGCCCGGATCACTGCATGCAGGCATCATAAACAGGGCAGCCGCAAGAAGCGGAAGTATCATTGTTTGTAATTTCACAGCAACTTCTCCTGTGCCGACGGTAGGATTTTTGATGGATGCAGGACCATACATTTCATACCCTGCTTCAGTTCTGCCGTTCCGAGCAGTTCCTCACCGGCAAAAACTTTAACAGAGCCTGCGCGAGTGTCACTGACCTGAATACGCTGGCCTTGCAGGAACCTCCGTCCCTCATCCGTTGAGAGGTGCAGATCCGGAAACTCTCTTAACCACATCGCCAGCGGCAATAGCGATGCCTCTCTTCTCTCCATGACCTCATCGATAGTGACCATCATCGCTTCCGGCCAGCCTCCTGTCGAAAGACGGCGAAGTGCGGTGACGCATCCCCCCATGCCAAGCTTCCCGCCGATGTCCCTCGCCAGTGAGCGCACATATGTACCCTTCGAGCACGAGACTCTCAGGGTCGCCTCCGGAAACTCAAAATGGATGAGCTCCAGTTGATGAATCGCGACCGGTCTTGCTGTCAATGCCACATCCTTGCCCTTACGAGCCAACTCATGCGCCCTTTTTCCGTCCACACGAATGGCCGAGTAGACAGGCGGCATCTGCTCCTGCTCTCCGACAAAGCTTTCGATAACCTCGTACAGCTCTGCTTCCCCAATAGTGGTATTGAACGTTCCAGTGACTTCACCCTCACAATCGAGAGAATCGGTCTGATAACTCAAGTCCAGTGTGAACTGATACGACTTGTCGGCGCTGAGGCCCATCTCGGCAAAGCGAGTCGCATCTCCAAGAAGAATCGGAAGCATGCCTGTGGCCAGCGGATCGAGAGTGCCGGCATGTCCGGCTTTGATTTTTTTCGAGCCGGGCGGCGTAAACAGGCGAATCACCTCATTGACAGCACGTCGCGAGGTCCAGCCGAACGGCTTATCCAGAAAAAGAATGCCAGAGAGCATGCTTAGCTGGCTAAGAACTCTTTGACCAGAGGTCGAACCTGCTCCTGCACCTCTTCAAGTCTCCCCCGGAGGATGCAGCCGGCAGCATAACGATGGCCACCCCCTCCCAGCCTGGAAGCAAGTGCACCAACATCCATACCGTTTACGCCGCGGAAACTGAGTTTCCACTGCTCATCGGTTTCCTGACGGATAAAGACCGAAATGACCACGCCCTCTATGGCACGGGCATAGTCGATAAACCCTTCGGTATCTTCACTATCTGAAGATGTCTGCCGGTACATCTCTGTATCAACATAGAGCCATGCCGAGCGGCCGCCGTCGTGAAACTCAAGGGTATTTAGGGAGAGCTTTAACAGCTCCATGCGGGCACGGCTGTTGCTACCATAAACCGCTTTGGATGCCTCTGCGGGAACGGCTCCAGCCTCCACCAGCTCAGCAGCTATTCGGAACACATCAGCACTGACGGTTGAAAGCCTGAAACTTGCCGTATCCGTCAGCAGAGCGACATAGAGAGCCGAAGCCATGGCACGGTTCATCCTGATGCCGAGATCTATCAACAGATCATAGATCATGGCTCCTGTGGCACAATAATCCGCATCAACAATATTGATCGCACCAAATCCGCTATTACTGGCATGATGGTCAATGTTGATCAGCGTTTTACCTGCATAAAATGAGTCTGGCATACCGAGCCGGGATTTGGCTCCACAATCAAGGGAAATAATGGTATCAACCTGATCGGAGTGTTCGAACACCTCTCCGCAACCCGCCTGATCAGAGCCTTCAAGATAGCGACAGATACGGGGAACCGGATCAAGGTTGTGCATCCACACCTGCTTGCCCATGCTTTTAATCGCATGAAACAGTGCCAACTGGGAGCCGATACCGTCGGAATCAGGAGTTTTGTGAGTAATAAGAACGATAC
The DNA here is from genome assembly GCA_050301755.1 of Mariprofundaceae bacterium. Taxonomy (GTDB): domain Bacteria; phylum Pseudomonadota; class Zetaproteobacteria; order Mariprofundales; family Mariprofundaceae; genus WSZY01. Next base: position 16,758 of record JBNKZS010000033.1, read on the forward strand.
CGTTGGCATCATTCAGTGCATTGGCAACCGGAGACCAGTTGGTTGAGGCAATCAGCGGCTTCAAGAGCGCTCCAGTCGATTAAGAACTTCAAGAACTGAGCTGCTCTTATCAAACGCATCATCCCATCGAAATCTCAGTGACGGAAAACGTTTTTTGGGAAGCGCACGACGCAGCTCGTGCTCAAGATGAGGTCGGATCTTGTTCAGGCGATCGACGATATCCTTTGAGTCCGTTTCATTCATACGGTGAACATAGACACTCATTCCCTGCTGGGCCTTGGAGGGCTCAATCCTGGTAATGGTTATGCCAAACAGTTTGGGATCATCAATTTCACGTTGCATCAATGTCGTCAACAGACGGTGAATGTCCGTCTGCAGACGACCTTTGCCGGAGGATGGATTGCGCGTACCCACTAGAGCGTCGCAGCTACTTCCTCAATGATGTAAAACTCGAAGCTGTCGCCCACCTTCACATCGTTGAACTTCTCAATGCTGATACCGCACTCGTAACCGCTCTTAACCTCTTTGACATCATCTTTGAAGCGTTTGAGGGATTCGAGCTTACCATCATAGATCAGCACGCCTTCACGCAGAACACGCACATGCGAGTTGCGGACAGCATAACCATCGGTCATGTAACAACCGGCGATGGCGCCGACCTTCGGCACCTGGAAGACATCGCGTACTTCGGCACTACCGGTCACCTTCTCCACTTCATCTGGAGAGAGCTTGCCGGCCATGGCTGCCTTGATGTCGTCAATGGCATCGTAGATCACCTTGTAGAAGCGGACATCAACACCTTCGGCCTCAGCCAGCTTCTTACCCTTGGCTTCCGGACGCACGTTAAAGCCGATAATGATGGCGTTGGCAGCGGATGCCAGCATCACATCTGACTCGGTGATGCCACCGATACCCTTATGAATCACCTTCACTTCGACATCATCCGTTCCAGCCTTCACCAGCGATTCAGCCATCGCCTCAACCGAACCGGTCACGTCACCCTTGATCAGCACAGGCACTTCTGCGACGCCGCTCTGGACGGATGCGAACAGATCATCAAAGCTCGCCTTGGTATGGCTTGCCACACCCTGCTGGCGAATCTTCTCTTTACGATAGGAGACAATATCACGGGCCTGACGATCGCTCTCAACGACGACGATCTCCTGACCAGCTTCCGGAACCTCTTCAAGGCCGATCAGCTCAAACGGAATCGATGGGCCTGCGGTCTTATGCTGAACAGCATTTTCATCGATAATGGCACGAATTCGTCCCATCACGGTACCGACCACAACGATATCGCCCTGTTTGAAGGTGCCGTTCTGTACCAGTACGGTTGCCACAGGACCGCGCCCCTTATCAAGGCGGGACTCGATGACCACACCCTGACCACGACGTCCGGGATTGGCTTTCAATTCGAGGATTTCGGTCTGCAGTGCCAGCATCTCCAGCAGGTCATCAAGACCCTGACCGGTATGAGCCGAGACAGGAACAAAGATGGTGTCACCACCCCAATCTTCCGAGACCACTTCGTGTTCAGAGAGCTGACGCATCACCTTATCAGGATCAGCACCCTCTTTATCCATCTTGTTGACGGCGACAATAATCGGAACGCCTGCCGCACGAGCATGGTTCAGCGCTTCAACTGTCTGCGGCATCACACCGTCATCTGCAGCGACAACTAGCACGGCCACATCGGTCAGCTTGGCGCCACGTGCACGCAGACCGGTAAAGGCCTCATGGCCGGGTGTATCAACAAAGACCACACGCTCGCCACTGTCGAGTTTCACCATATAGGCACCGATATGCTGGGTAATACCGCCAGCCTCGCCATCGGCGACATGAGCCTTGCGCAGTGCATCGAGAATCGAGGTCTTGCCATGGTCAACATGGCCCATGACAACAACGACAGGCGGACGTGGAGAGAGATCGCCTTCATCCTCATCGATGGTTTCAACAAGCACATCCTCAACAGCGGCTTCATTGATCACTTTCGGCTTATGACCGAACTCTTCTACGATCAACACGGCTGTCTCAGCATCAATACTCTCATTCACCGTCACTGCCGAACCCATCTCGAAGAGCTTCTTGACCACTTCACCGCCCTTGATCGCCATACGACTGGCCAGTTCGGCGACTACGATCGGATCGGTAATTTCCACTTCACGTGTCACAAAATCAGCATCATCCTTGGTAATAGTCGCCTTGTTTCGACCACGGCCACCACGGGCCAGACGTGCCTGACGATCAAGCTGTTCCGGGGTCATGACCACATTACGTTTAGAGGCGTAATCACGCTTGGCCGCCTTTTCAGCTGGAGAGAGCCTTCTCTTCTGGTGACGCCCTGCCGGGCCACCACCACCCATGGGCGGACGGCGTTTCTGGGCATCCGACGGGAATTCACCCGGTTGCTGCGGTGATACCGCTACGGAAGGTGTACGCCTTGGTCCAGTAGCAGATGCCGAAGCACCCGACCTTGCACCACCGCGAGTATCCTGGCTGCTTCGCTCTTTGCGACGCTCGGCACGTTCTGTGCTGATATTGGCTTCAATCTGTTTAATCGAAGAGCGAGGGGCTTTCGATGCGGCAATCTGTGCCGGTGTGAGACCGCGACGAATGGTGGTACGGGGCCCAGAACTGGTGGATGGGCGGGCACCCCGGTCGGATGCTGCTCCGGGACCACGCCTGGCATCACCACCGGGTGCACGGCGCACATCGCCGCCGGGACCACGTCTGGCATCACCACCGGGTGCGCGACGCACATCGCCGCCTGGAGTACGCCTTACTTCCGAAGCCGGACGCGCTGCAGGCCTGGTATCCCGGCGAGGTTCATTTCTGCTGGCCGTCGTCTTCTTGATAACTTCTGTTTTATGGGTTTCGACTGCCTGTGATGCACGTTGAGCAGGTGAGAGCTTGGGCGCACTCTTGACCACCGGCTTGGCTGCAGCCTTTTCAACCGGCTTGGCAACAACTTCAGGAGCCTTCTCCTGAACGACAGGAGCCTTGATGACGGGCGTCTCTTCAACAGGCGCCTCGGTAGGTGCGCCCGGAGTCTGGCCCGGCTTGCGGCGGCGTCGAACCTCAACCTGTACGGTGCGGCCCCGGCCCTCAACACTATTGGCACCTGTGCGACTCTGCCCGGCCACCATCGGACGATTCAGGGTCAGGGTTTTGCCGCCGGTGGCAGCCCCTTTGTCGCCACTCTTCAAGGCCTTCTTGATTTTTGCAGTGTCGTCATCATTAAGAAGACTGGTTGGTCCACTGACCACCACACTACTGTCCACTGCAGCGCGTTGCACTTCTGCAACCGTCACTCCCAGTTCCTTAGCCAATTCGAGGATGCGTTTGTTCGCCATGTCGTACCTTTACCCTGATCTCTAACTACAATTCAAACTTCAACCGGCCCTGACAGCAAGTCGCTCATACCAGACACAAAACGGGTAGAGCTTCGCTGAAACAGCCGATATATCTACTGCTGCCACCGAGATCCTATCCCGATCAACAACATCGGCGAGAAACTGAGAGGAAAAATGCTGTAACAGCAATGTTTCATCTCCCGATTCAAGCCTCTTTCCGACAGCATCCGTCACCTGCCGCAGCAGGGCGTCACCACCATCGTTCGCCAACAGCACCAGTAACGGGCCATTCTTCCACATTTGATGCATTACCGCATCCCTTCCCAACACCACAACTGCACGGTGTTGTGAAAAAAGCCGCCTTAACTGCAGCTTCAGGGAGTCCTGCATGCGTTGCATCAACCTGTCACATTGAGGCAACTTGACCTTAAAGTTTCTGCGCAGTGCTCCCAGACGTTTGTCTGACAGCTGCTCAAGACAGGGGCTCTCCATACAGAGGTAAGCTCCCCGTCCCGGCGCCTTCTGGAAAAGATCGGGCCAAACCTCGCCCTCATCGTCTACCACAAGGCGCAACATCGCGCTCTTCTCAGCCCTGTTCCTGCAGATCAGGCACTGGCGCTGATGAAGCTCCCTCTTTCTTCCCTCAGGAGAGCCGGATGATTCATCAGCAAGAAGGGGTGACGCGTTACTCAAACCAGCCGCTGGCCTCGCGTGCTGCCAGAATCAAAGCTTCAGCCTCATCACGGCTCAAGCCTTCAATGTCATCAATCTCATCAATTGCCGCATCCGCCAGAGCTTCCACGGTTACCATCTCACGAGCAGCCAACTGCTCAGCGATCTCGCGTGTCATACCCGGCAGATCGAGCAGAGAGATCTTGGACTCACTCGCCTCTTCAGCACCCTGAAGGGCCTTATCAAGCAGAGTGTTACGGGCGCGCTTCTGAATCTCCTGGGCAAGCTCGATATCCAGTCCTTCGATAGCTGCAATATCCTCCACCGCGCAATAGGCCAGGTCATCCAGAGAAACGAAACCTTCGGCCACCAACAGAGAGGCGAAATCCTCATCGACATCCAAGCCAGCCTGGAAATCGACCTTGGCGGTTTCAACCTCTTCGGTACGCTTCTGCTGCTCATCGGCAGTGGTCATGATCTCGACATTCCAGCCTGAAAGCTCGGATGCCAGACGCACGTTCTGACCACGGCGACCAATGGCAATAGCCAGATTGTCTTCGTTACATGCCACTTCAATCGTAGCACGCTCCTCATCCACCATCACGCGTTCGATCTCGGCAGGAGCCAGGGCGTTGACAACAAACGCTGCCGGGTCCTCGGTCCACTCGATAATATCGATCTTCTCACCATGCAGTTCGTTCACGACGGCCTGCACACGAGCACCACGCATACCAACACAGGCACCCACAGGGTCGACGCTCGGATCGGTGGAGATCACAGCGATCTTGCTGCGTGAGCCCGGATCGCGGGCAATCGCCTGAATGGCAATCAGGCCGTCCTGAATCTCAGGCACTTCCTGTTCAAACAGCTTAAGCACCATACCCGCATCGGAGCGGGAGATGAACACCAGCGGCCCTTTCGGCTGGTTGCGAACTTCACGCAGGTAGGCACGTACTCGATCGCCCTGGCGGAAAGATTCACGCGGCAGCAGATCTTCGCGATACATCACTGCTTCACCACGACCGAGGTCAACATAGACATTGCCGCGCTCGACGCGCTTGACAATACCTGTGATCAACTCACCCACACGAGGCTCATACTCTTCAACTACACGTTCGCGTTCTGCTTCACGGATCTTCTGGTTAATGACCTGCTTGGCTGTCTGCGCTGCAATGCGACCCAGCTCAATCGGTGGAAGTGACTCATGGAACTCGGTACCAATCTCGGCAGCAGGATCGATCTCTTTGCCCTGCTCGAGAGTCAGCTCATTCTCCTCGTCCTCAACCTCTTCAACCACAGTGCGAACATGACTCAGCTTCATTTCACCGGTTTCACGATCAATGACGGCTTCCACTGTCTTGTTGCCATAGGTACGGCGAGCCGCTGTTTTAATAGCCTGCTCCATCGCTTCCAGCACCAGTTCGCGCTCAACAGATTTTTCACGAGCCACTGCATCGGCTACTTGTAGTATTTCAACATTCATTGTCTGTTATCCTCTTCCAATCAAACAAAAAAATAAAACTTACTTCTTATTCAACTTTTTCCAGTTAACGGCCCGAACCACCTTCTTCACATCACTCATGGCAATGTAGCGTGGCTCCTTGCCCTCTTCCTGAATCAAAAAACCTTCGTTCTCAGGCCCGAGATTATCACCCTCTATCGGCTCACCGAGATCAAGCTCCTCTCTGAAAATCACCCTGATCCAG
>JBNKZS010000034.1:0-22171 GCA_050301755.1 Mariprofundaceae bacterium
CACGATTCATGATCAGACCACTTCTCAAGAGGCATTGATGACAATGCAGGGTCACGGTATCCATCATCTGGTGGTAACCGGTGAAGACGATACGATTCATGGCATCATCTCAAGATCGAGCTTCTTCCATAACCTGACTCGGTATCTGATTCGACAACTGGTAGAGAGCGAAAGTAAATTGAAGAAACTGCTCGGCCAAAGCGAGCATGAGATTCTTCAGCAACAACTTATAGATATCGGAAACCTCTACTTCTCCGCCGTACAGAACTCCCCACACGGTATCATCATCGAACAGAGAAGAAGGGTTGTGTATGCCAACAAGGTGATATCGACGCTGTTGGGAGTTGATAAACCACAAACTCTGATCGGCAGAGACTTTCTGATGCTGATGCACCCTGAAGATAGAAAGGAGTCATCACTCAGGATCGACAGCGCCCATGAAAAGCGTGGTGATACCGCCTTCACGAATCAGCGCATGCTGAAAATAAATGGTGACGTTCTGGTTGTAGAGAGTTCCTACACGCATATCCCCTATGATGGTGAGCCCTCAACCATGATTACGGTTAAGGATCTGACCGAAAAGCTGATGCTTGAAGAGCGACTGCAACAGGCCAGGAAACTGGAGGCCATGGGTATTCTGGTCGGTGGTATAGCCCATGATTTCAATAATCTGCTGGCGGGCATCACTGGCAATGTCTTTCTCGCTCAAATGGCCATTGAGGACAATCTGAGTCCATCGGAAAACCTGGAGCAGATTGAAGAACTCTCCTTTCATGCAGCTGAGATGATTCAGCAGCTTCTCCAGTTTGCCAGAAAGAACCGCATCATGATGAAGCCAATTGAACTCTCCAAATTAATCAAGGAGGCAATAGATCTTCATCGGGTAGTGGTTCCTGACCGCATCCATCTAAAGTTCGACATGACGGATGAGCCACTGACCGTTCGTGGTGACCACACCCAGCTTCAGCGCTCACTCATCAATCTCATTAATAATGCAGTCGATGCGCTTGAAGGAAAAGTGAATCCAACGATCACGATCTCCCTCCAGAAAAAAGTTGCTGATGACGCCTTTCTTGAACGCCACCCATCCGTCAAAAGCAAAAGCATGGCACGCATAACCATTCATGATAATGGCTCAGGTATTTCTGACAGTGCACAGGAGCATCTGTTCGAACCGTTTTTCACCACCAAGGATGTTGGCAAAGGCACGGGCCTTGGTCTGGCTGTCGTTTACGGCACCGTTAAAGCACATGGCGGCACCATTGATGTTGAGAGTCGGCCAGAGCAGTTTACCGCATTCAACCTCTACTTTCCTCTGTCTGACAATCAGAACCCCGAGTTAAAGAGTGGACCATCCAGAGATCTCAGCATGGGTTCGGGGGAAACCATTCTTCTGGTCGACGATCAAACCTTTATGCTGGAGACAGGCAAGGCCGTTTTAGAACGGCTCGGCTACAAGGCCATTACTGCCAAAGACGGCAATGAAGCGATCGGAATTTACCAGAATAAGAAAGATGCGATCAAACTTGTTATTCTTGATGTTGTCATGCCTGAGATGGGCGGCAAAGAGGTCTCTGAAAGGATTTTAAGCATTGATCCAAATGCGAATATTCTGTTTGCGACCGGACATGACAGGCACGGGGAACTCCCCTCCAGAGTGGATGAAAACAGCCAGTTGATACTCAAGCCTTTCAATGTTCCAGAACTTAGCAAAATGATAAGAAACAAGCTGGATGGGGGCTGTCCTAGATGAAAAAGATTGCCAGCCAGATGGTATGTCTATCCGGAGCTGTCCATTTCACCCGATGCTTACATCCTGCACTGATGGTCAAATAATCACCGGCTTTCATCCGAATCGAATGATCAACGAACTCAAGCTCAGCTTCTCCCTGCAACAACAGCACAAATTCACTCTCATCCTGCTCATACCAGAAACCCTCATCCGAAGCGTGCCCATGGGACACAATCCGTTCAATCCGAACATTTTTACCGGACAAAACGGTCTCGACAAACTCTTGCGGTAATGATTTCGGCACAGCATCAAAAAGATTGTTCATCAGGTGACGCTATGACGAAGAACAATCATCCTCAACTTTTCCGAGAAAAGCGCGATATAGTCAACATGCCCTCAATTGAGCAATCTGCACCGTCCAATATTCGAATCCTGAAAGCGAGAGCCTCCGGCCCTGCCATTAACGGTGCCGTGATAGCACTCGGTGCCGTGATCATTGCCAACATAACCGCCTGTTATGTCGAAACGCATGAGCTGTCGATCGAGGGCCTTATCAGCGTACAGAAAAACAATGTTGCCCTCTGGTTTCTTAATCTGATGCCATTTGCCTTTGCCTATTGGGGACAATACATGAGTACGATCGTGGCCAAAGAGGCCGACACCATGATTGTCGACAAGACACATGAACTGTGGAGCAAAACCGAACAACTGAAGGAGCAGGTTGAGCTTGAGAGCCACACCGACCCGTTGACCGGATTGCCCAATCGCAACCAGTTCAAACAGTTAATGAAGCGCTCCATCTCGGAAGCGCATCAAAACAAGAGTCAATTTGCAGTTGTTGTGCTTTCCATCAACACCATACAGGAGGTCAATGACATCCTCGGTTACAATCAGGGTGACGAACTCATTAAACACTCCATCGAAAAACTGAACCAGACATTACCCGAGAATATCCTTATCGGTCGAATCAGCGGTGCCGAATTCGGAGCCATCATCCCCCTTCAGAAGCGCTCGCGTCATTTACAACAATTAAGAGAAAAGGTAACCCAGGTGTTTGCCAATCCGTTCACGGTGGATAATCTGACCCTGATCCTAAAAACCAGCATGGGCTCTTCAACCTACCCAAAGGATGGCAGCAACCCTGAAGCGCTGCTGCGCCACGCTTTCATTGCCTCTTTTGTCAGCCGTAAAGAGGGCGTTGACTTCACCCCCTACTCACCCGACATCGATGTTAAACAGTTCAGCGACCTGCATCAGGTGGCAGAACTGGTCAACGCGATGGACCAAAACGAGTTCTTTCTTCAGTACCAACCCAAACTCGAGGCCGATGGCGTTGTCCGAGAAGTAGAGGTTCTGGTGCGCTGGATGCATCCGGTTCACGGGCTTATTCCACCGGATAAGTTCATTCCCATAATTGAAAAAAACAATATGACTAAAGAGTTGCTGCAGTGGGTGATGACACACGCTTTGCATCAGGTGGCTCACTGGCGGAATATGGGCTTCGAGCTTGCTGCTGCAATCAACCTGTCGGCTCTGGACCTGCTGGATAGCAACCTGCCTCAAACCATTCAGAATGTACTCAATGAGACCGGCGTCGACTCTTCATACCTGAAACTTGAGATCACGGAAACGACCATCATGACCGACCGTAAACGCGCATTGAGTATTCTGGAAAAGGTCGCAGGCATGAACATCAATACTTCGATTGATGATTTCGGTACCGGCTACTCTTCACTGGCCTACCTGAGCGAATTGCCTGCCATGGAGATTAAGATCGACCGGTCATTTGTCATGGATATGGTTGAGAACAGGCATAATGCAGTGATTGTGAAAGCAATTATCGATCTGGCTCACAACCTCTCAATGAAGACAGTGGCAGAAGGCGTAGAGAGTCAGGAGATCATGGATGAACTCAGGAAGCTTGGTTGTGACTATCAGCAGGGTTACTATATCAGCAGGCCACTGGATGGCTCTGCATTGATCGAGTGGATCAAGGAACGGACAAACGATCAGCAAAAGCTCTTCTGAACCCCCTCTTTTATTTCATCCCGATCACTTAATCTTAAAAACCGCCTTGGCATTGTCAGTTGACGTAACCGCCATCCTCTCCAGTGAACAGCCCCTTACCTCGGCAAGACATTCGGCCACATGCTTCACATAGGCAGGTTCGTTGCGTTTACCCCGATGCGGCACGGGAGCAAGGTATGGTGCATCGGTCTCGATCAACAGTCGATCATCCGGAACCCTGGCAGCCACATCGCGTAAGGCCTGATTGTTCTTGAAGGTTACGTTACCTGAAAATGAGATATACATCCCCATATCCAGTGCAGCGCTGGCGGTCTCCCAGTCGGCTGAGAAGCAGTGCATAATGCCGCCGCACTTCCCGATTCCCGCTTCCTTAAGAATTCGAATCGAGTCATTGTCGGCATCGCGGTTATGCACGATCACAGGCTTATCGAGCTGCTGTGCAGCACGAATATGGGTGCGGAAACGCGCCTCCTGAAGTTCGGGCTCAACACGGTGGCGAAAAAAGTCCATGCCGGTCTCTCCTATGGCCACGCATTTGGGGTGCCCTGCCGCCTTACACAGCCACTCCAGAGTCGGTTCATGCTCAACCTCATGGTTGGGATGGATACCCACGGAGAACCAGACATTGTCACACGCCTCTGCCAGAGCACGCAGCGTTGGAATGTGATCATACTCCACCGCTACGGCCACTGTGTAATCAACCCCCTGCCGGGCCATGCGCTCAAATACCGCATCACGATCCTCGTTAAATTGTGAAAAATCGATATGACAATGGGTATCGAAGAGGCTGACTCCTGAGTCGTTAGCCATTCATGATTGCCTGAAGGTGCTTCAGCTGCACATGGTGAATGCTTAACGCATGTGGATTGGAGAAGAGCACCACGCTTTTATGATCGGGTTCGCCAAGAGCGGAAACCACAAGATCGGCACCGTCGAAGTCATGCAGTTTGGTATAGTCATTGACTGTAACGACGCACTTCAAATGGGCTGCATGAGCTGCTTTCCAACCATTCTCCGAGTCCTCGAGCGCAATCGTATTCTCCGCTGAAACACCCAGCTGATCCATCGCATAAGTGTAGATGTCCGGCGCAGGTTTTTTGGCTGGAACAATGTCCCCTGCTGCCAGTACGGCAAAGCGATCAAACCACTCGCGACCCAATGAGTGTTCAATCAGGGCATCGAGCGCTGAAGGTGTGGTTGTCGTTGCCACACCCAGCGTAACACCCGCCTCATATGCCTCCTCAAGCAGGCGTCGCACTCCCGGCCGAAGTGGAATGCGTCCTTCAGCAATCAGACTCTGGTAATGTTCGGTTTTGCGGGCATGCAGTCCGGCAATCTCTTCATAGGGCATTTCCGGCATGCCGCCGCGGTCGATATCAAATCGGATACGCTCCTTTCCACCGGTCACGGCAAGCAACTCTCCGTAAGTAGGCACATCCCACTCACGGGTATGTCCTGCCTCGGCAAAGGCCATATTGAAGGCAACCCGATGTCCGTCCCGTTCGGTATCCGCCAATGTGCCATCGACATCCCATAGAATACATTGAAGCTCAGCCATAACCCACTCCTCTTAATCAGGTATTGAATCTCTTGCATTTCAAGGCTCGCACTCTATCGCCATAGACACTAAAATTCGCCTATGGATACGCACACCATTGAAACACCGCAAATTCAAACAGAAAAGCCGAAGCTGAAAAAGCCGCCGATGTATAAGGTCATTATGATGAATGATGATTATACACCGATGGAGTTTGTGGTTGATTTGCTCTGTAACTATTTTAGAAAGAGTGAGGATGAAGCAACACAGATCATGTTACGCATCCATCATGAAGGCCAGGCTGTCTGTGCAAGTTATCCCCGGGATCTTGCCGAGAGCAAGGTTCAGCAGGTTGAAGGGCACTGCATTGCACATGGGCACCCCCTGAAGTGCAGGATCGAGGTCGACCAAGACGGCTGATGGATGCAGATGAAATCATGGCATCCGTTATGCTATTGTTTCAAGAAAGGCGCATGATGACCGATATAACTCTATATAGGTGGCAAATATGGGCATATTAAGTGAAGATTTAGAACAGTCACTCAACGATATTTTCAGGGACGCACATGTGCGTCGCAGCGAGTTTGTAACTGTTGAACACCTTCTGCTTGGTCTGCTCGATAATAGCGAAACCCGTAAAGTTCTCGAAGGGCTCAGCGTCGATATTCCCGAACTTCGCAATGAGTTGAATGGCTTTATTCAGGAGCATGTTTCTGTTCTTCCTGAAGGCCTTGGAGAGACCACGGCCAGCATCGGCCTGCAACGTGTCATTCAGCGTGCCGTGCTGCATGTACAGTCGGCCGGAAAACATGAGGTCTCCGGCATTCATGCGCTTGTCGCCATCTTTTCCGAGAAGGATTCGCACGCTGTTTACTATCTCAACCGCATGGGTGTCACACGTCTGGATGTTGTCACCTATATTTCACACAGCATGGCTGATTTAGAGCGCGATCCGCAGGAGTCGAGACCCGGCATTGGCGTCGATTCGCCTGACAGCAACGCCTCACCACTGAAGCGCTACTGTATCGACCTGGTTGAGCGTGCCCGGCAAGGCAGGATTGATCCGCTGATTGGCCGTGAAACCGAACTCTCCCGCTGCCTGCATATTCTCTGTCGCAGGCGCAAAAACAATCCATTGCTCGTCGGTGAGGCCGGCGTCGGTAAAACTGCCATTGCCGAAGGGCTGGCGCTTCGTATTGTCGACGGCGACATCCCTGAATCACTTAAAAACAGCAGCCTCTACTCTCTTGACATGGGTGCGCTTCTGGCCGGCACCAAATATCGCGGCGATTTTGAAGAGCGCCTGAAAGCCGTGCTCTCGGCTCTAGAGAAAGAGGATCATGCCATTCTCTTCATTGATGAAATACACACCATTATCGGTGCCGGCTCGGCTAATGGTAGTGCCATGGATGCGTCCAATCTCCTCAAACCGGCGCTGGCAAATGGTGAACTGCGTTGCATAGGCGCCACCACCTATCAGGAGTACCGCCGCATCTTTGAAAAAGAGAGCGCCCTTTCACGTCGTTTCCAGAAAGTCGATATCGATGAACCATCAATTGATCACACCATCGCCATTCTGACAGGCCTTAAATCCCGTTTTGAAGCGCATCACGATATCCGCTACAGCAAAAAGGCGATTGAGACAGCGGCCAAGCTTGCTGCCCGCTACGTCACTGACCGCAGGCTTCCCGACTCTGCCATCGATGTACTCGATGAAGCCGGTGCCGCCATCCACCTCCTTCCTGAAGGCAAGCGTAAAAAACAGCTGGGTGTTCTTGATATTGAATCGACTATTGCCGCCATGGCACGAATCCCGGCCAGACAGGTTTCCGCCTCGGACAAACGAGGACTTGAGAGCCTGGATCGCAATCTGAAGCTGGCCGTTTTCGGACAGGACAACGCCATCGATCAATTGGCGGCCAGCATCAAACTGTCTAGAGCAGGCCTGACCCAGCCCGACAAGCCGATCGGCAATTTCCTCTTCACCGGGCCTACCGGTGTGGGCAAAACCGAAGTGGCCAAACAGCTGGCTCGAATCATGGGGATTGAGATGATCCGTTTTGACATGTCCGAGTATATGGAGGCGCATGCCGTATCCCGTCTCATCGGAGCGCCTCCGGGCTATGTCGGCTTTGAACAGGGCGGATTGCTCACCGAAGCAGTCAACAAGCACCCGCACGCCGTACTGCTACTGGATGAGATTGAGAAGGCCCATCAGGATCTGTTCAACATCCTTCTGCAGGTCATGGATCATGGCAAACTGACCGATAACAACGGCCGCTCAGCCGACTTCCGTCATATCGTACTGATCATGACCAGCAATGCCGGGGCTTTCGAGCTGCAGCAGAGCGTTATCGGCTTTGCTTCCCGCACGCATGAGCATGCCGACGAGGAAGCGATCAAGCGTCTCTTTACCCCTGAGTTCAGAAACCGGCTCGATGCCGTTATCGGCTTCTCACCGCTGGATGAAGAGACAATCCTGCATGTTGTCGACAAATTCCTGATGGAGCTGGAGATGCAGCTACTGGAGAAAAAGGTGGAGCTAACTGTCTCTGATGAGACCAAAGCCTGGCTTGCCAAACACGGACACGACCCAATGATGGGCGCACGCCCGATGGCACGGTTGATTCAGGATAAACTGAAGAAACCTCTGGCCGATGCCATCCTGTTCGGTGAACTGCAGAAAGGTGGTGAAGCAGTTGTCGAGCTTAAGAACGGAGAGATTTCTGTTTCGGTACCGGCTACGATTGCCGAATGAGCGACAGACCACGGCGTGACAAGCCGGCCAAATTCTATACCGATGCTTTTCTGAACGATTCCGATCCTGCCTCGCAGGATATCGTGATGACACCTATTGGCATTGTACGCAGCAGTTACAAAGAGCGTTTTGATACACCACGCCAACCTGCTCTGGGTGATGAAGTCACCGCAACCATTGAATTGGTGAAAGGTATCAACCTGGAACAGGCCACGAAGGATTTGGAGAAATTCTCCCACATCTGGGTCGTCTACTGGATGCATCTGAATCAGGGGTGGAACCCTCTGGTCATTCCACCAAGGGGCCCAAAGACAAAACGCGGCGTCCTGGCTACGCGTGCACCCCATCGCCCCAACAGCATCGGTCTTTCAGTCGTCCGCCTACTGAAGGTTGAAGGCCGGAAACTCACCATCGCCGCACACGATATGCTCGATGGTACACCTGTGCTGGATATCAAGCCCTATCTTCCCTACGCCGACTCCCTGCCGGAGGCCTCTCACGGGTGGCTCGATGAAGTGGCACTTATTCCTTCTTCCGAGCCATCAGAGGTTTCTTGACTTACCTCTGCAAGCGTTAACAATCTTGACCTATGCAATGCCCTAGTTGCGGCACCTGGTATGCCGATACACAAGCCTTCTGCGTATCCTGTGGTGATATCCTCACCAAGGGAGACACCCCTGCAAAAATCGGACAATACCGGCTGATTGCACCAATCGGCCAGGGTGGAATGGGCATGGTGTTTCACGCCTATGATGAAAACCTGGAACGTGATGTCGCTCTTAAGGTATTGCACCAGCATCTGATTGACGATCCCAAACAGCTGGAGCGTTTCCGACGCGAAGCCCGCATGCACGGCCAGTTGAACCATGACAACATCGTCAAGCTCCTCGACTCCACGGATACCAACCGTTCACTAGCACTGATCATGGAACTCGTTGAAGGGTGTACGCTCAAGGAGTATGCAACCTATCGCGGCACTCTTGATGTCGGTGAGATCATTACTGTTTCGCAGGGTATCCTGGCCGGTCTTCAGGCTGCTCACAGCCATGATGTAACGCACAGGGACATGAAGCTATCCAACGTGTTCCTCGACAATGACGGCTCGATCAAACTGATGGACTTCGGTCTGGCAAAGACAAAAAACACAACCGATGACATCACCAACAGCGGGATTACGGTCGGCAGCTACTACTATATGGCACCTGAACAGATTCTCGGCAGCATGCTCGATGCCCGTACAGACCTCTACGCATTCGGCATCATTCTCTACCGCCTGGCAACCGGAAAACTCCCGTTCACCTCCAATGGTGGTGGTGAGTTTGAAATCATGGAGAAGCAGGTTCGTCAGCAGCCGCCTGCCCCTGAGACGATCAATCAAGAGGTTTCCGAAGGTCTATCAGCCATCATTATGAGCCTGCTTGCCAAGGACCCGAACGAACGTCCGGGCAACTGTCAGGAAGTGATCAACATGCTCTCTGATCTGGGTGAAGCCACAGCTCTTTCACTCAAGCCATCCGAAGGGACAACTCAAGTTGATAGCTTCTCCGAACTGCACGAGTATCTGGTTAGCAGAAAAGAGAAGTCAGGTGATGTGGAGAAGAAAAGCGGCGGCGAAGTAACTTCGGAAAAAAATATCTCCAAAGAGGTGATTCCGGATACCCTGCTATGGGCTTTTAAGGAGTCGCCAGAAGCAGCAGATGAACCTCCGCTCGACCTGCGCTCACCTCCACCTATCAAAGCCGAGGTACTCAAGCGACTGAGAGATGCAATCAACACCATTCCTCCCCTGCCGGAAATCTGGCAGCAGATTCAGGCTATTCTTAATGCCCCAGATGCCTCACCGGCTGACCTTGCCAAGGTGATCGAGCAGGACCAGGTATTAATGGCCCACGTGCTGAAAGTGTGCAATTCGGCTGCTTACAACATGCCCGGAAGCAAACCGGTTACCAATGTGGCAGTTGCGCTGACGCGACTGGGCATGGATACATCGCACGACATTATACTGCAGATGGTGGTTCCCGACTTTGGCAATAAGAACAAGTCGGATCCGGAAGTGCAGTATCTCTGGTATCACGGACAGGCCATTTCACTGATTACTCGGGCCTTGGCAGAATACAACAACATTCTTGAGAGCCGGGCAGCAAGCCTTTTCGGCATGCTGCACGACATCGGCAAACTGGTCATTCTGCATCTGGAAGAGCCTGAGAAGCTTGAAGAGCTTCGCCAGGCGATCCAGTCCGGAACGCCAGCCCTGAAAGCGGAGTGGAACATCCTCGGTTACACCCATATTGATGCAGGTATGATGCTGGCCCTTCACTGGCGACTGCCCAGAAGTATCCATCACTTCATCTACTATCATCATCACCCTGCCTGGCATACGCCTGACTCATGGCCTTCAGACCTTCAGCCAGTGATTATGCTGGTCCATATGTCTCATCTTGTTCTGGAGATGATCTCTGCTGAAGATGAGGCGGACCAGATATGGTCATCGGATCGCCGTACTCATATTCCGGATACCGAGTCGTTTCTCTACAAGCCGTTACGACTGCCTCTGACGAATGTGGGCACCTATACCCAGTTGGCAAATGATATCGCCCAGCTGAAAACCAACTTCCCGGCTATTTTTTCGCCTGCAGCGTAGGTGACCAGAGAAGTTTGGCCCGTTCCAGGCTCTCTGGCGTATCAAGATCAAAGCTGACATCCAGTTGCCCAACTGAGATTCCGCCAGTATTGGCGCGCTGCAGGGTCTGCTCCAATACCACTCCACTGCCCCACTGAATCTGTCGAAACAGATCCGTGTATGCACCATTCATGGCAATCAGGTCATACCCGCCATCTTCAACCGGCCCCACCACCACATCGAATGAGGCAAGCATCCCGACTGCACTGGCAAGTCTTGAACCGGGCATATGCGGAGAGTCGGTACCGACAATGAGAGCAGCACTTGCGCCATCAGCAAACGCTCTACTTGTAAGACGTGCCATACGATCACCCAGATCGCCCTCCCCCTGATCCACAATTGGCAGATCAAAGCGTTCAAAGTATGGATGCGTCACATCATCCGTGCCGACCCAAATATTTGAAAACATGGCGGAAACTCGTTCGATAACGCTCTCAGCCATCGCCTGATGAATGGCCGTCGCCTCATCTGCTGAAAACGGAGGAGAGAGACGGGTCTTCACAAAACCTGAAACCGGCGCCTTGCACATCACAATGAGCTGCACACCCTCATTCATTCATTCACCTACCCGGTTTATTTCCCATGACCGCTTCCAGCCAGAAACGGTTGTTCGCAATCTGGCTATATTTGAGCATAATAAAAGACGACTTTGAACCGAAACATCACTCGGACAACCGGTGTGAACCACCAATCTGAAGCCTCAATCCATATACCCATGCACTCCCTCCCACAACTCCACCTGATGCTACTGAGAGGTTATTCGCGTGGCTCCAATACTGTATATCGGGAGAGATGGCGACATAGTCATTGATTTGCCAGCGATAATAGAGTTCAGCAACGACCGGATTGGCGGCATTCGGGAGTGTCGCCTTAAAGTCGGATGAAAGTCCGTTCCAGGCGACACCAAACGCGATCACATGATCTTCTCTGTATGCATGTTCAACGGCCAATGAGGCGTGTGTGGTCACCTCATCAGTGGTTTTGGCACTGCTCCAACCCGCCCTTCCGGACCAGTGCGTGCTCTCTGAGAGCGATCCATCCAGATCGGCATAAAGACCATAAGCACGGCGCTTGTTGGCACCACCCAGGTGCTGTGGCAACTCCGATGTACGAACCCAGCCCCCTATCGTCATATTTATCTGGTTCGGAACACGCAATTCACCAAGCGCAAAAACGCCTTTCCGGAGTCCTGTGCTGTTATCCCTGCCGAACCTGAAAAGATCGCTGTAGTCGGCATTCGGGTTATCACCCAGGCCATAGGCATTGGCCATTAGCACTGTAATGCTTGGCGCATCATCATTGGTATAATTCAGCACAACGGAAGGCGTGTAGTCGGGAAACGGTATTGCAGGATTGTTAACAAGTGCACCAGCTAAAAACTGGCTGCCCTCGTCATTTGAAATGGCCGTAGCATCTGCAAAGCCGGTAAGGTCCTGTACACCAAATGAGATGTTTAATGCATCGATATCAAAGCTATAGGCAATCTCTGATAGCTGCAGGCGCCCCTTCCCGTTCCTGTCGACGGCCGTACCAGCATCAAGATTTGATCCGGCAATGACACTGCTGGCACTGGTTGCAGGTGTCGACGAACCTTCAAGATATAGATGTAGCTGACCATGACCGATATCGGCATCCAGTACTAGATCGACACTGCCGATAATGTCTTTGTCGATAGTATTGTTCTGACGGCTCGCCTGTTGCCCGACTATGGTTAAGCCTGCATCAAGCGTTACTTCCGCCAGAGCCGGCTGAATCAATAGCAGGCATGCTGCAGCAGCTGGAATTCCCAGTCTGTTTATCATTTTCATAATTTTCTCCATTTTAATCCGATTTACTGCTTCAGCAGGGCTATTCGCGGATTAAGGCGCTTTATCTCAGCGCAGTTTTATATTGATTCAGGATCAGGAGAAACGGGGCGGTGCGCGAATAGCACTGAGAGTGAGAAGCTGGCATGAAACGTTACTTGCACTAGACAGGTCAACACCTTCAAACAGATGCTTCTGGAGCAACAGGGAGCTTGCCGGAGCTGCGCCATGCGCTGTGATATCATCTATATCGCAGCTGATACAGGTGTGGTTTAGGGTATGAAGCCCGAATTCATGGGCATGCAGTTGTGAGGCTGCCAACAGACAGCCCAACATCGCCAGCAATCCCACAATCAATTTAAACTTCGTATGCAAATCCAAGACCTCATGCTGACAAGCCGGCAGCGTTATCAATAGCGACCAATTTTGCAGCAACAGCGAACTTGCGCAACCAATCAATCTTCACTTGCAGCCATCGTCATTCAAAGCAATGCTTCGAACAACTATGTTTAAACTTTCTAAAGAAGACCAAAAGAGGCTGGAAGAGGGTTATTTAGGCGGTTGCCTGAACGATTACGCTGTCATCAAGATATCAGGGCCGACTGCCATTGATTATCTGCAGGGTCAGATCACCCAGCAGATCAAGCGACTCTCCCCGACTCAGGGTATCTACGCAGCCATTCTGACACCGCAAGGAAAGAGCGTTTCGGATATGTATATCATCAGCGGTCATAATCATGAGTTGATCATCGTTGCCAGAAAAGCGTATGCGGAAGCTCTCGTTACCCGCCTGCGTCAGTTCTCGCTCGGCCACGACCTTCGCATCGGTATCGTCGATTCATACAAGGTACTTTCGATACAGGGCAGCCGTTGTGATGATTTCCTTGAGATACATAACCTTCCCGTTCCAGGGGATACCCATCTCAATAGCACCTCATCTTCCGGTATTGAGTTCTTTATCATCCGTATGGCTGAAGCTGCAGATCACGGTATATGGATTGTCACGGATGATGCGGAAGCCATTGGCAACCTGACAGATGAGGCCGCCATTCACGCAGCACGTATCTGCAAAGGCCTTCCGATCTATGGTATTGACTGGAATGAGAGAACTTTTCCACTTAATGCCAACCTCATCGAGTTTGATGGCGTCAGTTTTGATAAGGGATGCTATGTTGGCCAGGAGATCACCAGCCGCATGCAGTGGCGCGGCGGCATCAGAAAACGTCTCTACCGAGTCAAACTCGAATCTTTCCCAGCCGAACTCCCCTCGCCTGTCTCTACCACAATTGAGATCGGTTCGGTCACCTCCGCAGCCATTGATGCCGAAGGCGTCGTGCACGGTATTGCCCATCTGCCTATCGAAATGATCGAATCCGTCTCCCCACTGATTGATGCCAATGGCGATTCGATTCAGGTTATCGGAACATGCCATGTCTGACATAGCAACCGATACCTTTGCCCACCTCTTCATATGGTATGTCGCGCCCGATGCGATTGAGCCAATTCTTCGCCAGTGGCAGGGAGAAGTTGAGACAAAGCTTGGCATCAGGGGGGAACTGTACCTTCGTAGGGATAAGGACCGAAACGGTAACCCCCGCACGACATTCATGGAGACCTATAAAGAAGTGGATGAATCATTTATCTCCGGGCTGGAGGCACTTGCTTCAGCACAGCCTTGGCTATCACAACTGCTCACACCTCGTCGCTGTGAAACATTCGACAGGATTGAATAGATGAAAAACAGAATGACCGTCTGCTTACCCTTCTCATTTAAAGGAAAAACCTATTTTCCTAAATCCGAGATCGATCTGGATGCCCTGATGCGCAAATATGGCTCTATCCCCTCCCTCTATGCCCATCTGGCAGAAGAGAATAACATTGATGTTTACTCCTATGAACATGATGTGATGATGATGTCTGAAATGGTGTTTGAAGAGGTTGAAGGTATTGCAACCGAGTTTATCCACGAAGGCCACTTTAATACGGATGGATTTGAAAAAAAATGGCGGGAAATAGCCCGACATGAACTGTTACTGGATATTTCAAATCGATTGATGAATATTGACAACCTCTCTTCCCATCCCGAATTGAATAGCGCTCTCATTGAAGCTTACGAGGCAGGAAAATCGGCGGCCTTAGCAGAGAAATCAATTCACAGTACCACCGATCCCCTCTTTTGATTAGGGTTCCCCGATGTCCGAAACTTCCACACTAAGCACTGCAACACAGATCGCTGCAAAACTGATTCGCCGCCAATCCCCCACCCCCGAAGATGGAGGTTGCCAGGACTATATCGCATCCCTGCTTGCCCCTCTCGGATTTGTGCGCACTCACGTAGACACTGGTGGTATCACCAACAGCATCTATACCCGCATGGGCGAACTGAAAGGGACATTGGCTTTTGCCGGACATACCGATGTCGTGCCAACCGGCCCTGTTGAGGATTGGCCTCACCCACCATTCGATGCCGTTATCGAAAATGGCATTCTTCATGGGCGTGGCGCCCAGGACATGAAGGGTGGTGTAGCCTGCTGGATTGCAGCGGTTTCGCAGCTTTGTGCCCAATTCAACCCGCTTCCAACCCTGCAACTGCTGATCACCTCCGATGAGGAGGGCGACTCGATTGATGGCACCATCCGTATCGTCGAGAAGATGCAGGCTGATGGCACACTTCCCGACGCCGTGATTGTTGGTGAGCCCTCCTCCTCCAGACAGGTCGGGGATGTTATCCGTCGCGGACGGCGTGGAGTCGTACAGATCGCGGCCGTATTTGAAGGCAAGCAGGGTCACTCTGCCTACCCGCAGGATGCAATCAACGCGGCACATAAAGCCGCTCCCGTGCTGGATCGCATCATTCAGATTGACTGGGGAAAAGCGGCCGAAGGCTTCCCACCCACCACATGTCAGGTCACCAACATTCAGGCGGGCACCGGAGCCACCAATGTGATTCCGGGAAACTGCTTTGTCTCTATTGATATCCGTTATAATCCCGGCATCGATTTTGAAGGCATTGAACAGCGCATTTTCAAAGCGTGTGAAGGTGCTGAGGTCGTGCTTGATATCCAGCACCAGGCGGAAGCCTTCTCCACGACGGATTGCTCGTTTCTGGATCAGGTATGCGCATCCATCAAACAGGTCACAGGCATTGAAACCTTGCGCGATACAGGCGGCGGCACATCTGATGGCCGTTTTCTGGCCGCAGCAGGCGTACCTGTTGTCGAACTGGGCCTGACCAACAGTACCATTCATCAGGTGGGAGAATGCGTCGCTGTTCATGAGCTTGATACGCTCACATCCATCTACGCAGATATTATTACAAACTTCGAGGCTTAAAAGATGAGCACAAAACTGGGCGCAACGACAACACATCCAGCAAAGAGCATGGAAACCTTTCCGAATCCCAATCCGGAACGCGATTATCATATCAGGATTGATTCGCCTGAATTTACTTGCCTCTGCCCCAAAACTGGCCAACCGGACTTTGCCGAGATCAAGCTGGATTACATCCCCGACCAACTCTGTGTCGAACTGAAATCACTGAAGCTCTATTACTGGAGTTTCCGCGATGAGGGGCACTTCCATGAACAGGTTACCAACATGATCGCCAATGACCTGATTGAACTTCTTGACCCGCGCCACCTGAAGGTGACAGCGGTTTTCAACGTGCGTGGCGGTGTCTACACCACTGTAGAAGTCGAACATAAAAAATAAGGATATCCATGACTCCGTTTATTAAAATGCAGGCACAGGGTAATGATTTCGTCATCCTTAACGGCCTCTCCGATGAAATACCCGAACTGACTGAAGCGCTTGTCAGCAGAATGACAGAGCGCCGTTATGGCATCGGCTGTGATCAACTGCTCGTGCTACTTGCACACAATGAGTCAGATGCTTTTATGCGCATTTTTAATAGCGATGGAACCGAGGCAACCAATTGCGGTAATGGCTTGCGCTGTGTTGGCGACCTGTTAATGCGCGAACTGAATAAAGAGTCGGTTACCATTGCACTTAAGGACCGCTCTGTAACCGTATCGCGATCAGGAGATGGTATCGCCGTGGAGATGGGCGCAGCCGTCATCGGCGAGCAGACGGAGGCCCATGTTGATGTTGAAATCGGTAACCCTCACTCGGTTTTCTTCGAAGCAACGGAAGCCTTTCCGGAAGATCGCAATATTGAGATTGTTACCGGCCAGGTCGCCGATCATGTCTACCTGGATATCATTGAGCGCGGTGCTGGCCGTACCCTTGCATGCGGATCAGGAGCCTGTGCAGCGACTGCGGCCATCTGGCATATTGAAGGCCATACCCGACCTCAAACCATCGAAATGCCGGGAGGCGAAGTAAAGGTTTCGGGCTCTCTGGAAAACCTTACGCTAGAAGGCTCCGTAGAAACGGTCTTTACCGGAGCGTTTCAACTCTAGTTCTCTTCATCCAGCTCTTTTCGTATCGCTATACTCAGCTTATCCGGAGGACACGGCTTGTAGATCACCTGGGTGTTTGGAGTTGTCAGTTCCTCATCCAGAGTTGCTTCATTGTCATAGCCGGTCATAAAAATAACTTTTGCCTCCGGGGAGTCCTTGAAGATGATCGAGGCCGCCATCGCCCCACCCATCCGGGGCATCACACAGTCCATGATAATCAAATCAATTTCATCGCGGTGTGCTTTGAAAACCTCAACAGCCTTTTGTCCGTCATGTGCTTCCAGAACGTTATACCCGAACGCCGTGAGCAGTTGTCGATTTGTCTCCACCACCTGATAATCATCATCAACAATGAGAATGGTCTCACCCATACCTCTGACGATATCATTCGTAACCAGACCCTCCTGCTGCGTAGCCTTGCCGAGTTTCGGCAGGTAGAGGTTGAACACTGTCCCTCTGCCCACTTCACTCTCCACCTCAATGACGCCACCGTGTCTTTGAATGGTTCCATAAACCATCGAAAGACCAAGTCCTGTTCCCTGTCCAATCTCCTTGGTCGTAAAGAAGGGTTCAAATATTTTTGTGATCTGGTCCTGAGAAATACCACAACCATTGTCCGCGATGGAAATGCAGACAAATTCGGTGGCCGTGAGTTCAGGGTGCCTCGTCGAAAAAAGGTCGTCCGCCTCGTAATACTCAGCAGACAGTTGAATGGATGGTTGATCCTCTTTTTTAACCGCATGGCTGGCATTGGCAATAAGGTTGATCAAAGCCTGCTGTAGCTGGTTATCACAGCCAAGTATATGGGCATCATCGGCACAGCTCTTACAGGTGAAGTTGACACTTGCAGGAACTGCCGAACGAGCGAGTTCAACTGCCGTGTGAAAAAATGGTGAAAACAGTAAAGGCTGCATACGCACCACATCCTTGCGGGCAAAGGTGAGAAGCTGGGAAACCATCTTGGCAGCACTCTGACTCAGGGCATCGAGTGTATTGAGGCGCTTAAGGATTGCTGGCTCATCCTTCATCTCTTTTCGAATCAGGAAAACATTTCCCATAAATCCGGCCAGAATATTATTAAAGTCATGGGCAATGCCTCCGGCAAGTGTCCCTACAGACTCCATCTTCATCGACTGCCTGAGCTGCTCCTGAAGCGCTTCATGCTCGGAGAGATCCTGCTGAACAACAACATAATGGCTGATCTCATCATCATGATTACGAACCGGAGAGATCGACATCATGGCCGGATAGAGTTCGCCGCTCTTCCGTTTGGAGACAAAATCACCGTGCCACTCCTGACCCTTTGCAATGGTTTCCCTGACATTCCTGAAGAAATCTTCGCTTTCTCCACCACTACCCAACAGTGAAACGTGGCTCCCAATTATCTCACCGTCACTGAAACCGCTGATCCGGCTAAAGGCGGGATTTACGTACTCAACCATCCCGGTGCAATCCGTGATCATGATAAATTCGCTCGTCTGCTCCACGGCACGGGAGAGCTTCTCCAATTTATCGGTGACGGCCACATGCACCTGGTTGACGACTCTCCATTTCCACCAGACGATCAACAGGGTGCCTACCCATACCAGCAACAATAGAAAAAACAGCTGTTGCTGCTGATTCAGATTTTCGTGAATCAGCTGATGAATTCGATCGTCGCACTGTTCGGCATGTTTCATGGTCGCTGCGTAGAGCTGGTCATGCACCTCTCCGAGTGATTCAAGATTACTACTATCAGAGTGCAGCCAGGGATCCAGATGGTTTCGCAGGGTTAAAATCGACTCTGAAAGGAGTGACAAACGGGCGTGTAATTCGGAGTCATCCAGCTGCTCTCCAGACAACTCCCCGACAAAGGAATCCCCGGATCTTGCTGCCAAGGTCAAGTGTTCAGCACTTGAAAGAAGCGAAGTTACATGCTTCTTATCAAGTTCATCATGATGCTGTTCGACCAGTTCCATCAGCGTGGAATGGCTATCCACAAGATCGACCTTCACCTGCATGAGCGTATCTAGGAGCGGAGCCTGCTGTACGACAACCAGGCGCCAGGAGTAGTAACTATAGATGAGAAGTGTGAAGGTGAGCAGGCCGAGAACCAACAGAGCTTTGGCTGAAAAACCAGAAAGCGGTGTTGGCTCGGATTGGAATGCTACCATAAAAAAACCTCCGAGATTTACTGCCTAAAGAAAGTTGTTCTCACCTGCCATCATCTGAATCTTGCGCTAAACCTTGCCAAAAAGAAGGTTAATCGACCATAGCATGAATATGCTAGTTCCACACGCCTAAATAGTTTAATTAATCCGGATAACCCACCTGTTTCGAAGTGCTGACCTCTCTGGAAACAGCAAAGGCTGATAGATCCATTGACGGTTTGTTGCCGTTCATCCACTGGCTCATCAGGGATGCCGTCACAGGTGCCAGTGCCACGCCGTTACGATAGTGGCCGGATGCAGCCCAAAGACCGGGAATCGAAGTCACAGGGCCAAGATACGGCAAACCATCGGGACTACCCGGCCTGAAACCCATCCACTTATTCTCGACTTCAAGCTCTTTGAGACCTGGGGCAATGCGCGCCATCGAATCCATCAGCCTATCAATCACCTTACGGGTAGTTCCCGGTTCGAAACCGACAAACTCCATACTGGCACCAACCAGAATACGTCCATCGTCACGTGGCACAAAATAAGCGTCATCATGCTTTACAATCGAGTGCATCAAGCCCGGCTCACCCTTAAGCAATACGATCTGTCCTTTGACCGGCTTCACCGGCAGTTCAAACCCCATCTTCCCGGCCAACTCCCCGCTCCAGCTACCGCCAGCTAGCAACACCTGGTCAGCAGCAATTTTCCGACCATCAGCACAGATCACGCCAGCAGCAGCCTCACCCCGCCTCAAGAGCCCGGTTACCTCGGCATGCTCAACGGTTTCTACCCCCAGCTGAGACATCCAGACTCGAATCGCCGCCAACAATCGGGGATTGCGCAGCTGCCCCACCTCCGGCCAGAGCAGTGATTTACGCACCTGTGGCGAGAGCGCCGGCTCGTGTTGCAGCGACTGTTCCGCTGTCAGCGCTTCAACCTTCCAGCCAAAGCGATCAGACCAGTCGATAGCGGCTTGCCAGTGATCAGTTTTATCGTTATCAAAAAACGGGATCAGAAGCCCTGATTTCCTCCATTCAATGGAGATGCCCGTCTGAGCTTCAATGTCAGCTTGAAACCGGGGGTACATGGCAAGACTGGCATCAATCAGATGGGTGAAGGCGTCAGGATAGAGCCATGGGTGAATCGGGCAGAGAATGCCGGCCCCGGCCCATGAAGATTCACGACCGGTTTGGCCGCGTTCAACGACCGTTACGTCGCAGCCAAGCTGTTTGAGATGACAGGCTGTCAGGCATCCTATGACTCCACCACCAATCACTGCCACCCGCATATCCGCCTCCCGGAAACTTTGTAATATCACCGCTGCTTGCCTGCGCAGAGCAATGCCCTACCATGCAGCCATGCAAACGGAGAAGCTCACATTGGCAGAAGCCTATCAGCACTGTATGGGCATTGCACAAGCCCACTACGAAAACTTCCCTACGGCATCCAGATTGATCAGGGCAGATCTGCGCCCTGCTGTAGCGGCAATCTATGCCTTTGCCAGAGCGGCTGATGATATGGCCGACGAGGGAGACCTCCCCGCAGAGAAGCGCCTGAAACAGATTGATGCCTGGGAGAGCCTGCTGGAGCGATGTGTTGACGAGAAGCTCGATCACCCTGTTTTTCTCGCGCTTGGTGATGCCATCCGGAGGTTCAACCTGCCGACAGAGGAGCTGCATAACCTGCTTATCGCCTTCAGAATGGATGTCAGCATTCACTCCTACGCGACATTTGATGAGTTGAAGTTCTACTGCAAGCACTCGGCCAACCCGGTCGGCCGTCTGATACTGGCACTGCATGGCATTAATAATCGTGAAGCCGACTCATACTCCGATGCCGTCTGCACAGCCCTGCAACTGACCAATTTCTGGCAGGATCTGAAAATCGATATCCCCAAAGGTCGATGCTACCTGCCCGAGGAGTGGCTTAAACCTGCCGGCCTGACCAGTGCAGAAGTGCTTGAAGGGGGTGTTACTTCCGGGCAGCTATTGCCGGCGCTGCATCAGGCATATCTGGATACAGAACTGCTTTTCCGGAGAGGCAGCAAACTGCTGCCGATGCTGCCGTTTCGACTTCGTTTGCAGATCGCCGCCACATTGCATGGCGGTAGAGCCGTTCTTAAAGCTACATCAAAACTGCCTGACCCTATGAATACGCGCCCAGCCTTGAGCAGAAGCGATTGGTACAGGCTGGCTGGTAACGTCCTGCGTTCCACCCTGCGCCCTGGTAAGATGATCAATATGGAGAGCAGATGACACCTGAACAGTACTGCGAAGAGAAGACCCGCGGCTCGGGCTCTTCATTCTTCTATGCCTTTCTCTTCCTTGAGGCGGAACAACGACGTGCCATGATGGCACTCTACGCCTTTTGCAGGGAGGTCGATGATATTGCCGATGAGATCAGCGATCAGACTGTAGCGATGCAGAAGATCGGATTCTGGCGTGAAGAGCTGCATCGCGCCTTTCATGATAAGCCACAACATCCGGTCGGCATTGAACTGAAATGGGCTCGTGACCACTTCTCACTGGATGAAGAGCTGTTTGTCGAGATTCTTGATGGCATGCTGATGGATATCAGTGGCAAACCGATTCTCAAGGCTTCAGACCTCTCTCTCTACTGCTATCGGGTGGCTGGCGTGGTTGGTCTTCTCTCCATTGAAATCTTTGGCTATAGCTCTCGCAAATCCCGTGATTTTGCAACTTCACTGGGTGAGGCACTACAGTTAACCAATATCCTTCGCGATTTGAAGGCGGATGCAGCTATTGGACGCATCTATCTGCCGCAGGAGGATCGTATTCGCTTCAAGGTAGCCGATCAGGATTTCAAAGATGGCAACATGAGCGACGGCATGAAAGCGCTGCTGCAATACTATGGCGAAAAAGCAGAAGCAGCTTACAGACGAGCACTCGAGGAGCTTCCCGCTGAGGATAGGCATACACTCCGGCCCGGTTGTGGTGGGAACGTTGGGCAACAACCTCCGGGTGGAGTTCAAGGCTGTCGGTGACACGGTCAACCTGGCCTCACGCATGGAGGGATTGGCCGAACCGGGCACAACCTATGTCACTGTCGAAA
>JBNKZS010000035.1:0-21789 GCA_050301755.1 Mariprofundaceae bacterium
CAGCAACTTCCAGGAAGCCATAGCCTTCGGCTGGAATTAATTTATATGCAACAAGCAGATGCTTGCCGCCTGCGATCAGATCTTCTTCTTTAAGACTTAGATCGGCGTAACGATTCGATTGATCCATTAGTGAATCCCTCCAAGTTTTTTTTTGCTCATTCGAGCGTTGCTTTTCAGCTTTTTTCACCCGAACAAGCCCGGGTAACGTTCCAACAGGACGAGAGACTACAAAGCAGATGCATAATTACAAATCAACAGTTATGATGCCATCCATAAATTTTACTTATGGAGGATCTCTCCGATGCATCTAACCCTCAGACAACTCAAAGTGTTCGAAGCAGTTGCAGCTTACAGAAGTTACACAGAAGCTGCAAAGAAAATGCACATGACCCAACCGGCAGTCTCCATGCAGATCAAGCAACTGGAGGATCAGGCTGGTCTCTCCCTCTTCGACAGGCTGGGAAAACAGGTTTCAATCACCCATGCAGGAGAAGAGCTTCTTCACTACAGCAAAACCATCCATCAGCAGTTGGAGGAAGCCGAACAGGTGCTGGAAGAGCTAAAGGGGATGAAGCGTGGAAAACTGCACCTGACCATGGCCTCAACGGCCAACTATTTCGCCCCGCAACTGCTGGCCGCCTTTCATCATGAATATCCGGATGCCAAGGTAAGCCTTGATGTAACCAATCGCTCCGGACTGATCAGTGCCGTTGAGAACAACACGACTGACATGGCCATCATGGGCCGTCCACCTAAAGGGCATAACATGGTGGGTATTCCGTTCATGGACAATCCGCTGGTCGCCATCGCGGCCCCAGTCCATCCCCTGGCAAAGAAGAGAAAAATATCTCTTAATGAACTCAAGGATGAGACCTTTATTGTGCGTGAGAAGAGTTCCGGCACCCGCATCGCTGTCGACAGGTTCTTTTCCGAACACGATATCGAGCTGCCTGCACGCATGGAGATGAACCGGAGTGAAGCGATCAAGCAGGCTGTCATGGCTGAGCTGGGACTGGGAATTGTCTCCCTTCATACGGTAGAGATGGAGCTGGCGCTTAAACGGCTTGTCGTTCTTAACGTTGAGGATTTTCCGATTATGCGCAAATGGCACATCGTGCACCGTAAAGGGAAACGTTTCGCAGCCATTCCCGAAGCATTTAAGAACTTCGTTCTGAATAACGCCCAGTCGCTTATCAAGCTCCCGGGCTAGCCACTCGATACTAACCCTTCTTTTCGGTGGTCAGCGAGTCGACATTGAGTTGCGGATAAAGCGCCACGACGGCTGCAGGAAGTACAAAGAGGTTCAGGCCCGGCACAATCAACAGCAACATCGCAACGCCGGAAAAGCCCATGTAGTACCACTTATTCTCTTCCATCTGCGCTTTGCGTTCCGCCCACTTCCAACCGGAAAAGGTGGCCGGGGTATCCATGAACTCGAAGCTGAGCAGATTCAGGCTTGCATAGCTCCAGACTGCGGTAGCCGCGATGGTGCCGTAGACAGGAACCAGCAGGAACACGGCAGCAAGAGCTGCCAGCGGAATAAAGGTTGCCAGCGGCATGACGCTATTCCACATTGAATTGCCGATACTCTTCCACCATGGCAACACCTTCGCCTCTAGCTCGACACCATGAAGCCTGCCAACTCTTACATAGAGCTCGTCAAGCCATGGCGCCACGGCAATGGAGCCGAGGGTAACAAAACTGACCACGCCGACCGCCAGAGACAACAGCATGGCAAAAAAGGATAGCAGCCAGGCCAACAGATCAACATACCACGCATCACCTGTCGGAATGAATCGATCTGCAATGGCCGTTGAGAGCTCGAATACACCATAGGTCAACCCGATAAACAGAAGCAGAAGAAGCAGAATCATACGCCAGACTACTGCTCGCAACTCTTCTCTGCTCAACAACAGCGAAAAACCCTTCACCAGTGCCCATGCCCCTCTAAACATGATCCCTGCCCCCTGCTTTTTCGATGTCAGCCAGAATCCTCTCGGCCTCTTCCATATATTGTTCATCTACCAGAACCCTTGCCTCAATGAGGCCAGGTAACGGCATAAGCGAATTCATCCCTGCACCCTCCACCCGATAAGCAATACCGCCTGATTCAAGCAGGTCACACAATATCTGCAGGCTGATCTGATCATTCACTTTCTTCAGCAATTTCATGTCAGGAGCATAGCACGGCCTGATGATTCCGAAACCCAACCAGCCGCTTTCGTCACCCTTGACAGGGAGGGGTGCGCATGAACAGTTCAGGTTCATGACACAAGCCATTCAGCCTATCCATCTGCCCATTGCAGAGGAGACCCTCTCACAAATGCTCAATACCATGGTGCCTGCCGGTGCCGACGATGCCGATCTCTATATTGAGCAGGGAGTCAGCGAATCACTGGCGCTTGAAGAGGGGCGCGTCAAACATGTCTCTGCCAGCACCCATCAGGGGATTGGAGCACGCGTTATCAAAGGCGAAATATCCGGCCACGCCTACACGGACAGGCTTGAGCACCCCGCTCTGATGGAGTGTGCACGTGCCGCCCGCGCTATTGCCGAGAGCAATAAAAACTGCTCCGTATCCATTCACACGGAGCGGCCACAGCACCGGCTTTACCGTCCTGAAAGCCCTGCCATATCGGTCGCCATGCCGGAACGAAAGGCTCTGCTCGAAAAACTGGATCGCCTGGCTCGAAGCCTTGATCCGCGCGTAAAACAGGTGTTTGCCAATGTATCGGCCTCATTCTCTACCGTACATCTGGTTCGCATGGACGGGTCACTGTTAAGTGACGCTCGACCACTGGTCCGCCTCAACATCTCCGTGGTGGTCGAACAGAATGGCAAACGCGAAACCGGTTCTGCCGGTGGCGGTGGTCGCTTTGACCTGAACCGACTGCTTGAAGGCGATGAAGCCGAACGCCTGACTCGTGAAGCTGTTCGCCTTGCACTGCTGAATCTCGATGCAATTGCAGCGCCTGCGGGCCCCATGCCGGTTGTGCTCGGCCCCGGATGGCCAGGCGTACTGCTGCATGAAGCGATCGGCCACGGGCTGGAGGGGGATTTCAATCGCAAAGGCAGCTCCGCCTTCTCCGGCCGAATCGGAGAGCGAATCGCCGCTCCCGGTGTCACCGTTGTGGACGACGGTTCCATTGCCGAGCGGCGCGGTTCCCTCAACATGGATGATGAAGGCACGCCAACTCGCTGCACCACACTGATCGAGGATGGGATTCTGACCGCCTACATGCAGGATAGGCAGAATGCCCGACTGATGGGCGTGGAGCCAACAGGCAACGGCAGGCGTGAATCCTATGCACACCCTGTACTGCCGCGTATGACCAACACTTTCATGCTGGCCGGAAAGGATGATCCGAACGAGATTCTCGCATCCATGAAAAACGGCCTCTATGCCGTCAATTTCGGTGGTGGTCAGGTTGATATCACCTCCGGAAAATTCGTTTTCACCACCTCCGAAGCATACCTGGTTGAAAATGGTGAAATCAAAGCACCGGTGAAAGGAGCAACCCTGATCGGCAATGGCCCGGATGTACTGACCCGCGTCTCGATGATCGGCAATGATCTGGAACTTGATCCCGGTGTCGGCACCTGTGGCAAGGGAGGTCAATCCGTGCCGGTCGGTGTCGGCCAGCCAACACTCAAAGTTGATGAGATGGTTGTTGGAGGAACAGAATCATGAGCAACATCATGAAAGAGAGCGCCGCCAAACTTGTTGAGATGGCTAAGAAAGCTGGAGCTATCGACGCCGATGCTCTGGCTGTCAACGATATCGGAGAAAATGTATCGGTTCGCAACCGTCAGATTGAAACCGTTGAACGTGAAGATTCACGAGGTATCGGTCTGCGTGCCTTTGTCGAAAGCGATGATGGTTTGAGTTTCGCTTCAGCCTCCAGCTCTGATCTTTCGGATGCCGGTATTCGTGCTCTGGTTGATCAAGTGATTACCATGGCTCGCATCTCTGCAGCCGATCCTGATGCCATGCCACCATCGGGTGCCAATCACCCGACAGATGAGGAGCTTTGCGCCTGGGCCAACCGCGACCAGAAAGAGAGCGCATGGACACTGGAAGCAGCCAGAGAAGCAGCACTGGCATGCGAAGCAGCAGCGCTTGAATACTCGGACAAGATTGAAAATAGCGAAGGGGCAGAAGCCGGATTCGGCAATACCCACGTCGCCTATGCCTGTGCTGATGGCTTTGTCGGCGAATACAGAAAATCGTCACTTGGACTGAGTCTCTCAGTCATCGCAGGCCGTGGCGATGCCATGCAACGGGACTATGCCTACTCCCGGGCCAGAGAGCTGGCAAAGCTGAAGGCTCCGGAGCTGATCGGTAGGGAGGCCGCAGAGCGTGCTGTGCGACGTATAGGGTCAAAGAGCATCTCTACACGCCAGAGCACAGTCATCTTCGAGCCCCGTATGGTCACCTCCATTCTCGGCCATCTGATCGGCGCCATTAACGGCAGATCCGTACTGCAAAACAGATCATTTCTGGCTGAAAGCAGTGGTGAGATGATCTTTCCTGAATTTTTCCAACTGACCGATGATCCCGATCATCCGGACGGCCTTGGAAATCGTCTCTTCGACGGCGAAGGAACCCGTTGCAGAAAGCGCACCATCATTGATCATGGTCGCCTCACCGGCTTTCTCACCGACCGCTATGCGGCTGCACGCTTGAAGAGCGAAGCAACAGGTCACGCCAGACGGGGGTTGACCGGGGATACTGGTATCGGCCCATCCAACCTGATTCTCAATCCTGGTACACTGGATAGTGATGAGATGCTAAAAAAGGTCGGCGATGGCATCCTTGTGACAGAGATGATGGGCATGGGTGTCAACGGTGTCACAGGTGACTACTCACGCGGAGCGGCAGGTTTCCTTATTGCGAACGGTAAGATCGTCCAACCTGTCAACGAGATCACCATCGCCGGCAACCTGAAAGAGATGTTTGGCAACATTTCTCATCTGGGATCCGATCTGACATGGTTCGGATCCACCGCTGTCCCGACGATTGCAATAGCCAATATGACTGTTGCAGGTCAGGATTAAGACCAAAGTTTAGTAGAAAGAGGGTATTGATATGTCATACGATGTTTTTGGAGTCGGTAATGCCATTATGGACTTGCAGGTGCGTTGTGACGACGCCTTTCTCACGGCTAACGGTATTGATAAGGGGATCATGACCCTTACCGAGCCAGCGCGGCAGCAGGAGATTCTCAATGCGCTGTCCGATCACCAGATCAACTACTGCTCCGGCGGTTCAGCAGCCAACACCATTGTCGGCATTGCCGACATGGGTGGCAAAGCAGCCTATGCCGGCAAGACCGGCAACGACACCTTCGGCAAACAGTACCTTAATGAGATGAACGAGCTGGGCATCGCTATCGAGGTTCCGGCAAATCATGGCGACAGCGGTACCTGTGTCGTGCTGATCACACCCGATGCACAACGCACCATGCTGACCCATCTCGGGGTCTCTGCATCGCTCTGTGCTGATGACATCGCCGCCGAAGAGATTGCCAAGGCCAAGTATCTCTATGTTGAGGGCTATCTCTTTGCCGGTCCATCTACCAAGGCCGCAGCCTACACCGCCATTGAGATGGCCAAAGAACACAAGGTAAAGGTGGCGCTGACCATCTCCGACCCGTTCCTGATCGATATCTGTCGTGATGAGTTCCAGCGCCTTATCGAAGGGCCGGTCGATCTCCTCTTCTGCAATGAAGAGGAGGCGAAATCATTGACCGGGCTCGATGATCCGATCGCCTGCGCCCATGCCATTCACGAACATTGTGAAAACGTTGCACTGACCCTGGGTAAAAACGGTTCGATCCTGATGCATGAAGGTGAAGTGATTGCCATCGAAGGGGTTGATGTCGAAGCCATCGACACCACCGGTGCCGGTGACATGTACGCGGCAGGCATACTCTATGGCATCACCAATGGCCTTACATGGAAACAGGCAGGTCATCTGGGCAGCCATGCAGCAGCCCGTATTGTCTCCCAGCTGGGCGCAAGACTGCCGAGCAAGTTCGATAAGAAAGCGATCGAAGAGCTACTGACGTAACTCAGTCGTCCTCACGATTTAACTGAGTTTTTTCACAATAGCGTAGAGCTCTTCCTGAGAATAGGGTTTCTGCAGGAAGCCCGCGATATTCATCCCATCAACACGCTCTGCAAGCTGCTCTTTGGTGTAGCCCGAAGAGATCACGATGACTGCATCCGGGTTGATCTCCAGCAGCTTTCTTGCGCAACTCAAACCATCCATCTCCGGCATGGTCATATCGAGAATAATCATCGATATCTGATCACATTTTTCCGCATACAGTTTCAATCCTTGAGTAGCGTTTGCTGCCTGCATCGTTCTGCATCCGATCTCCTCCAGCATCAAACCAACGATATCGAGAATGTAATCCTCATCATCGATAACAAGAATGGTTCTGCCGGTGAGGTCGCCCCCCCCCTTTGCAGGCTCGGAAAATCTTAGAGAACCCTCCAGAGTTTCGCTCATCCTGCATGGGAAATAGATCTTGAATGTCGTTCCAACGCCCTCTTCCGTTTCGACATTGAGCGCTCCGTTATGTGACTGGACAATACCGAGCATGGCGCTGGTACCCAGACCGCGCCCGGTAAATTTGGTGGTGAAGAATGGATCAAAAAGCTTCAACCTTGTCTCTTCACCCATTCCACAACCATTATCACTTACGGTCATGCAGAAATAGGTTCCGGCAGCCGGCTGCATTCCCTCCTGATGGATGCAGTGATCAAAGTCAGCTTCACTCATTTGAACCTGAGAAGTAGAGAGCCTGATCTCTCCTCCTCTTCCCGTCTCTTCAATCGCTTCGGAGGCGTTAATAATCAGGTTCATGATCACCTGCTGAATCTGGGACTTATCACCATTGATCATGCAGTTGCACTGTTCCAGATCCATGTGCAATTGAGTATTCTTGCTGAGTGAAACCTGCATCAATTCGCTCATGTCATGAATTCGAGTATTCAGGCTGAACCACTCCCTGACGTAATCACCCTGCCCCGAATAGGCCAGCATCTGTCTGCATAATTCGGCTGCGTGCTCCCCGGCAGATTCAATGCGGCCGATATATTTATCTATCTCGCTGATATCTTTTTTCATCCTGGCCAGGCTTGCATTGCCCATAATGGAGGTCAGAAGGTTGTTGAAATCGTGTGCGATGCCGCCTGCCAGGATACCAAGCGATTCGAGGCGCTGGGCATGCTCCATCTTGGCCCGTCGCTCCTGCTCACCCGTCACATCACGCTGAACTGCCACGTAGCCGGTGATATTGCCCTGCATATCACGAATCGGCGAGATGGTCTGCTCGACCTTATACTTTTCGCCATGCTTGTTTCTGTTGGTGAAGGTTCCGAACCACGGTTCTCCACCGGCAAGTCTCTTCCAGAGCGTTTCATAATATTCGTCTGGATGGTCACCGCTCTTAACTATGCTGGGCTTCTTTCCAAGCACTTCATCTTCCGAATAACCACTCATTTTCTCGAAGGCACGATTCACATAACGAATGAAACCCTCCTTATTGGTGATCACCACGGATTCTGCAGTTTCTGCAAGTGCCATAGCCAGCCTGTGAAGCCTGCGCTCGGCCCTGTGCTGCTCGGTTACATCCTGTACCGTTCCAACCATGCGAACCGGCTTGTTCAGCTCATTGCACTCAACTCTTCCCTGCTCATGCACAAATCTTATTCCACCATCCGGGAGGACGATTCGATGAACAATACTATAGGGCTTATCCTCCAGCGCTTCATTGACAGCCTTCTCCAATCGGCCCCGATCATCAGGGTGCGCTGCAGCCAGAAAACGTTCATAGCTGGGCTTAAATGATTGCGGCTCGAAACCGAATATCCGAAAAACTTCATCTGACCAGAGGAGAGCATCGCTATCAACCATCCACTCCCAGCCACCAAGATGGGAAATTCTCTGGGTCTCCTCAAGCGACAACTGACTACGTTTAACTTCAGCTGTTCGCAACTCGACCTCCCTTTCAATCAACCTGCTTCTGACGGAGACACGCCAGACGTATATGGATGAGAGCAAGGAGATCAAAACCCCGACAAAGACAACAACCCAGGCAAGTATGACCGGATGGGTATCCACAAAATATGGTGATGGCGCTGAGCTGAGCAGCCACTGGTGTTCCGCCACGGAGAAACTCTCCCGCCAGACCGTTTCATTATACTTCCCTTCATTGATATCCGACCTGGTCCGGGAGGCATGCCTGTATAACAAGATATCCTTACCCGATGGATTTAGGGAGTGTAGATAAAAATCCAGACCACTTACAGGAAGAGCCGTCGAACTTGATTCAAGAAGAGCACCGACATCCCATTCGGAATATACCACGCCCAGCAGATTTTTTTCATCAAGATGATCGGGGGTTACTGCAACCGAAGAAAATACCGGGACAAAGAGAGAAACAATCTGATGCGAATCCCTGTCCAAATGCAGGTCGGCAACAACCTCCCCACTTCTGGCAGCACTCTTAATGTGCTCCCTGTGGGTCGGGTTTTCAGCCACATCAACACCCAATCGAACACCGAAACCTGATTCAAAGAGAGAATATACGGCCGGATAACTGAACTCTGAATGAGGCTTCTCTTCAGACCTTATAACCCATGCCATACTTCTCAACGCTTTCAACTCTTCAACCGACGAATTGCCCTGAACAATCGAAGCGAACTCGGCTTCCGTTAATTCATCGCCAGCCTCTAAAACCAGCTCATGTAAAATGGCTAATCTCACATCCTGAGCCATCTTAATGGCTGTGCCTATGGACCCCTTGAAAGCCACCAGGCGACTTTCAGAACGGTAAGTGATCTCTTTAAGATTATGAGCCTCTTCCCAATCACGCACATAGGAGCACGCAATCATAGAAAGCGTCAATCCGATCAGCAGTACAGTAAGCGGAACTCTCCACTCGGCGAATTTTGAATGCATGGCCCCCTTACCATCGGTAATGGGGGAAGAAACTTTAATGCAAATTACACTTATCGAATCAGAGAAGGCTGCAGATCAGCAGGTGGCTCAACACCCATCATCTCAAACAGGGTGGAGGCGATATGGGAGAGACCGGGACGATCCACCATTTCGTCTGTCTCGGAGGGCTGCACAAGTGTGTAAGAGCGATCAAACCCGGGATCGAACAGTATGCAGGGGACAGGATTGATTGAATGCTTGGTGGATGGCTCATGACCGCCGGCAATTTCAATCTGCATCTCCTCTGCGTTACCGTGATCGGCGGTGATCAGCGCTGTTCCACCAACCTTCTGCAGCGCATCAACAATACGGCCGACTGCCTGATCGACTGTTTCGATCGCCTTGACTGCCGGCTCAATATGACCGCAGTGGCCGACCATGTCGGCATTGGCGAAATTGATCAGTCCGAATCCATATGCCCCGGACTCGATCAGCTCAATGGCCCTGTCAGCAATCTCAATCGCCTTCATCTGCGGCCTGTCGGCAAAGGTCACCCCCCTGTCGGACGGGATCAGGATATAATCTTCCATTGAAGCATCGAGAGGCTCGCGATAGCCGCCATTAAAGAAGAAGGTAACATGCGGATACTTCTGTGTTTCAGTTAAGCGAAACTGCTTGATACCCATTTCGAGAATCCGCTTGCCAAACGGTTCCGGCACCTTGGTCGGTCCCATCAACTGAAGCTCCGGCAGGTTCCGGTCTTCATCGTACACCATCATGCCTGCGTAGGTCACATCAGGACCTTTTCCCTGACTGCCGCCTCGCTCGAAACCACCGAAATTATCCAGGCAGAAGGCTTCGGTAATCTCAATGGCACGGTCGCCACGGAAGTTCACCATGACCACGGCATCACCATCATCGACTCTGCCTACCGCGTCATCATTGGAATCTACGATAACGAAGCCGGGAAGATCCTGGTCGACAATACCGGGGGTTTCGTCACGAAAGTGGTTAATGGCATCAAGCATGCAACCGAAACGGTTGACGGCAACACCATGCACCATGGCATCCCAACCCTCTTTGACCTTCGACCAGTTATTGTCGCGGTCCATGATCACCTGTTCGCGGCCGCCGCCGGAGGCGATGCAATAGTCGAAACCGTTATGCGTATTGATATAGGCAAAGGCCTCTTCAATTCGAGCCACGTACTTTTCCGCCGACTGGATGCCGACATCACGACCATCGAGCAGTGCATGCAGACGTAGCGATTGAATCCCCTTCTCGAAAGCGTAATCAATCAGGGCAATGAAGTGGTCGATGTGCGAGTGAATATTGCCATCGGAGAGAAGGCCGAGCAGGTGGAGGGTACCACCGGACTGACAGCACGAGGTAACCTGATGCAGCGCATCGGACTCATAGAACGAGCCATCAACGATTGCCTTGTTGATTCGGGTCGGTCCCTGATCAAGAATTTTTCCGGCGCCCATGGTCAGGTGCCCCACCTCCGAACCGCCGAGATCCTTGGCAGCGGGCAAGCCGACATAGGGGCCATGTGTCATCAATTCGGTGTGGGCATAGTTGGCCCAGAGTTGATCAAATACAGGCGTACTGGCACGTGCAATCGCATCTTCAGGGCCACCCTTTCCGATACCCCAGCCATCCATCACAATCAGTAATGCCGGGCGCTTGCCGGCAAAATGTTTCACCAAACTCATCTGAACTCCATTCACGAAAGAGGCGCAAGGGTACTCAAATCATAGTGGCCTTGCACTATTGTTCGTCAGAAATCGCTGCTATCATTACCCCTGTACTTGCAGAGGAGGTTGGAATGCAACCCTATTTCAGAGCCGAAGCATTTGCTTCCACCCTTTTTACCAGCATCGGATCTGTCGCATTCAAGCCCAAAGTGTTCTTTCAGGGACTTGAAACCACGGATAGCTATCGCAACAGCATTATCTTTCTTCTTCTCATCTTCTTTATCCCATCACTCATCGACAGCTACCAGATCAGCCAGGAGAAGATGATTTCCATCTTGCCCGCCATGGAAGGTGCCGGACTGTTGCTTGTCTGGCTATGGGCCGGGTATCTATACTGGAGTGTTCACCTGTTTACCAATTACGAGCTGGACCATGCCTCAGCATTCCAGCTGGCTGCCTACTCCAGCGTCCCTGTCTTACTTGATTTTTCATGGTTCCTGATTGTTCCGGCTATCATCTGGCAGTTCATCATCAGCTGGATGGGCCTCGTTCACCATGCTGGCATTGAGCGTGGCAACGCCACGGCCATCATGATCGTCCCCGTGGTTTTGCTGATTGCTGCCTTTGTTGCCTTTATCATGTTGATGGCACTGATGGGGCTTGACCTAGTCAGTCCCTTCTTGAATAAAAACTGATAGTGCTCAGAGTAACCGTGTTCATTAAGGAGATTCATACCATGCGCTCGTACTATTTGATGATGTTGATTGCTGCCGTCCTCGTTACCGGTTGCAGCGGTGAAAATAACACGTCAACTCAAACAGGGGATGCTCTGGGCTCCACCATCAATGCCATCGCCCTGAGTTCTGCTGAAGGCGCGGACCTGACCAAACGGAAATGCGCATCCTGCCACTCGCTTGATCGCAACATCAGAAAGGTTGGTCCGACACTGAAAGGCATCATGGGAAGAGCGCCGGCAATCGAAGGAATTCCTTTCGAGACATGGAGTGAAGAGGCGATGGACAAGTGGCTTGAAAACCCGCGCGCTATCAAGAAAAAGACCCGCATGGCACTTCCAGGTATCAGTGATCCTGAAGAGCGCAAGGCGATCATCGCCTATCTTAAGTTGATTTGATCACTCTGAAGGCCTGATTAGTTATCAGGCCGGCACCACCGTTGACAAGGCCTCTATCATGATAAAGAGCATCATTCGGAACTTGGTGTAAAGAATTGTCACGCATGTGGCACTGATCGCTGTAATGGTTAATGGGCTGAGCTTGCTCTTTTTGATAACCAGCCTTGGGGCCAAAACAAGGCCTCCCATCAACCCAGAACCGATGGATTGAAAAATGGTCAGAAACACCTTTACTGCTCCCAGTTCGGGAACTTTGTTCAGATCACCGAAAATAACCAGGGTCAGCCCGATATAACCCAGCCACGGCAGATAGATGAACAGGTATTCGGACGGATGCCACTTCGCCTGCATCCTTTTCACACCGGCGAATACAATCGCACCAGCAATGATGTTGGCCGGCACGGCATAAAAGAGAAACGAGACAAGATAATCGTTCATTGGACCAGTATGTGCCTATTTGATTCATGCTGCCAAGCGACATGGATAACTGCTAGCATATGCCGCAACTCAAACTTACAGCGGAGATATCTTTTCGATGAACAAAAGCAGCCCCCTACTTCCAGTCATCGGCATTGTGATTGCATTAAGTGCAGCAGCCTTCGGCTGGTATAACATCAACAAGATCCCTGATAATGAGTTTCCCCAATTCGAGCTCTCTCTCGACCTGCAAAGCACCAGTGGCTCATTTTCCCTTTCAGATATCCGGGGAAAAGTGGGACTGATCTTTTTCGGCTATGCCCACTGCCCTGATGTCTGCCCTGCCACCATGGTGAACTTCGGCCGCACACTCGACATGTTAAGTGAAAAAGAGAGGGCAAAGGTAAGTACGCTGTTCGTCTCACTTGATCCCAGACGTGATACGCCCGAAACAATGGCCAAATACACCAAATTCTTTCATCCTGAAATCACCGGCTTGAGCGGCACTGAGAATCAGGTTGAAGCAGCGGCCAAAGCATTTTTGATTGCCTACGAGAAAGACAAACCGAACGAACTTGGCAACTACTCGATGAACCACTCAACCTATATCTTTATTGTCAGGCCTGATGGAAACCTCGCCCAATTGATGAGCCATCAGGCTCCCCCTGAGGATATTGCCCATGTGCTGCGCCATTGGATGAAGTGGGCTGATTAATTAATCCGCCTGAGCTTATAAGCCGATGATATTCGCTCGCTGCCCGCTTCCGGGCTGATGATAGAGACAAATCACACTTCACCAGCTCACAAAAGCATTGAGTGAAAGGGGGCGAAGGCCCCGAAGCCCTGTCTAACTTAAGACCTTTTCAATATCTTCAGGATTGAACTTCTTCTTATCGATACGCAAATAGGCGATGCCCTCTTCGCTGACGATCTTCGACTCATGCACACCGGCAACGGCCAGAAGTTTCTCGTTCAGAGCCTTGATATCATCAAGTAGATGCTCCTCAACATGCGTCATATAATTGGAAAGGTAAGCAGGAACCTTCATGCCGAGAGCTACCATGACCCAGAGAAGGGCCACAAATGCGCAGGCAAAGAAGACACCTTCCAATCCGAACAGGCCGCTCAGAATACCACCACAGGTACCACCCAAAAACGCACCGAAAAACTGAGATGTTGAGTAGACGCCCATGGCTGTTCCTTTACCATCGATCGGAGCCATGCGTGAAATCAGTGATGGCAGACTCGCCTCCAGTGCGTTAAAAGCGACAAAGAAAAAGAGCAGGCCCGAGAATACAGCCAGCAGCGAATCGTGAAACATTCCCAGCATCAATTCAGAAACAACCATCAGTGTAACGCAACCGACAAACACCTGCTTCATCTTCTGTTTCTTCTCGGCAATAATGATCAGCGGCACCATGCCAAAGACAGAAAGAACAAGAATCGGCAGATAGAACCAGGCGTGATCCTCGCTCGGAAGGTTAAGATAATCGCGCAGCACAAACGGTAGCGCACTGAACATGGCCATCATGATACCGTGCTGGATCATAATACCGAAATCGAGTCGCAATAACTGCCTATCAAACAACACCTGCTTCAACTGGGCAGGGACGGTTTCCACATCACGATGAGTGATGCAGACCTCCGGGTCGGGAACAATCAGATAGAGCACACCAATACCGGCAACGGCAAGCAGTGCCGTAAGCCAGAAGATGCCGGAAACACCGATGACATTGTTCAGGAACGGGCCGAGCATCAGCGCCAGTGTAAATGACATGCCGATAGAGACGCCCATGATCGCCATCGCCTTGGTACGATGCTCTTCACGGGTCAGGTCGGCCAGCAGCGCCATCATGGCCGCTGCAATCGCACCGGCTCCCTGAATGGCTCGACCAAGAATCACGCCCATGATCGAATCCGATGTTGCCGCCACCACACTGCCGATGGCAAAAAGGATCAGCCCGAACGTAATAATCGGCTTGCGACCGAAACGATCGGAGAGCATGCCGAACGGAATCTGGAACAGTGCCATGGTCAGCCCGTAGATACCGAGTGCCAGGCCGATCAGGGTTGGTGTTACCCCTTCAAGCCCCTCTGCATAGAGTGCAAAGACAGGCAGAATCATAAACAGACCGAGCATGCGAAGCCCGTAGATGCCCGCTAATGAGAATGTTCCCTGCCGTTCAATTGGATTCATAATAACCTGTCTCTGTTTCTATTTATGCTTTCGGTGCACGAAGCGCGTGAAGCGTGAAAAGTGCAGTCGAGAAGAGCAGCATCGCACCGCCCTGATGCGCCACGCCCAATGGAACAGGCACAACCATCAACAGCGTTGCTACACCGAGAACAAACTGGATGACAACCATGCCCAGCATCAGGTTAAACCCGACTTTCGCACGGCCCACCAGTTCAAAACGTCTGGCATAGAACCAGAGTCCGAGGACAAAGATAAGTACAGACTCGCCAAGAAGCCGGTGATCAAACTGAACGGCTGCAATATTCTCAAAGAAGTTCAGGTAAAACGGTTCAATCATGCCGTACCCTTCAGGAATAAAACGACCATCCATCAGCGGGAAGGTGTTATAGGCAAAACCGGCTTTCAGGCCCGCCACAAAACCACCAGCCGCAATCGTCACTGCCATCAAAGCGACC
The DNA here is from genome assembly GCA_050301755.1 of Mariprofundaceae bacterium. Lineage (GTDB taxonomy): Bacteria > Pseudomonadota > Zetaproteobacteria > Mariprofundales > Mariprofundaceae > WSZY01. Next base: position 14,852 of record JBNKZS010000035.1, read on the forward strand.
AGAGCAACCATCAAACGGCGCAGTACTCCCACCTCAAAAAGGCTGGCTTCGCTACGTGGATACAGTAAGCCCAAGGCCACCCAGAAAATATAGGTATAGATCAGAAATGCCGCCATCAGATGCGCCGTCAGGCGATACTGACTTACATGCTGACTATCGAAACCGCTGCTTACCATATACCAGCCGAGCAACCCCTGAAGGCCACCCAGGGCAAACATGGTGATCAACTGCGGACGCAATGACTTGTGAAGTTTTCCGGCAAGAAGGAAATAGAGAAACGGCAGCAGGAAGAAGATTCCGATCAGCCGGCCCCAGACACGATGAATATACTCAAGCATAAAGATGCCCTTGTAGCCTTCCAGATCCATGTCGGGGTTGAGCTCATAGAACTCAGGAATCTTCTGGTAATGCTTAAATGACTCCATCCATGCAGCTTCTGACAACGGCGGAATCCAGCCCATCAGAGGATCCCATGTCATCATTGAGAGGCCAGAATGGGTCAGGCGCGTGGCACCACCAATGACCAGCATAATAAAGATGGCAACACAGACGAAAAGAAGCCAATAGGCGATCTGCCTGTTATGAACGGATCGAATGTCGTCGATCATGATTATACCTCACCACTCATCGCTGAGCCGGCCTTGCGACCTCTGATCAGCACAGGAAGCACCACTACCGCGAACAGAACGCCACTGAGCACGGCAACCACGCCGCCCAGCCCGACAAGGTCCTGCGGGGTAATGAAAGCCTGCACACCGATATCCTGAGTCGTGCCGACCACCTTACGCTTCATACCGTGGCCACCACCCCAGGCGAGACCGATAATATGGGCAAACTGACCGACTGCATAAGCGTAGACTTGAATTTTTGCCCACTTGAGATTCGGCATAGCGAATCCAAACTGTGGCAGCCAGTAGTAGGTCATCGCCATGAAGGCCATGGTCACGGCCACAATCGAGCCGTGGTAATGGGCTGTAATCAGGGTGCTGCTCTCACCAATAAAGAGACCGAGTACGCCGCCGAGTGCAAACAGCCCGACCGAGAACAGCAGTGACATATAGAGATGGTGATTCTCTTTGGTTGGCAAAGCACCTTTCATCACACCCCAGAAAACCAGCATGCCGACAAAGAATGAGGCCACACCATTACCGTCACGCATCAACCAGACGAACCATGACATAAATTCAGGATCGCTCACCTCGCGTGTAAGGAACGGCCAGGGCGTAATCAGCACACAAAGGAGGGTAACAAGGAACAGTGCTGTCACAGGCTTAGAACCAACACTCAATCTCGCACCACAAATCGTTGCCAGCCATAGCCAGGCAACCATCAATAGCAACGTGTGTGTAAACTGAAGCACATGACCACCGGCCCAGAAAAGAGTTTCGAAATAGGCTCGACCAGCAAGAGGTTCGATCATGCCGTGCAGAGAAAAATAGCTCCATCCCAAAGCCACGATCGCCATCAGACCGGCAACCGCGGAAGCCCAGATTCCGAAGCGAACGGCACCGCCCTCATCTGAAAAAAGATCCTTCCAAGAAATGGTGAAAATCGCCCGTAGCACAAGAAGCAATACGCCACAGCCAAGCAGGTAGAGGCCTTTGCGGAAAAAGCGGTTGTCTTCAAGCATGGGCACATAATTATTGGTCAGCGGATTGGCATCGGCCAGCAGCGGCGCAATTGCAGCATAAACGCCACCGACTACGAACAGAAGCATTGCCAGCTTACTCCAGGCCAGCCCTCTATCACTGGAGGCAAGGGTCCAGAAGACAGCTGCAATCGCGAGCAGCCACCAGAGCACGGTGAAATCAACATGCAATACCAGTGCAGTATAGAAAAAGTCCTTCCACGGCATCTCATAGGTGGTACGGGCAAGTGCCAACAAAAGCGGGTAAATGCCTGAGGCAAGCAAAAAACCCACCGCAATGGCTAGCCAACCCGAAGCAACCTGCAGGCGTGCGCCATCAACTTTAGGAAGTGAGTAGTCTTTATTCATGATTTTCACCTGTTTCGATCGTATGTGCCAAATTAATGGCGGCGAACTTTACCACTGCACACCTTTCGGCGCAGCAGCTTTCTCGTTCAGTTTCTATAGATATAAGAGAGAATGGTTATTCAGTAACAATAATTTTTCCAACCATGGAGGCATGACCAACGCCACACCACTCACCGCAAACAACTCTGAATGTCCCCGCTTTGGCAGGAATAAACTCAATCGTCTTGATTTCACCAAGTTTGATCCGATTCTGAAGCTTCAACTCATGGACAACAATGGCGTGCTTCATCTCTTTAGCGGCAAGCACAAGCTTATAGGCCTTGCCTTTCTCCAGTTCCAGCGTGAACTTTCCGAAGTTGTAATTCTGGGCAAGGAGATAGACTTCCGAACCGACAGGCGGATGAACAATCGGCAGCCCATCCTCATCATGACGAACGGTATACTTTGCCACCATCGCATCGACTTTAACGATGAACTCGGCGAGCTGCCCTTCAGTAATCTTAACCTTCTCGATCTTTCTCTCAATCCTGCTATCAAGCACCTTCATGGTGAATAGAGCGGTCATTGTCCCGACGATCACAATTGAGGTTATTAAAAGCGGGAAATTGATCCCCTTCCTTTTGTCTGAATCACTCATGAGGCACCTTCCAAAGTTTGGCCAAGGATAACCTTCTTGAAATCATATGGACAGCGGCGGAGCTTTACCTGCTTCCTTAAAGAAAATAGGGTACCTCCCATTCAATTTTCCAACCCCGGAGCCCCTTAACAGATGCCAACAAAACAAGCTTTTACTCCTTCGAAAAAATTTTTTGTAACCGTGATCCTTGCCTTGGCCTTAACCATCATGGGAAGCACCGTGGTTATGTGGTACCTGGGATCTTTTACCAGAGCCACTGTTTCCAAAGGGATGTCCGAGCCTTATCAGGTTGCCTATATGGTTAATGTCGGCCCCTACGACAAAGTTCACGACAAATTTGATGAAGTGGCTGAAATACTTAAAAAAGCCAATATCGAGGCAAAAACGCCTTTCCTGATGATTCTGGATGACAGCAATGTTCATGAAGGCCAACGCCGCAGCAAGGTGGGCTATCTTGTTTCAAAACGTGATTACGTACCGGGCCCGCTGGAGACTGAGACCCTTCCCGTTCGTGAAGTGCTTATCGCAACCTTTGACGGTGGTGCCATGATGGGCTCCTACAAGGGTTATGAAGCGATGAAGGATTGGGCCAAGACCTATGGCTACACCCTGTCACTACCGGCGGTCGAATTTTATCACCCTGACGGGAAGATGGAGTACCAGCTGGGTGTTAAAAAAGGCAACTGATCGAAATTCAATCCACAAAAAAAGCCAGCGAAGTTCGCTGGCTTTTTTTTATCAACCTCATGAGCCGTTACTGGGCATAACTGAAAACAGATAGATCAGAAACCATGCAAAAATAATTGCTGTTAACCCCAATCCTGCAAGCACCTTGTTCCTTTCCTTCTTCTTTCTTTGCTGTTCATCCATGTTCATCTCCTAAAGATATAAATTAATGCAGTGATTTCTTTTCAATTTTTAGGTCGTGTGGAATCTCTTTCCAGAGCTTGTCCACCTTCACCTTGGCATCAGCCAGTTCCTTATTACTGATGCGCGTGTTAATAGCACGCAGGCGTTTCTGGGAATACCTGTCACCCAGTGAAGTGGCCAGCCAGAACCAGACTGTTGCTTCAGCATAGTCGACTTCAACGCCATCACCCCAGACGTACATCTCGCCCAGATGATACTGGGCTTGAGGCACACCCTGGATGCTCGACTTGTAGAGCAAATCCCGAGCCTTGCTGAAATCCTGCTGTAGTTTGTCAGCACCGCGCGCATAGAGCAGGCCAAGTTCATACTGAGCCATGCGATCACCCGATGATGCAGCACTCTGAAGCAACTTGAGTTTTTCTGATGAGACCACCATCAATTGCTGTCGTTCCGCTTGAAGCGTCTCATCAAGTGATTTTGCCGTGTAGGTTTTATACGCAGTGAATGCAAAAAGCGCCACAATTACCGCAACAATAGTTATCTTCATCATTTCCTCGAACTGTAAAAAATGTCGTTGCTAAACCCTACAAGGTGTTGAGCTATCTTGAAACGTATTGACGCAAAGCGTCGGCAATATCGGCTGGTGAAGTGTGTTCGCTCATCAGGTCGACAAGCTTGCCCTTCGGATCGATAAGGAAAAGATAACTGGTATGATTCATATAATAGCTATCCCTACCAGCATCGGCCTGATCATCCAAAAAATACTGAACTGAAAAAGCTTCGGCAGCCTTTCTGACCTCTGCTTCACTTCCTGACAGGCCGATCAGCTTAGGGTGAAAAAATGAAACATACTTGGCCAGATGTTCAACGGTATCACGCAGTGGATCAACGGTAACAAAGAGTGGCTGTACAAACACCTGCTCTTCTTTGGTAAGCAACGCCATTGCATCAGCGACATTACTCATCGTAGTTGGGCAGACATCAGGACAGTGGGTGTAACCGAAGAAAAGTAATACCGCCTTGCCTCTGAATTGTTGCAGAGAAACAGATCCATGATTGCTGTTGAGTACGAAATTATCACCAACCTGTCTGGAACTTCCCTTACTCTCCTGAACTTCATCACCACCGGAGAGAAGTAGCAATGCAATAGAGCCAGAGAGAAGCAACGAGACGACCACCAAAACAATCATCACTGAACGCATCTGTTGTTGGTCGGACATAGTCTAATCACTCCAAATTATCATTGGAGCGAACTATACAGAGATGAAAGATGCTGTTAAGGCAATCGTGACCGAAAGGTCAGATTAAGTTATCAGATCGCGTCGATGACCAGAACTCCGAAGAGAAGAATGAAGTAGACCAGTGAGAATGCAAATACACGCATATCGCAATCACGGTCTGAAAGCAGGAATCGGATAGCGGTAAACAGGAACATCGCACTCAAAACAAGTGAAGCAACCAGATAGTAGACACCCGCCATCTCGAAGAAATAGGGCAAGGTCGCCACAGGAACCAGCAATGTAGTGTAAATAGCGATACGAATCTTGGTAGCTTGAACGCCACAGGCGACAGGAATCACCGGCACATTGGCACGTGCATAGTCTTCACGATACTTCAAAGCCAGGGCCAGCGCATGCGGTTGCTGCCATACAACCATGATACCGAACAGAATCCATGCAGCCGCTCCCAGTTCACCGGTTACCGCTGCATAGCCGACCATAGGTGGTACAGCACCGGCAATACCGCCCAACTGATTAGCCCAGGGCGTCGTTCGCTTGGTCATCATGGTGTAGACCACCACATAACCAACCACACCCACTGCCGTAACAATTGCCGTAAGAGGATTCACAACATAGGCCATCAAAGCAAGCGAGCCTACTGACAGCACAAGGCCCGTAATCAGGGCGTGTTTTACAGGAATTATGTCAAGTGCCATGGCGCGGTTGCTAGTGCGCTTCATAACGCGATCAATGTCACGGTCATAGACATTGTTGAGCATACAGGAGCCAGCAGTTGCCAGACCCAGTGTCAGGAATGTCCAGAAAATGAGGTTCCAGTGCGGCATCACGCCGTGATTGCCAAAGTAGATGCCGGTGAGTGCTGCAACGAGCGTCAGGCCGACAATGCCGGGTTTGGAGATGGAGATATATGAAGACAGCAGTGAACGTTGTTCAACACCCTGATCAAGAACCTGTTCGGTCATATCTCTATCTCCTTATTAGAATTTGATCTGAATTAAGAATCAGTATCAGGGTAAAGATAGGGTTTATACTTACCGTGATAATGAGGTCAAAAAAAAGGAGGGCGACTCCCTTACGGGAGCCGCCCTTGATCCTCTTACTTAGTGGTGAGCCTCAGCATGCTTACGAGCTTCAAGATCGTAAGTAATCTGTGGGTTCTTACCATAGCCGTATGGAGTCCAGCCCTCTGGAATGATCAACGGATCCGGGAAGTTACCCTGGCCAGGAATGATAGCAGTCTGTGAGAATTCAAGAGACTCTGACTGCCATGGGTTCTGAGGCGCTTCCTTACCTGCGATCGCACCATGGATGAATACCACAAGCATCAGCAGTGCTGATACGAATGTGATATAGATACCGATGGTAGACCAGTGGTGAGCGGAAGTGATCACTGTGTTATCAGCGAACATCGCGTAGTCCATGTAACGACGTGGCATACCTTCGATACCAGCGAAGTACAGTGGGCCCATAACCAGGTTCATACCGATGAAGAAACCAACAGCACTCAGTTTACCCAATGCTTCGTTGCAGTAACGGCCAGCCATCTTAGGCATGTAGTAGAACACACCCGCAAAGATCGCCATACCACCGGACACTGCCATTACGTAATGGAAGTGAGACATGATGACGTAGGAATCAGAGATACCGTAGTCAACAGATGCCAGTGCGTTAGGAATACCGGTCAGTGCGCCGATGATCAGCATCAGGTAAGCACATACAGCCCAAACCATTGGAGATGTGTACTCAACTGAACCCTTATAAAGAGTCATGATCATGTTAAGCATGAACAGACCGAATGGCAGGGAGATCAGCAGTGTAGAGAAGGTCATCAGTACACGCAGCCAGTCAGGCAGACCTGCTACATACGCGTGGTGAACCCAAACGTCCGCACCTGCAGGGATGAACGCCATGATTGCAAATACAGTTGCACGGTAGTTGAACCAGTCGTTACGGGAGAACGTTGCAAAGATTTCTGCAATCACGCCCATGAACGGCAGCAGGATCACGTATACCGCTGGATGTGAGTAGAACCAGAAAAGGTTCTGATACAGCAGTACGTCACCGCCAGCTTCCGGATTGTAGAAGCCGAAGCCCAGATATCTATCCAGGGACAGCAGCAGTACAGATGCAGCCAGTACAGGTACGAAGATCAGCTGAATAATATTCGCTGAGAACACACACCATACAAGCAGGT
>JBNKZS010000036.1:0-21357 GCA_050301755.1 Mariprofundaceae bacterium
TTCATTCAGATCGTTCGGATCGTCCAGGGCGCCCAATTCGGCAAACAACTCTAGCGTCCGCTTCGCCTCATCCTCATCAACGGTGGAGATGGCGATGCCGACATGGACAATCACATAATCACCAACAGCTGCATCGACCAGTGCCAACGACACCTCCCGCTCAATACCGCCAAGGTTAACCGTGCCCATATTCTTATCGTGCAATGCTGTAACCATTGCCGGGATTGCCAAACACATCAGATATTTCCTCGCTTCATTTTTTGAACAGCCACCCACGCCTGACCCAGTGCAATCACACCATCTCCCTGAGGCAGTTGAATGGAAACAAGCACCTTCAACCCGGCACGCTCAAGTGAGGCTATCATCTGCTCTTTTAACAGGGCATTAAGAAAACAACCGCCTGCAAGCACCACAGTTTGCGCCTTTCTGGCCGTGGCCACGCGCATGACCATGTCGGCCATGCCGGCTGCCAACATCCGATGAAAGCCAGCAGCCAGTTCGGGCTTCGGTTCGCCTGCCTGAACCGCCTCAGCCAGCCCTGCTAAAGCCTCTGTACAATCCAACTGATAGAGACCATCGATCTCATCAAGCCTGTAGGGCAGCTCTCTGAAGATCTCAACATCCGTCGCCACCTGCTCCAGTGCGATAGCAGCTTCACCTTCAAATGAGACCTCGCGGCTGCCAAGCACAATGGCACTGGCTGCATCGAAGAGTCGTCCGGCACTGCTGGTTAATCCTGTTCGATCAGAGGTACATAGTTTCTGTATGGCTTCAACAGGCAGGCCATCGAACGCCTCAGTCAGATCAACATGTCCGCTTAACCACGCCACAGCCATACGCCACGGCTGACGGCTTGCGGCATCACCGCCCGGCATCGGTACCGGTTTCAGATGGCCCGACCTGATACTTTTGCAGCCATCGACATAGAGGCATTCGCCTCCCCAGGCCGAACCATCTGTACCAAAACCGAAGCCATCCATCGCCACGCCAACCACCGGCTCTTCGATGCCATGCTCAGCCAAGAGAGCCGCAATATGGGCATGGTGGTGCTGCACTTGAATAAGTGGAACATCGAGCCTCGCAGCCAGCTGTGTGGCAAGGCGTGTGGAGTGAAGATCGGGGTGAAGATCACATGCCACCGCATCAATCCCACCTGCCTGATGCAGGATATCAGCAACACGCTTGTAGTTTGCCGGGTCATTGATATCTGCAGAGCGCTTTGAGAGCAGCGCAACACCATCCTGAACCCGGCAGAGACTGTTTTTCAGATCAACCCCGGTCGCCATGACCGAGCGGCCACCAGTATGAATCGGGATATTCAGGCTCTCTTCAATATTCGAATGCATTCAGCCCTGAGCGACCAACTCGACGGCTTCGCCAGCAAGCTGGCGGTGCTCATCTTTCAACCATGCAAGCCATCCATCCATGCCTTCACCCGAGGTGGCTGAGAGTTGCAAGATCTGGATCTTCGGATTGACGCGTCTGGCAAATTCAAGACAGCGATCAACATCAAACTCCAGATAGGGAAGCAGATCGATCTTATTCAGGATCATCAGGTCGGCGGCATGAAACATGTCGGGATACTTCAGCGGCTTATCCTCCCCTTCGGTGACGGAGAGGATGACCACCTTGTACGCCTCACCCAGATCAAATGCTGCAGGGCAGACGAGATTGCCGACATTCTCGATAAAGAGCATGGCGCCCGGTTCGGGTGCAAGTGTCTGCATGGCATGGCCCACCATATGGGCATCAAGATGGCACCCCTTGCCGGTATTGATCTGCACCGCATTCACACCGGTTTCACGAATGCGTTCGGCATCATGGCTTGTCTGCTGATCGCCCTCGATGACACCGAGCGGGTAGTCACCCTGTAACGCATCCAGTGTTCTGGCCAGCAGCGTGGTCTTGCCCGAACCGGGACTGGAGACAAGATTCAGCGTCAGGATACCCTGCCCTGAAAAAAGGCGACGGTTATCAGCAGCATAGGCATCGTTCTTGGCAAGAATATCCTGCTCAAGCAGGACAATGCGGCCACCCTCTTCGCCATGATGATGGTGGTGATCATGTGTATGACCCTCAACCACTGTCTCGCCCGCACCGCATCCGCAAGTTGTACACATTACGACACCTCCAGCTCTTTCACGCGCAGCTGATCACCACCGGATATCTGCAGATCACTACCGCCACAGAGAGGGCAGAGATCACCATATTGGTTAATCCTAACATCCTGAAGACAGGATAGGCAGCGTGCAGATGCAGGAACCCTCTCAATCTCCAGCACCGCCCCCTCGGCCAAGGTCCCCCGGCTCACCACATCAAAGCTGAAACGCATTGCCTCCGGCTCCACACAGGAGAGCACACCGATCTCCAGCCACACTGTTTTAACCGCGGCGAAACCCTGCTCCTTCGCGCTCGCATCCAGTATCTGAATCACATTCTCACATAGTGACATCTCATGCATTGACACTCACCTCTGGCAAACAGATTCAGGCAATCCTCACGGAGAGCTCAGAATATTAGACCATCTTTACAAAACTTTACCTTCCACACAAATTGAAGAAACAGAAAAGGTTCAAAGTTCTCCCTGTCCGACAGATTCTCGGAAACAATACAAGGAGATTGAAATGAGTGAACACAATGAAACCAATATCGAAACAACGACAGATAACGAACAGAGGGCAAATGACAACGGTTGTCGTCATCACCATGGCCACTACGGCAAACGAGGAGGCGCAGGCCGATTCATTATGGGTGCCTTGGTAATCGTCGGCATCGTATCGATTGCCAACCTCGCCATCGGAGCAGGCACATGCGCCGATAAAGGAGAGCCAGGAGAACGCGCAAACAAAGTCGCCATGCACTTGCTTGATGATGTCGATGCCAGTGAAGCACAGAGAGCGCAGGTGAAAAGCATTCTCCAGGCTCATCAGCCCGCCTTGAAATCACTGCGCCAAGCGGGCAAGGATACTCGCAAGGAGATTCATGCCCTGCTCAGTGCCCCAACAGTGGATCGTGCAGCGCTGGAGACGCTACGTGCCAAGAAGCTCGCATCCATGGATGGAGCCAGCCGTGAAATGACTGCCATGCTGGCTGATATCGCAGAAGTACTGACACCTGAACAGCGTCAGCAGATGGCGGACAAGGTGTCCGAACGCTTCGAGAGTCGTCGTGGCCATCACTGGAACTGAAAATGTCGCCGATAGGCGACAGTGGATGAGGGCTACCGGTTTTCCTGCCGGTAGCCTTTTTCCATTCACCCTGCAAACAATGAATCGCCCGACAATTGATGGATCAAGATGAAAATGCCATTCTCAACAACCATGAAATCGATTCTACTTATTGAAGATGATGTGCGTCAGGCAGAAATGCTAAAGATCTTTTTTGCCCAGTGCGGCATGACGCTGCGCGCCTGTCACACTGCCAGCGATGGGCTGACTGAACTCAAACGTGGTAAGTATGAGGTACTTCTACTCGACCTGATGCTTCCTGATGGTGATGGCTTTGAAATTTGCCGTGAGATAAGGCGCTTCTCCAATATTCCGATCATCATGCTTACCGCCAGAGGCGAAGAGACTGATCGCATCGTAGGCCTTGAATTGGGAGCAGATGACTATCTGCCAAAACCGTTCAATCCGCGAGAGCTGCTGGCCCGTATCAAGGCAGTACTTCGCCGTAACCGTCGCGACGACGCTCATGAAAATATGCATCGTTTCGGCAGGCTAGAGATAACACCTGATGAACGGATCGCCCGTCTGGATGGTGTTCCCCTGAACCTGACTGGTTACCAATTCGATCTGCTCCATACCCTCAGCCAACATGCCGGACGAGTTATGAGCCGTGATTCGTTGATGGATGTTCTCAAAGGTCACGAGCTGGAGGCATTTGACCGCAGTATCGATGTCCACATCTCACGCATCCGTGCCCAGATCGAAGATGACCCTAAACAACCGAAACGGATTCTTACCATCCGTGGAACCGGTTACGTCTTCGCACGGGCACAGGAATAAACCCCATGCGGCACCTCTACCTGAAAATCTACCTCTCGATTATCGCTATCATCGCCACAGTGGCCGTACTGGCCCCATTGGGCTGGTGGATGTTCGGCCCTGCCACCGAGGATGTCCGAATCTATGACTCCCTTGGCAAACTTACTGCTCGTGCTCTGCCACCGATGGATGCGCCTCTGGCCATGCAGCGCCGCTCCCTGCGCTCCTTGGCTGATGACCTCGACATCCGTTTAAGCCTTTATACACCTGATGGCCAACTCATTGCCTCAAGTCACAGACCGCTTCCGTTGCATGACAGGCATAGTCGTGGCTGGCAGTTCGAAAGAAAAAACGGGCCTCTGATTACCCTGCATCTTCCAGACAGTCGCAGTCTCGTTGCCGCCCATAAAAAACAACCAAAAGCGCCGTTTGGACCGTTACTTCTGCTCTTCGCTTTTGCTGTCTTCTCACTTGGTGTCTATGTTCTTGTGCGCAGACTTACTGGCCGTCTGGAGCGGTTACAATCCGGAGTGGAGAAGCTGGGCCAGGGAGATCTCTCAGCACGGGTTACAGTTGAAGGAAAAGATGAGATTGCTGAACTTGCTAACCGATTCAACCATACGGCCGAACGGATTGAACATCTGGTTACCACGCAAAAAAACATGCTGGCTACAGCCTCTCATGAACTACGCACACCCCTGACTCGCATGCGAATAGCGCTTAATCTCTTCTGTGAAAATCCGGATGCATCAAAGAGAGATGAGCTGGAGCGTAACATCGAAGAACTGGATCGGCTGATTGATGAGATACTATTAAGCGGCAAGCTGGATGCGTCCGAAGGCATTCAAAGCCCTGAAGAGATCGATCTTCTCGGACTGCTGGCTGAAGAGGCATCGCACTATCATGCCCATGTTAGCGGTGAGCCACTGCTCGTATACGGTGAGCTTCACCTGCTAAGAAGATTGATTCGCAATCTTCTCGAGAATGCCCATCGCTATGGCGGTGAAAGTACGATTGATGCAAACGTTTCACTTCATCATCTCACCGCCCGACTGACGATATGCGATCGAGGTGGTGGAGTACCGGAGACTGAACGGTCCCGCATCTTCGAACCATTCTATCGACCTTCGCATATAGCTGAAGGCCAACATGGCGGTGTCGGCTTAGGCCTAGCGCTTGTTAAACAGATTGCAGAACGCCATGGAGGCCATGTCACCTGCCTGCCACGTGAGGGTGGAGGCAGCTGTTTTGAAGTAAGCCTCGCTATCAAGCCCACTGTATGAAATTGCCTCTTCGTACGACCAATATGCTTTGGAGGTATGAAACATGTCTTTTTTCAAACGCTGCATATTAGTTTTGCTGATGCTTATGCCTTGGAGTGCTCTGGCCGATGAAGCAATTTTCGCCGGAGGCTGCTTCTGGTGCATGGAGAAGCCCTTCGAGCAGGTGAATGGAGTAAGCGCAGTCATTTCGGGCTACAGCGGCGGCAAAAGCAGCCACCCCACCTACAAGGATTACGGCAGAGGCGGTCACATTGAAGTGGTCAAGGTGATCTATGACCCACGTAAAGTAAGCTATGAGTCATTGCTCGATATTTTCTGGCACCAGATCAATCCAACCGATGCTGGAGGTCAGTTTGTTGATCGTGGCCATGAATACAGCAGCGCTATTTTTTATCTTAATAATGAACAGCGGAGAATTGCCATAAGGTCAAAAGCCGGAATGGACAGAAGAGGCATTTTCGGCAAACCCATCGTCACACCAATCGTTCCGGCTGCAACCTTCTGGGCAGCCGAGGAGTATCATCAGGACTACTATAAAAAGAATCCGCTTCGTTACTGGTACTACCGTAGCCGATCAGGACGAGATGATTATCTTGAAAGCATCTGGGGCAGAAAGAATTGAAACGCTTCACGACGAGCCTGTCCGCTTGTCTTAGGGGAGAGTATAGACAGACCCGCGTGAAGCGTGGCTTCAAGTCCGCCAAACATTAATGGACATAACCTTAGCTTCATATCCCGCAATCAGGGGATAAAAAAGGCGGCTGATTTCAGCCGCCTTTTTTTTTCATAAACAACTAAACGATCAATGCAGGCCCTTCAGGAACTCGATAACCTTATCAGCCTTATCACCTTCAAGCTTCTGGTTAGGCATCTTGGTTCCGGGAACCATATCCTTGGAGCTAGCAATCCATTTACGCAGATTGTCTTCGGTCCAGGTAATACCCGAGCCCTTAACTGCATCGGAGTAGCTAAAGCCGTCAACAGCACCGGCTGCACGACCAACCACACCAAACAGGTTTGGCCCGGTTTTGTTTTTACCACCCTGATCAAAAGTGTGACATGCCTTGCACTTGCCCTCCGGGCCAGCGAAAGCTGTAGAGGCGAAACCGCCGACTACCAGTGCAGCCGCAGCTGCGATCAACAGAGATTTTTTCATAAAACTCCCCTATCGTAAAATATGGGTAGGCTTACCCATTGGCGATGAAATATACGCTCTGACAGAAACCCTGTAGAAGGTGGAAAAAATACCCCAACCCCACTCCATATACATGCAGCCGAATCAGCACTTGATACATTAGTATATCATGATATTATACCAAGATCGATAGTGAAGGAGTTAATAATGGCAACCATTGAATTAACCAAAGATAATTTTGAAAGCGAAGTGACAGAAAGCAGCCTTGCTATCATTGATTTCTGGGCGCCCTGGTGCGGCCCATGCAAGGCTTTCGCCCCGACATTTGAAACAGTATCGGAAACCCATGGTGACGTCCTCTTCGGCAAGGTTAACACCGAAGAGCAACAGGAGCTGAGTGCTCACTTCAATATCCGCTCCATTCCAACTTTGATGGTGATTCGAGAAAATATTGTGCTATTCTCGCAGCCGGGCGCCCTGCCAAAGAGCGCTCTTGAAGGGATCATCGAACAATCAAAAGCACTCGACATGCAACAGGTGCATGAAGAGATTGCTAATAATCAGGCTACCTGATTCTCGCCCCTCTCCCCCCCTCCCTAGAGAATCAGTAGTTTGTAGGGGCCATCCTTCGGGATGGCCCCACTTTTTTTTCGCCGATTACATTTAAAGAAATCTTCATTTCATCCGATAAGGTAGGGAAGGGCCTTTTCGCTCAAGAATACTTTATGGGAGGCGGCTATGCTGAAGACGCTTAAACGCTGGTGGCAGGAAGAAGAGGATCTTCACCCTGATCAACCCGAATTAACACTGGCGGTCACCAAGCTGCTGGTTGGCATGATGGCGATGGATGGTGTCATGCGCGATGAACAGAAAGCAGAAATTAAAAAGGCTCTAAATGCCCGCTTCGGGCTATCACCGGACGAGAGCGAAGCATTAATGGAACAGGCCAATGAATCCGAACACCGCTTTGAAACACTGGTCGAGCAACTCAATAAGACATTCAACCTTGAAGAGCGCACTGAAATCTTAAAGGACCTGTGGAATATCGCTATTTCTGATGGTGAGATAAACTTCAGAGAAGATCGCTATATCAACCGCGTTTCCGGTCTCCTTGGCGTTTCACCGGAGTGTCTCAGCAACACCAAAGAGTCTGGCGCACACCTGAAACAGACACAGCCAACCTTTACCGGCTAATCCCGCCAGCTCTACGAAGTGGCTTCAGTGTAATTCGACTGGAGCCACTTCGGGGAAATCTTTTGAAAAACGCATAATCCACTCCCTAGCCGCCTCTTCGTCAGTTAACAAACGACCCGCCTGTCGGGCAACAGCTTGTTGATATGTCTGAATGTGATAGAGCTGCTCAATCATTCTCATCCTGTAGGCTTCGCGCCTTCCATTAAATGTAATGCCAATGAGATAGTTGCCGGCCGAACCAACAAGCCAGATAACCCGACCGTGAAGCGAAACCTCTGATTCAGCCAAGTACAACGAAAGAAGAACCTGACTGCCGACTGAAATCTTGCCCGAGTGCTGAACAGCCAGCTCACCTACAGATTCACACTGTACTGCACGCCTCACCTTGACCTCTCGAATCTCAACAGGCACCTGCTTAGGATGGTAAATCAGACTTTTCCGGTTTGTGCTCATGCCGCTCTCCTGCATATAAGATGCCAGAGAAAAACCTTCTGAACACGTTATTAAAACGCACTAATGAGGAACTTTTTTCACTGTTCGGAAACTTTGGCTTGGCTTGGAATATGCTTTAAAAAACTCAGAGACAAACCATTAATCAAATAGGGGAATTTACCGATAGATATTAATTCAGGTTCATGCAGAAGACTAAAACCCAGAAGGAGCGGCCTTGTCGACTTTTCGAATCAACCTTCACGAAACCCTCTATTCCCTCTCTGATGCCCTTGATCTTGTCGGAGTTGTTCAGGTCCATCATGGAAAACGTGTTGCCTTCATGGCTGCCGAACTGGGCATGCAGATGGGCTGGTCAAATGGCCCGTTGGATAATCTGTTCATGGCCGCGATGCTTCATGACTGCGGCGTTGCCAATACGGCAGTTCATGCCCGGTTGGCTCAGTTTGAATGGGAGAAAGAGAAGGAGCACTGCAAGATTGGATCCATGCTGCTTAGAGACACAGGACTGCTTTCCCACTTGGCTGATACCGTTCTCCACCATCATACGCACTGGCATGAACTAAAGAGCAAAGCCTTTGATGAGGAGACGCTCCTCCACGCAAACTGTATCTATCTGGTGGATCGTGTGGATGTACTCTCCCTGCATCATCAGGTTAAAAATCCCAACATTCTCCTGAGCACTCAGGAAATTCGTGATAAGATTTATGACAAAAGGGCTGATTGGTTCAATCCTGAACTGGTTGACGCCTTTCTGGATATTTCACAATCCGAGGCTTTCTGGCTTTCTCTGGAACGTGAACATGTCGATGGGTATGTCTCCGAATGGATTTCGCATGATGCGGCGCGTGATATGAGTTTCAGAGAGCTGAAAAGTGTCATTCAGATTTTTTCTCACATTGTCGATGCAAAAAGCAAATTCACTCAGGAGCACTCTGACGGTGTTGCTAATCTCTCCCGTTTCCTGGGAGAGAAGTTCGAACTTTCAGAAATGAAGTGCGACATGCTTGAACTGGCGGGACTGCTTCATGACCTTGGCAAACTCAGGGTTCCCGATGAAGTCTTGGAGAAACCAGGTAAACTTTCAGATGATGAGTTCGCCATTATTCAGCGACACAGCTTTGATACGCTGAATATTCTGAAACGGATTAGCGGTTTTGAAGAGATCGCCCAGTGGGCCGGACAACATCACGAACGTGTCGATGGAAGCGGATATCCCTATCGCTCGACAGAGAGCCGCCTCCCACTTGAAGCAAGAATCATTGCCGTGGCTGATATTTTTCAGGCACTGGCTCAAGAGCGGCCATACCGAAGATCCATGCCTCCTGAAAAAGTTCTTTCTATTCTCAAGGATGAGGTCACATGCGGCAAGCTTGATGCGGAGGTTGTTGCAGCCATTGAACAGGATCTTCAACAGTGCTGGAATGTAGCCACCCTTCAGGACATCTGATCTTACATCAGCATCCGAGTGATTTTAATCACAGAGAGATGACTGCTGGACATAGTATAGTATATAATTGATAGATAATGAATCGTCGGGAAGGGCGCTTATGAGTATAGATATCACATGGATGGAAGAAAACATCCTGCTACACAAGTTACATGATAATGATATTATCTTAATCAACGAGGTGTTTGAAGCCAAGCACTTCTCTACCGGTGATGAGATCATACGACAGGGAGAAGCCGGGAAAGGACTAAATATCCTGAGATCTGGCAGCGCCGGTATTTCCTGCAAAGACCAGGGTCGGTCAATCTTTTTAGCGGAGATCGGAGAAGCCGCTCTATTCGGGGAGATGAGCTTCTTCTCCGGCGGGGACTCATCGGCAACCGTAACTGCCTATAGCAACTGCACCACCTACGAATTAACTCGAAAAAACTACTGTAGCCTGATCACGAAAAACCAAAACATCCTCATGAGTCTTATGACGCACATGGTAAGTTATAATTCCAAAATTATTAGAAGCATGAATTCGGATAAAATTCATGCTCTGCAATAGAGGCGATGATACTATTTTAGAATGTAGTAAAAGGCCTGAAGCAGCAGCCAACGTGAAAAGAGATAGAGAATCGTCACAACCAAGCTGCTTATCAGCGTAATCTTCAATTTTTGTGCCGTCGTATCAGCCTTAATCCAGAAACGTGGCAATAGCACCATGCCTCCGAATATCCCACAGCTGAAACCCTGAACCATAAGAAGGAAATACTTTAAGGCAAGATCACTCTCTGCCACTCCTGGAAGCGTTGAAAAACTTGGTAACAACACCATGAATGCCAGCCATGGCGTATAAATAAAGGGGTACTCTATCCGGAGCAAACCAACCTTTTTCTTTCCAAAAACATAGATCCCACCTGCCACCAGATTTGCAGCAAATAGATATATCGTGATGGAAATGATCGTACTGTTCATCTAATCAGGCTACACAGAAAAGCCTTTCGACAACACATCCATCCTTTTTAACGATTACGCAGCAAGAAGAATAGCGTCAGGACTGACAACTAAAGTCCACGGCGACTCACGGCGCAAAAGTGTTAAATCACGCCGCTCTACAACTCGGTTCAAATAGTCGTAATTTCGCTCCAGCGCCTCCTGGTAAAAATTTTTTTGAGGAAGGAAAAAGAGCTTCGCATAGCTGTGAACGCCACCCATGACCTGATCAAGGCGATCATCAAGAATATGCCTGAAGAATTGAGGTGACCTGAAAATCAACTCTTCCGGGGAATGAAATGAACGATCCCCCATCCCTTCACCGGCCATGCCGGCAGCAACGAATTCCGGATAAAGACGATCCCGGCACTTCTCCAGATAACAGCGATCTGACATTTGCGCCATCAGATCCGCACTACCGAGGAGTTTGCCAAGTGTACGGTGACTTGAGTCATGCAATCGAATAGATGGGACTGCAATCTCATAACCTGTAAAATGAATAAGCCTGCGGGCAACCGGTACCATCTCAGACATCCCGATTTCAGGCAGAATTGATGCTAAAAAACGTCCGCCACGAGAGACATGCCTATTGGTATAAGCAGCGCCATTCGAGTGTCGCCGATCCCCGGTCCTGCGCACGTAGCCGGAATCATGAAATAGCGCCACAACAATCCCGAGCCTGACCATATCAATCCCAAGCTTTTCACCACTTCCGGCCGACACCTCATAACCATACAGCAATCTTGCCATCGCCAGAGTCACATCAAGTGTATGTTGAAGGTCATGATAAGGTGTATCACATGGGCGGTAACCCGGATAGGCTCCACGAAACAGATCCGAAGCAATTTGAAAAGCTTCCTTGATCGAACGCGTGGAACGCTTGGGATACAGGCTCGTCAACAGCATGCACACTTCGTTGCACACTGCCCCGACATCGGTGACGTTCACCTGATTGGTGACATCGTAATTATTTCTTCGCCCTTCCATTCCCGAAGTATAGACCAGCATTGGAATAACGTGCATCGCATAAAGTGCCTACACAACTCTTAAGGCTTACTTCTTAATAAAATTGCCCCTCTTGAGCAGATCATTGACTACATATCCGGCGAGCATAAAGCCAAACAGATTGGGCATGTAAGAGATTGTTCCGTTAACAGCTCTCGGCAATGCCTCCGGATCATGTTCAACAGGCTGCTGAGGAAGTGGCTTGATAGGAAACTCTCCTGAAAAAACCACCGGATAATCAAGCGACATGCCCAACCGTCGAAGCTTTCTACGAAGGTTTACTGCCAACCCGCAATTATATGTGTCTTTCAACCTTGTGATCTCTGCCTTGGTCACATCCAGTCGACCACCGGCTCCAAGACTCGATGCCACAGGAATGCTTAACCTTTGGCAGGTCGCTACCAATTCAGCCTTGCATGCTACGGAGTCAATACAATCAAGCACATAATCAAAACCGCCATCCTGAAGAAACGAGTCGATGGTATCTTTATTTAAAAAGCCGACATGGGCATTCAGCCTCAGATCAGGGTTGATTGAGACAAGCCGTTCCCCCATGGCAATCGCCTTGTCCATGCCGAGGGTTGCATGAGTGCAAACAAGCTGGCGGTTCATGTTGGACAGCCCCACTTTATCGTGATCAACCAATGTAATGGCCCCGACACCAGCCCGGGTCAAAGCCTCGGCTACCGCACCGCCAACACCTCCAATACCGACCACCAGCAGATGCTTTCCAGAAAGGAAATCAAGCCCCGCTCTCCCGATCAATATCTCTGTACGTTCCTGTGCTTTACTCATATTGCATACAACTCTCTCGCATTGTGATTACAGGCGTTTACCAGTTCAGCCACCTTGAGGCCTCGCATCGTAGCGATCTCATTGGCAATTTCGACGATAAATGCCGGCTCATTACGCTGACCCAGATGCTCGACTCCCGGCTGATCCGGTGCATCGGTCTCCAGCAACAGGTATTCCAAAGGCATCTTCGTGACCACGGATCTTAATTTGGTCGCCTGCTTTCGAGTCACTATTCCCCCTATACCCAGGTAAAAACCCCGTTCCATAAACCGGTCAGCTTGCTGCTGGCTACCAGAGAAACCATGAATCACACCTCGCACCTTTGGGAAAGCCTTGAGTTCTTGAAGCACCTGATCTGATGACTTATAGGCATGGACGATAACCGGAAGTTTTTTTTCGTCGGCAAGCTCCAGCTGCAGCCTGAACCATTTAGCCTGCTCATCTTCAGGCGCACGCCCTTTGCCAAAATCGAGACCACACTCACCCACGGCAACTGCAACATCTAGATAGACACCAAGTTTCTTCAAGCCATCCGGACTGTGCCGGCCACAAAACCAGGGATGCATGCCGAATGCGGGGTAAATCGAAGGGTATTGTCCGGCTATTTGAAACAGCTTCTCCCATCCCCCTTCATGGACAGAAGGGACAATGAACCGGTCAACGCCACATGCTTCGGCCCGTATCATCACATCTGTCAGGTCATCGTCAAATCGACGGTCATCCAGATGGCAATGTGTGTCGATCAATTGCATGACACTACTATGCCAAGAGTGCGCAGGCTGGGAAAGAGTATAAAGCTGATAGCATGTAACCCTGCATGATCGTATCCGAGTATTAATATGCGTTAAGGATTCAGTCACAGAGTTGTAATAGAGAGCAGCTACCCTTACATCCAATGAAAATTATTAAAGGAGGTGCTTATGCCGTATATATTTATTTTTGCTGCGATTTTCATCTCACTTTATACCGGCGCATTTTTCTATGTTGGTATCAAAGAGTTTGATTACGCCGGCTAACCCGTTCCAAACATCTACCCCTCTTAGTAGATAAAAAAGGGGCCCTGAAATCAGGGCCCCTTTGTCATTAACGTTATCGATTATGCAGCTAGGATCAGATCAGTCCTGCCAGTTCAGGGCGCGCCCTGCCGGACGCGGCAAAACCGGGAAAGTCACCTCTGGCGCTTCGCCTGTCAGCGTTTCCAGGAAGGCCACAATATCGGCCACATCCTTTTTCGACAGTGTTGTGCCAAGCTGTACTTTAGCCATGGTCTGAACCGCTTCATCCAGTGTCGCGGCTGAACCATCATGGAAATAGGGGGCAGTCATCGCCACATTGCGCCATGACTGAACACGGAAGAGATGATCATCCTCACTCTTGCCTGTCACCTCCTTCACGCCGCCGTCGCTACCATAGTTGAAGTTGACGAACTCATTACTGGTAAATAGAGGGCCGGAGTGACACGAGGTACAGCCGATATCGGCCACCTTCTGCATGCCACGTTTGGCCGCTTTCGAGATATCCCCTTCTCCGCGAACAAACTTATCGAATGGCGCATTTGGAGTCAGTAGAGTCCGTTCAAACGCTGCGATTGCTTTGGCCATGTTATCGTAGGTCAGAGAGTTTTTACCAAACACATCGTTAAACAGAGGTTCGTAACCGGCCTCTTTTAAACGAGTAACCGCCTCCATTTCAGAGACCGTGGCCATCTCAACCGGATTCAATGGTGGGCCTTTGGCCTGGTCTTCCAGTAGAGGCGCACGACCATCCCAGAACTGCTTACTCCAGAATGCCGAGTTCAGTGTTGTCGGTGCATTTCGTCCGCCACGCTTCCACTTATGCCCAATGGAGAACTTCTGGTTATCTACACCCCAGGTTCCGAGATTGTGGCAAGAGTTACAGGAAAACTGTCCGCTTTTGGAGAGCGCGGTTTCAAAATAGAGCTTCTTTCCCAGTTCAATCTTGGCCTCACTCATAGGGTTGTCAGCTGGGACGGGCACCTTTGACGGCAATACTCCCATGCCTTCCGGGATGTCGGCCGCTATGGCACTGAAACCAAACAGACACAGGGATGATATTAGCAATAGACTCTTCTTCACTCGATTCTCCTTTTATTAAGAAATGTTACAGTGTGGATTGCTTTGACATAAGTTTAAGCCTCTTTCACTACAGTTAGCAACCCGCGAATTCTCTCTATATGGCTGATTCATGAAGTGATGCCAGCCAGCCGCCCGGTTGCCAAAACCTTTCATGAAAATAGTAGGCAACCGTATTAATCATTGGTTCAACCAGAGCAATCGCGCCTCCAACCAGAAGACTGCCAGAAATAATATAGGCAACACTAAAGGCAACCGTAAAATGAACCACTGCAAAGGATACTGTTTTAATCATCGCTTCCTCCTTCACATCTTAAACTGATAGCAATGATAGACACTCCTGAAATATTTAGGAAATATAACATTTAAATACTCATGATTGATATTTTCAATCATCGTATTACTCTCCTCTTATGACTGAAGAGAGAGTGTTGCCCACCGTAAAACAATTACGCTTTCTTATCGCGCTGGACGACTATCGTCATTTCAGCCGGGCTGCTAAAGCATGCTTCATTTCACAATCGGCCTTCAGTATTGCCATCAAAGAGCTGGAAACCAAGCTGCAGCTTCAGCTGGTTGATAGAACCAACCGTAGTGTGACTTTCACAGAGAAGGGTCTCGCCATTATCGACCAGGCACGCATTTGCATCAGCGGCATGGAGACTCTGGTCAGCATAGCATCAAGTCACCATGCCCCATTAAGCGGCAAGCTCTCATTAGGTGTGATTCCGACCATTGCACCATTTCTTCTGCCAACCATCCTCCCTGAAATTGAGAGTCGTTTTCCTGAATTACAGCTCTATCTTCGAGAAGAGAAAAGCCAGCTCGTCTACGAACAACTGATGAATGGCAAACTAGACCTCATTCTCATTGCGCTTCCATACGAGATGAAGGGCGTTGAAACACTATCACTCTACAAAGACCCTTTTCTCTTTGCCTGCCGAAAAAAATCCAGATGGACTGAGACCCTTCATAGCCCAGCAAACATCAATTCATTACCTGTTGAAAGTGTTTTACTACTTGATGACGGCCATTGCCTGCGTGACCATGCACTACAAGCGTGCCGACTAAATAAGTCGGAACAGATCAGTCGTTTTGGAGCAACAAGTCTCCAGACCCTTTTGCAAATGGTGGCATCTGATATTGGCGTCACCTTTATTCCATCTATGGCCAAGGATTCAATCATTCTTAATAGCAGCAACATCGAGCTTCACACGATGCCGACTGAAAGCTACCGGGAGATTGGCCTGGCGTGGCGCAAGGGGTCGGCAAGAGAGAATGAATTTCGCCTACTGGGCTCACTTCTAACTGATCTCCATCACGGATAGATTGTCTGAGCTATGATGAAGTGACTATAGTAAGCAGATGAAAGAGAAACTTGGCACCCTTGGCTTACCCGTTCTTATTACCTTGGCCGGATTTCTGGTTGCTTATCAATTTGTTGATCCGGCACCACCAGGCAAGCTCACCATCACAACGGGACAAAGTGATGGTAGCTATTACGCCTTTGGAACCCAGTACAGTCATTTCCTCGCTCAACATGGCGTTGACCTGAAGGTTGAAAGCTCTGCTGGGTCGATAGAGAACCTCCAGCGCCTGAAAAAAGGTTCAGCCGATGCAGCTTTCATACAAGGCGGCATCATTTCAGAAAAGCCAGATGGAGACCTTACTTTTCTTGGCAGCCTCTATTTCGAACCCCTTTGGGTATTTCACCGCTCCGGACTAGCCATAACCAGACTCTCCGAACTCCGAGGAAAACGTATTGCCATTGGTCCGGAAGGTAGCGGCACTCGAGCAATCGCCCTGCAGCTTCTTCTTGATAACAGTATTGATACAAGCAATGCCGAAATTTCCCCCCTGTCAGGCAAAGACGCTGTGGAGGCCGTTGCCAAAGGAGAAGTTGAAGCCATTTTTCTGGTCACCTCGGCAAAATCAAAGCTTATCGAACAACTTCTACGAACTCACGGCGTACAGCTAATGAGTTTTGATCGAGCCGATGGCTATGCTCGCAAACACCCCTTCCTTTCGGCCATCTCACTGCCCGAAGGAACTTTTGACATGGCTGCCAACATACCTGACAAACCGATAAAGCTTCTGGCCCCGTCAGCAACCTTGGTTGCCAGAAGCAATCTGCATCCGGCACTGCAAACACTTCTTCTTCAAGCAGCCACTACATTCCACTCAGGTAACGGTTTTTTTGAAAAAAATGGCGAGTTCCCGTCCCCTCTCTATGGCGACCTCCCTATCAGTGAAGATGCACAACGCTATTTCAAATCCGGGCCGCCCTTCCTGCAGCGTTTTCTCCCCTTCTGGGCAGCTACCATGATAGATCGATTGAAAGTGATGCTGCTGCCGCTGCTGGCACTTCTTCTCCCCCTGTTCAAAGTGATGCCTCCACTCTACCGGTGGCGCGTTCGCTCCCGCATCTACCAGCACTATAAAGAATTGACAGCCATTGATCACAAACTCTATCAATCCCTCAGCAGGGATGAGATCGCCTTATGTATCGAAAGACTAGAAAAAATCGAGGCAGAGGTAAGGAAAACACAGGTCCCTCTCTCATACTCGGAAGAGGCCTACCATCTTCGAACTCACCTTGCCCTTGTTCGATCTCAGGCAGAGAAACTCATATCACAGCAACCTATGTAATCTTTATCTATTCCCTTAATAAGATTATGCTACTTGGATTATGAAAGAGGATCTTCTTCAATATGATCAGGGAGAAATTGCCCTGATACTGGTTGAACTCGACCGTGCCATTACAGCCAATCGCAAGTGGCTTTCTG
This sequence comes from Mariprofundaceae bacterium, assembly GCA_050301755.1. Taxonomy (GTDB): domain Bacteria; phylum Pseudomonadota; class Zetaproteobacteria; order Mariprofundales; family Mariprofundaceae; genus WSZY01. The sequence goes on from JBNKZS010000036.1 coordinate 17,156, forward strand.
ATTTTCATCGCGGTCTAATTTCAAATGCGGATATTACTGAGGAGTTTCTACAAGAGAACTCTCATGAACTGACTCAATTTGGGCATTGGCTATACAATGGCAGCCACCCACTTCTTGCAACCAATTCCGGTGTTCAGGCCATTGAGGAACACTATCGCAACCTTCACGCTGAGGCTCGTAAACTGGCAGCTTCTCGCCTTGCCGGCTCCGAACTCCCCATGGAGTGTTACAACGCATTTGTAACTCATCTTTCCGAACATCAGGAAAAAGTTACTCAGTTTCGTGATATCCTGATTGAAACAAAGGGTATCTTCGATCCTCTAACCGGACTGATGGGACGACAGTCCCTGATGCTGATTCTTTCCAAGGAGAAGTCCTGTGTCTCCCGTGGGCTTCATGAGTGCGCCATTGCCCTGATCGACATCGACTATTTCAAGAAGGTTAACGATAGCTACGGACATCAATCAGGAGATGCTGCGCTTTGCTATCTTGCTCAGTCGATACGCTTTAACCTCAGGCCTTACGATTCATCTTTCCGCTATGGCGGCGAGGAGTTTCTTGTCTGCTTACCCAACACCAGTAGGGAGAATGCCTTGATGGTGATGGAGCGCCTGCGTCAGGAAGTGGAAGAGATGCCAATCGACCTGCCGACTGGCGAGGAGATTAACATGACCATATCCATCGGCATTGCCATGATGGAGGCCGATGTGAAGGTCGAGGATACGATTGCAAAAGCCGACAAGAGTCTCTACTCAGCCAAAGCCAATGGCCGTAACAGGGTTGAATTAGCAGAGCTATCCGACACCTCTTCCGGACAGCCCTGACACCTGAACCCAATCAGTGCTGGCAGCCGCCCTCGGAATGAATGTGGCCATGCTCAATCTCTTCACTGGTTGCATCACGCACATCAACGATTTCAACATCGAAATTCAGCGTCTCGCCGGCCAGAGGATGATTTGCATCGACTGTGACCATTGCATCATCAACAGCAACCACCTCAACGAGCTCCACGCCATGGTCGGTTTCAGCCTGAAAACGCATTCCCACTTCGATCTCACCATCAAATTGAAACGCCTCTTTTGGAACACTCTGAATCAATTCAGGAGTCTTATGTCCATAGCCATCTTCAGGCAGCACGGTAACTGCCACGTTATCCCCAGAGGACTTCCCTTCCAGTTCACTTTCAAGCCCTGAAACCAGAGCTCCAATACCGTGAATATACGACAGTGGTTCTCCATCTCTTGATGAATCAACAACATCTCCCGCCTGATTGGTCAATGTGTAGTGAATGGTTACCGCTCTGTTTGTTGCAACTTGCATCATCTGCTCCTCAATTAATAAAGGGCAAGCTGAATGCCCGTTCGTATTTATGCCCATGTTAACGGCATGATCAGAAATATCTTCCGTTTGTTTACACGCCTAACCACTTGAGAATCTTTCATAATCAGTGAGTGTTAGCGTCAATCCATAAGTCGGAGTCAGCCATGAAATATATTGGAGCCCATGTCAGCGCATCTGGCGGTGTCGAGAACGCCCCTTTGAATGCCGCCAGGATTGGTGCCAAAGCCTTTGCCCTTTTCACCAAAAACCAACGGCAATGGGTTGCCAAACCATTGAGCGATGAAAGCATCAGCAACTTCAAAGACAACCTCGCAAAGGTCGGGATCAGTCCTGAACATGTTCTTCCCCACGACAGTTACCTGATAAATCTGGGGCACCCGGAAAAAGAGCCTCTTGAGAAATCGAGAGATGCATTCCTTGACGAGTTGCAAAGGTGTGAGCAGTTGGGACTTAAGTTGCTCAACTTTCATCCGGGAAGCCACCTTAAGAAGTGCAGCGAAGACGACTGTCTTAAGACCATTGCCGAATCTGTCAATATTGCTCTGGACAAAACAAGCGCTGTGACTGCGGTAATCGAAAACACAGCCGGCCAGGGCACCAACATGGGGTATCGATTTGAACATCTGGCTCGTATCATTGAATTGGTTGATGACAAGTCACGGGTAGGCGTATGCCTGGATACATGCCATACCTTCGTTGCCGGTTATGATCTTCGCACTTGGGATAAGTGTGAATCGACCTTTTCTCAATTCGATTCGATCGTAGGATTTTCGTACCTTCGTGGAATGCATCTGAATGGATCCAAGACCGAATTTGAAAGCCGTGTTGATCGTCACCACTCTCTCACCCAAGGACATCTTGGACTGGATCTTTTCCGGTACATCATGAACGACGTACGGTTTGATAATATACCTATGGTACTTGAAACTATCGATGAAACGATCTGGCCGGAAGAGATCGAAATGCTTTATGGTTTTGTTGAGTAAATCAATATTTTACTAGTATCGGCAATCTATTCTTTGCTATGTTGCAGCCATGCTTAGTCAACTAAGGCCCTCGTATGAACACTCAACTTAATATTGGTCGTTATGCCATTATTTTCGGTATTATCTATTGGCCTTTTGAATCACTGATTCACGTCTTCGTTTTTTCTGAAGGTTCTTTCCTAGAGCTTCTGTTTCCTGAGATTCATGAAGTATGGATGCGCCTGCTTATTTCAGCCTCCTTCATCGCCTTTGGAATCTACGCCAATCGCGCCATTCAACAACAGCAGGAACTGAATGAAGCGATGACGACACAACGAAACCAGTTGCGGCGTGTCATTGACTCGGCTCACGACGCCTATGTATCAATTAATGCAGAAAGTATCATCATTGACTGGAATCCCACAGCCGAAAAAATATTCGGCTGGAGCCGTACGGAAGCCATCGGCATGCCCCTTGTAGAGACTATCGTTCCTGAACGGTTCCATCAGGCACATCACCACGGCATGAATATTTACCTGAAGGATGGAAGTGGCCCCTGGCTATACCGCACCTTAACGACTACTGCCAGAGACAGAAGTGGAAATGAATTCGATATTGAGATGGCTATTGTTCCAATCAATAATAGCAATGAACTAACGTTTTATGCATTTATTCACAGAGTTGAAAAGGGTAATGAATAGAAACGCTAAGGAGCGCCGAAAGCATTGCCGCCACTCTGTAAGTTACCCTATTGAAGTGGCTCTTCTCGACTTCGACAAAAGCAGAAAAACCGAACAACTTCACAGTATCTCCGATGGCGGTATCAGTTTCACTACCGATGAGGGTGAACGATATCGGATTGACCAGCAAATATCGGTTTCTATCAAAGGCAAAACCGAAGAGGCGCCGTCACTAACTGCCAGCGCAACGATCATCTGGATAGACTATTCTCCATTTAAGCTGAACGCCGCAACAGTTGGCATTTGTTTTAAAGAGTTAATCGAACACCATAAAATCTTCGACTAGAAACAGTAACCTTCTCTTTCCTTCCAAGTCTCTAACAATTCTTCATGTTTCCAAGCGCATTCATAGGATATTCACATCATCATATTAATAGACAGGCGTATGATCTTGTGATCCAAGAGCGATAAAAAAGGTTCTGTTTACATGAAAGAAAATTGAATCAGAAGTTCTCAACAACTGCTTCATACCAGATGAAATCCTAATGGTAATCTGCACGCATTGGTTCATATGGAACATGAATAGTTGGCATCCATTATACCTTACTCCATGCCAATACGGTTCAAAAAAATAAGAACACAAAAAGAAAAAGACCCGTCGGAGCAGATGCTCAACGACGGGCCTTATAAAAAAATCCTGGCAGTGACCTACTCTCCCGTAGCGAACGCTACAGTACCATCGGCGCAAAGAGTCTTAGCTTCTGAGTTCGGGATGGGATCAGGCGTTTCTCTCTTGCTATAACCACCAGGAAACTGGTGGATTGAACTGAAAACAGTTCAATCATAAAGCTGGAGTATCTTTGATTATCGTATCAAGCGTCCAATGTCTTAACGTTACATGGTCAAGCCACACGGGCAATTAGTACTGGTCAGCTCCATGTGTTGCCACACTTCCACACCCAGCCTATCGACGTGGTGGTCTACCACGGTCCTCAGGGATACCTTGTTTTGAGGGGGGCTTCCCGCTTAGATGCCTTCAGCGGTTATCCTTTCCGATCATAGCTACCCAGCACTGCCGTTGGCACGACAACTGGTCCACCAGTGGATCGTTCACCCCGGTCCTCTCGTACTAGGGGCAACTCTTCTCAAGTATCCTACACCCACGGCAGATAGGGACCGAACTGTCTCACGACGTTCTAAACCCAGCTCACGTACC
>JBNKZS010000037.1:0-21317 GCA_050301755.1 Mariprofundaceae bacterium
TCATCGAGCTTGGCTTCGAACTTCTCGAACAGGTTCATGGCATCGGCTGTGGAACCGGCAAAACCGGTAAGAATGGAGCCGTCACGAATGGAGCGAACCTTCTTGGCGCCATGTTTGATGACGGTGTCGCCGAGGGTGACCTGGCCATCACCGGCAATGGCAACCTCGTTGCCCTTGCGTACACAGCAGATCGTGGTGCCGCGCATCTTGATACTCTGAACTGTTTCCATAGCCGATTACCTCACGTTGAAAGGGGCGGCGAATACTATCCATCCTTTTAACACGGGTCACCCGCCTCTTTTTTCATATTTTGGGATTGACGGGCGGGGCTCTTCCGCCTATGTTGCGCCGCCTTCCGTTGTGAGACGGGGGTGTCGAAAAATTCGGGGTGTAGCGCAGCCTGGTAGCGCATCTGGTTTGGGACCAGAGGGTCGGGGGTTCGAATCCCTCCACCCCGACCATTTTTCTTGACTGTAAGCAAGCCTGACAGAGCGCCTGTAGCTCAGCTGGATAGAGCAACGGACTTCTAATCCGTAGGTCGCAGGTTCGAATCCTGCCAGGCGCGCCAGTCGAATATGACACTCATATGGTGATCGTAGTTCAATGGTAGAGCCCCGGCTTGTGATGCCGGTTGTTGGGGGTTCGAGTCCCCTCGATCACCCCATTTTTTCGGGCTGTTAGCTCAGTTGGTAGAGCAGCTGACTCTTAATCAGCGGGTCGTAGGTTCGAGCCCTACACAGCCCACCATATCAAAGGGATTGCGCGAAAGTGCTGTCCCTTTTTTTATGCCCGACAATCCCAATTGATTTTGGCTGGGTGAGTCGGCATAGTTCGCGTCCGTTTGAAAATGGGTAACAGGCTTGGTGTTAAGCCCCTTTTTTCATTCGGATTGACAATTTGCGAGGGTGGCGGAATTGGTAGACGCGCTGGTTTTAGGTACCAGTATCTATGATGTGGGGGTTCGAGTCCCCCCCCTCGTACCATAGTTTGATTGAAGTTGATCGATTGGCATCGCTGCCAGCGATCAGCGGCGCCGGATAAAAACGCGGTTTTATCCGGCTCACAAAATTAAGCTTTGCAGCTTTAATTTTGGCAGACCATCCATGGTCTGCGTTGGTTATTTAAACGAAGTGAAAGGCTGTTTGGCCAATCCGCCCGAAGGGGCAGGGTGAGGTAGACAGCCTTTTATGTTTTTGGCCTGCGGGCATACGGAGATAAGAGAATGATCCAGACTAAAGTGAAAAAACTCGGTGATAATGAGCATCATGTGCATGTAACGGTGGCACAGGAAGAGTATGACCGTATTCATGCCGAGCAGGCCAACAAGCTGGCTGGCTCCGTCAAACTACCCGGTTTCCGTAAGGGCAAGATGCCGAACGATATGCTGAAAAAACAGTTCGGTGCCAAGCTGCATGAAGATACTGTCTCTGAAATTCTTCAGCAGCACTACATGACTGCCATCGAGTCTTCCGGCCTTGTTCCGGCGGCACAGCCGGATCTGGATATCCCGACCGTTCAATCCGGTAAAGGGTTCGAGTTCACATTGAAGGTGGTGACCTGGCCTGAAGTGAAGGTGAAGCCACTCTCCAAATTGAAGTTCGATACCACTGCCGTGGAAGTGACTGACAAGGACATTCAGACGGTCATAGATCGTTTGATGGAATCGCAGGTGAAGTATGAGATTGAAGATGGCCGTGTCTCCGAGCAGGGCGATCAGGTCACCATCGACTTTGTCGGCTTCGTTGACGGTGAGGCGTTTGAAGGCGGTAAGGGTGAAGATACGCCGCTTGTGCTCGGTGCCGGCCAGTTCATTCCCGGTTTTGAAGAGCAGTTGATCGGCAAGAAGGCAGGCGATGATGTCACCGTTGAAGTGACTTTCCCTGAGCAGTATCAGGCAGCGCACCTGGCTGGCAAGGCGGCGACCTTCGAGACCCAGGTGAAGAGTGTTGCCAAGTCGGTAAAGGCTTCCGATGAAGATGACCTGGCCAAGATGCTCGGTTTTGATGACGCCGCAGCACTGCGTGAAGATGCGCGCGTCCGTTTGAGCGAGCAGGGTGAGAGTGCCGCTGCCCAGAGTACACGTGAAGCGGCATTTGATGCATTGCTTGCAGCCAATGAGGTGTCACTGCCTGAGCGTCTGATCGAAGAGGATATCAAGGCAACCACTCAGCGTGTTGTGCAGAATATGCAGCAGCAGGGCATGGAAGTGACCCGGGAGATGTTTGAAGACGAGGCCTTCAAGAGTGAGGTGCGTGAGCGTTCAGAGAAAGGGCTGAAGCTCTCCGTGCTGATTCAGGCTGTCCGTGCTGATGCCGGTCTGGAAGTGGATGATGCCGAGATTGATGCGGAGCTGGAAAAGATGTCTGCGCAGTATCCTGCAGAGCAGAAAGAGCAGTTCATCTCATGGATCAAGAGCCAGCAGGAGCAGCTTGCTTCTGTTCGTGAACGCTTGCTAGAAGGCAAGTGTGTTGAATATATTGTCTCGCAGGCGAAGACCAAGCAGGTGAAGAAAACCCTCTCCGAGTGGCAGGAAGAGCAAGAACAGGCCTGATTTCGTCTTAAAGTTCCGCTAGTGTGGACAGATAGAAGAAATGATTTAGAGGAGTGTCTATGAATCTGGTGCCAATGGTGGTGGAGCGTACAGCAAGGGGCGAGCGTTCCTACGACATCTATTCACGCCTTCTCAAAGAGCGGATTGTGTTTCTTTCCGGTCAGGTGGACGATCACATGGCCAACCTGATTACGGCCCAGCTGCTGTTTCTTGAATCTGAAGGTCCTGACAAAGATATCTATGTATATATTAACAGTCCCGGCGGACTGGTTACGGCCGGTATGGCGATCTATGACACCATGCAGTATATCCGCTGTGACGTATCGACACTCTGCGTCGGGCAGGCGGCCAGTATGGGTGCCCAGTTGCTGGCTGCAGGTGCACCGGGTAAGCGTTACGCGCTTCCCAATGCCCGTGTCATGATTCATCAGCCTCTTGGCGGATTCCAGGGTCAGGCCACCGATATCGCCATCCATGCGCGTGAAATTGTGAAGCTGAAAGATCGCATGAATGAGATGATGGCCAAGCATACAGGCCAGCCGGTTGAGAAGATTGCCGAGGATGTCGAGCGTGATTATTTCTTGACCGCAGAAGAAGCTCGCGATTACGGTTTGGTTGATGAAGTCCTTGTATCACGTGCCGATATCAAGTCGGAAGAGTGATGCTGGAGGTTAACGATGGGTTCTCAGAGTAACGGCGGCGATTCAACACTCTACTGCTCTTTTTGCGGTAAGAGTCAGCATGATGTCAAGAAACTGATTGCCGGTCCGACCGTCTTTATCTGTGATGAATGCATCGAGCTCTGCAATGAAATTATTGTCGAAGAGCTCTCCGGTGAGGATAAGAAGAGCGAGGCGAAACCTTCTGGTCTTCCGAAGCCGGCCGAGATCAAGGCCTTTCTTGACGATTATGTCATTGGTCAGGAGCCGTCCAAGCGATTGCTCTCCGTGGCCGTATACAACCACTATAAGCGCATCTCTCACAATGAGAGCAGTGATGTCGAGATTGCCAAGAGCAATGTGTTGCTGCTGGGGCCGACCGGTAGCGGCAAGACCCTGCTGGCTCAGACACTGGCTCGGATTTTCGATGTGCCGTTCATTATGGCCGATGCGACCACGCTGACCGAAGCGGGTTACGTCGGTGAAGATGTCGAGAACATTATCCTGAAGCTGCTTCAGGCTGCCGATTATGATGTTGAGAAGGCCCAACGCGGTATTGTCTATATCGATGAGGTGGACAAGCTTTCGCGCAAGTCCGATTCGCCATCCATCACCCGTGACGTTTCCGGGGAAGGTGTGCAGCAGGCACTGCTCAAGCTGATTGAAGGAACAGTGGCAGCTGTACCACCACAGGGTGGTCGCAAGCATCCCCAGCAGGAGTTCCTGCAGGTGGACACCACCAATATCCTGTTTGTCCTGGGCGGCGCTTTTGCAGGACTGGAGAAGATCATCGAGGCCAAAGGCAAGAAGCGTTCCATCGGTTTCGGTGCTGCTGTCCAGTCGGATGACGAGCGTGATCTCGGCCTGATCCTGAGTCAGGTGGAGCCGGAAGATCTGATTCAGTTCGGATTGATTCCCGAGCTGGTGGGTCGACTGCCGGCCGTGGCAACGCTGAGCGAACTTGATAAAGAGGCGCTTCTGAAGATCCTGACCGAACCGAAAAATGCCCTAGTGAAACAGTATCAGGCACTGCTTGGCTACGATAACGTAGAGCTCAGCTTTACGGATGATGCGCTGGAAGGGATCGCTGACAAGGCGATCAAACGCAAAACCGGTGCGCGTGGCCTCAGGGCGATCATGGAATCGGTCATGCTGGATGTGATGTACGATATCCCGACCATGGGCAATGTTGAGAAGTGCGTAGTGAATGGCGATGTGGTGGAGAAGTCCGCCAAACCGGTTCTTGTACTTCATGCCGACGATGCAGCGGCCTGAAGAAGCTGATTGAGCCCTGCTGAGTTATTGTTTGCTCATGTGCTGATAGCACACTTCGCTCAGAATGCCTTGTATGGCTCTAACCATCTCCATCAGGCATTAATTTAATAATTGAATAGTAAATCTGGAGGCCTGGTTTGGCTGAATTGATGAATGAGACCGCAACACCGATGGACAAGGATACAGATGGCCTGTTGCCGGTATTGCCGTTACGCGACATTGTAGTATTCCCACACATGATTGTGCCCCTTTTTGTCGGACGCGAGAAGTCTGTGCGGGCGCTCGATGAGGTGATGCAGTCGGGAAAACAGATTCTGCTGTTGGCCCAGAAAGATGCGGAGAAGGACGATCCGCAGGCCGAAGACCTCTACAGCGTCGGCACGATCGGAAGTATTCTGCAGCTGCTTAAACTGCCGGACGGCACCATCAAGGTGCTTGTTGAGGGCGGTAGCCGCGTATGTGTCGAGGATATCAGGGATGATGGCAAATGCCTGCGCGGCAAATTCTCTCCGATGGAGGAGAAGCAGGAGGATGTGCGCGAGCAGGAGGTGGTTGCCAGGTCGCTTGAGCAGCAGTTCGAGTCCTATGTGAAACTCAACAAGAAGACACCGCCTGAAGTGCTGGTCTCCGTCTCCGCTGTCGAGGATGTCGACAGGCTGGCTGATACCATTGCTTCGCACCTGAACCTGAAACTTCAGGATAAACAGTCGCTTCTGGAGCTTTCCAGTGTCATTGAGCGTCTGGAGCGCCTTTACGTCTTCATGGAAGAGGAGATGGAGATGCTGCAGGTGGATAAACGTATCCGCTCGCGTGTGAAGCGCCAGATGGAGAAGAGTCAGCGCGAGTACTACCTCTCCGAGCAGATGAAGGCGATCCAGAAGGAGCTGGGAGAAGAGGACTCCCATACCGAGCTCGATGAGATGGCTGAGAAGATTAAGACCCTGGGGTTGACCGCAGAGGCCAGGACCAAAGCGGAAGCCGAGTTGAAACGGCTGAAGATGATGCCGCCGATGAGTGCTGAGGCAACCGTGGTTCGCAACTATCTGGATTGGCTCCTTGAGCTGCCCTGGAAAAAGCGTTCGCGCGTGCGTCGCGATCTGGCAGTGGCTGAGAAGGTGCTGGATGAGGATCACTTCGGACTTGAGAAGGTGAAGGAGCGGGTGCTTGAGCATCTGGCTGTCCTGCAGCTGGTGAAGAAGATGAAAGGCCCTATCCTCTGTTTTGTCGGTCCGCCGGGCGTGGGTAAAACATCGCTGGGTCGCTCCATTGCGCGGGCAACACGCCGTGAGTTTGTTCGCATGAGTCTCGGTGGCGTACGTGACGAATCTGAAATTCGCGGACATCGCCGCACCTATATCGGCTCCATGCCGGGCAAGGTGATTCAATCAATGAAGAAGGCAGGAACGAAGAATCCGCTGATCCTGCTCGATGAGATCGATAAGATGGGCTCGGACTTCCGTGGTGATCCATCTTCAGCGCTGCTGGAGGTGCTTGATCCGGAACAGAACCATACCTTTAACGATCACTACATGGAGGTCGATTATGATCTCTCGGATGTGATGTTCATAACGACAGCCAACAGCATGAATATACCGGGTCCTCTTCTTGACCGTATGGAGATCATCCAGATATCGGGCTATACCGAAGCGGAGAAGATATCGATCGCCAGGCGCTATCTCCTTGCCAAGCAGATGAAGAACCACGGCCTGAGCAGTGAGCAGTTCGAGCTAACAGAGGATGCCCTGGTTGATATTGTCCGCTACTACACACGTGAAGCGGGTGTCCGTAATCTTGATCGTACACTGGCCAAGCTGTGCAGGAAGATTGCCCGGAAGATTGTTTCAGAAGATGCCAAGGAGACCCCTAAAGTCGATGCGGCCGATCTGGAAGAGTTGCTGGGTACCCGTAAATATCGCTTCGGGCTTGCCGAAGAGAGGGACCAGATTGGTGTTGTCACGGGGCTTGCCTGGACCGAAGTCGGTGGCGAGTTGCTGCAGATTGAAACGGCCCTTACACCCGGCAAGGGCAAGCTGACAGTGACCGGTCAGCTGGGAGATGTGATGCAGGAGTCGGTTCAGGCCGCCTTTACCTATGTCCGATCCCGCGCAACGCAGCTGGGTCTGAAGAGCGATTTTCATCAGAAAGTCGACGTCCATGTCCATGTGCCGGAGGGGGCGATTCCCAAGGATGGGCCATCTGCAGGACTGGCGATGGCGACATCGATTGTCTCTGCCCTGACGAACATTCCGGTAAAAAAGAATGTCTGCATGACTGGTGAAATTACCTTGCGTGGCAAGGCTTTACCGATCGGCGGCTTGAAGGAGAAGCTGCTTGCCGCACACCGTGGCGGACTGACGGATGTGATCATTCCGGAGGAGAATGCGAAGGATCTGAAGGAGATTCCCGAGAATATTCTGGAGGGTCTGAAGGTGCATGTTGTGACGCATGTCGATGAGGTGCTTAAACATGCCTTGACGCGGCTGCCTGCCGGGTTAAGTATGCCTGCAGATTTTGTGCCGGAGTCGATTGCAGGTATCTATCTGGAAGACGGTTCGAGCAAGGCACATTAAAAATTTTTTCAGTTAATGAAATTTTATAAAAAAATCGGTTGACAGTAGATGGGGTCAAATGATTATAGTTCGCCCCATCGAACGCATCAGCGGGAGGAAAGATGAACAAAGCAGAATTGATTGACCACGTAGCAGCAAGTGCTGATCTGAGCAAAGCAGCGGCAGGCGCAGCTGTTGAAGCAGTGATTAGCGGTGTAAGTGGCGCATTGAGCAACGGTGATAGTGTAAGCCTGGTTGGTTTCGGTACTTTCTCAGTATCAGATCGTGCAGCTCGTACAGCACGTAACCCACGTACCGGTGAAACCATTAACGTTCCAGCTTCTAAGGCACCTAAATTCAAAGCTGGTAAAGCTCTGAAAGACGCTGTTAAGTAAGAACATTTAAGCGGATTTTCCGCTTACGAATTTAACAAGGGCTTTTGGCCCTTGTTTTTTTCGGGCGCTTAGCTCAGTTGGTAGAGCACCGCCCTTACAAGGCGGTGGCCGTAGGTTCGAGTCCTACAGCGCCCACCATTTTTTTTGATGGATCATCCCTGATCCATACTACCTGGAGCGGTAGTTCAGTTGGTTAGAATGCCGGCCTGTCACGCCGGAGGTCGCGGGTTCGAGTCCCGTCCGCTCCGCCACATAGAGAGCCCCTGATGGAAACATCGGGGGCTCTTTTTTTGTATCCTGTGCCAATCGTTGGTATCATGCTGTCTGCCTTTTTTAAACAGAGAGTCCTTGGAGGGATAACATGCCAGTTACATTAAACCGTATTGCACAGGAGGGCCCGAATGGCCCAGCGATGATGCCGATTATTCAGGGTGTCGGCCGCGCCGGAATTGAAATTTCCGCGCTGCTTCGAGGCGCTGTCTTCCGTGGTGCACTCGGTGCTGCCGGCGGTGAGAATGTTCAGGGTGAACAGCAGCAGAAGATCGATATTCTCTCCGACGAGATTTTTCTTGATGAGATGCGATCTACCGGCCATGTCTGTGCCGTAGGGTCTGAAGAGCAGGAAGAGCTACTGGTCATTGACGAGTATTCACATTCAGACTGGGTGGTGCTGGTTGATCCGCTTGATGGCTCTTCCAATCTCGATATTGATGGTCCTGTCGGCACCATCTTTTCCGTGGTCAAACGCAAAACAGCAAACTCGGAAAGACCTCACGTGTCAGACACGCTTCAGTCAGGGCGTGAAGTCGTTGCTGCCGGTTATGTTCTCTTCGGCCCTTCCCTGATGCTGGTCTGTTCGGTCGGCCAGGGTGTGCATGGCTACACTTTTAATCCGAACGATGCCCGTTTTGAACTCAGCCATCCCGATATGACGATTCCTGCAACGGGCGGTTACTATTCGGTCAATGAGTCCAATGCGGACAAGTGGCTTGATGGTATGGGTGGCAAGCTTGAAGCGCTGAAAGAGAGTACCGGTCTGGGTATGCGTTATGTCGGCTCGATGGTGGCGGATATGCATCGTACTTTGCTTAAGGGCGGTGTCTTCCTCTATCCGGCTGATGAGAAGAATACCAATGGTAAACTCCGTCTCCTTTATGAAGCGATTCCTATGGCCTACCTGATTGAGAATGCCGGTGGCAAGGCCAACACCAGTGCCGATCTGGCCGTGCTTGACGTGGAGCCGACAGGCCTGCACCAGCGTGTGCCGGTTTACCTCGGTTCAGAGTCTGCTGTAAGCAAACTGCTCGGTTAAATCTCTCATGCCGGATAACTCCGCTTTTCAGGAGTTTTATCTTCGTGAAATTGGTGTTCAGACTCCGCTGGCTTTGTATGAAACCGGCGAGCCTGTCACCGAAATCGAGAGGCTTACACCCATTGATGAAGGGTCCGTGTCGTCCGATTCAGTCGAGATGAGTTCTGTTCCATCGCCTGATCAGTTCCGGTCTGCTGAAAACTCATTGCAGGAGATCGCCATTCAGGCCTCCTCCTGCACTGCCTGCGCACTTTCTGAACAGAGGCATAAGGTTGTTTTCGGTGTGGGTGATCCGAAGGCCGATATCATTTTTATCGGTGAGGCGCCCGGGCATGAAGAGGATCTGCAGGGCGAACCTTTTGTCGGTCGTGCCGGCCAGCTTCTTGATCGAATGCTGTTTTCCCAGGGTATGGACCGCTCTAAGGTCTATATTATGAACACGGTGAAGTGCAGGCCACCGAATAACCGTGACCCGAAGCCTGAAGAGGTTCAGGCGTGCGGCAGGTGGTTCGATGCTCAGCTCAGGGCCCTCTCTCCGAAACTGATCTGCTTGTTGGGGCGGGTGGCGGCACAAACAGTGCTTGAGACCGATGCACCACTCTCGGCAATGCGAGGCAAGTGGCATGAGTATCACGGAATTCCGTTAAGAGTGATGTATCACCCTGCCTATCTGCTCAGGTCTCCGCAGCAGAAGCGCCACGTCTGGAACGATTTATGTGAAGTTCGGAAGAGGTATCAGTTACTGTTGGAGTGAGAGGCTTCAGAAGCGTCTTCGGCTTTGGTGATCTTCACCCGTTTGATCCAGTCGCCATCCAGTGTGATAACCTCCATATAGACCCCGTTGACGGCAATGCACAGCTTCTCTTCGGGCTGGTCGCCAAGCAGGTGGACAAGAAGGCCGCCGATGGTGGTGGCATTCTCTTCCGGCATCTGTGTGTCGAGCGCCATGTTGATGTCATGAATGTTGGCCGTGCCGGCCACAACCAGTGACCCGTCAGGCTGCGGCCAGACTTCTGGAAGTGACGGTACATCGGATTCGTCAACGATCTCGCCGACAATCTCTTCAATGATGTCTTCAAGCGTTATCAACCCTTCAATATCCCCGAACTCATCGACGACGATGGCCATGTGCTGGCGCTTGGCCTGGAATTCAAAGAGTTGGGCCAAGGCATTGCGATTGGCTGGTACGTAAGGAGGATCGCGCCAGATGATGGCATTGGCCATGGAGGCCTTCATGTCTTTTAGTTTCAGCAGTTCGCGCAGATGGATGATACCCAGGATGTTGTCCGATTTATTGTGAAAGACCGGATATCGGGAGTGGGGGTTTTTGATGGCCTCTCTGCGGCAGGCCCCGACAGATTTGGCGGCATTGATCATGTTCATGTCCTTGCGGGGGGTCATCAGGGATTTGACCGGAACTTCGTGCAGTCGCAATGAACTCATCAGCATCTGCTCGCGTGCCGTGTCGAGCATGCCTGTTTCGGCACTCATGTCGATCATGGTGGCCAGCTCCTGATGGTTGAAGCCGACCTCCCTGTTTTCAGCCACTTTAAAGAGATGTTTAAAGAGGTTGATAATGCGCATCAGGATATAGATCAGTGGTGAGAGAAGCTTTTGAATCCAGTTTAGCGGTGTGGCCACCCTGCAGGCGATGGCTTCGGCATGAACCACGGCAATCGTTTTAGGTAGCACTTCGGAAAAGACAAGAACAACGATCGTCATCGCAACGGTTGCATACAACACACCCGCTTCGCCGAAGGCGGCAACAAACACAGCCGTTGCCAGTGAAGTGGCTGCGATGTTGACGAAGTTGTTGCCGAGCAGAATGGTGGAGAGCATCTGCTCGGGTTTTTTAAGCAGGTTGTAGGCGGCCTGGGCACCCTTATCCCCCTGTTCACCGCGGAATTTCAGTCGAACCCGCCTGGCGCGTGTCAGGGCTGTCTCCGACCCCGAAAAGAAGGCAGAGAGAAGCAGTAGAAAAAACAGAATGCCAACGGCTGCCGGTAGAGATATTCCTATCGTATCCATGTGATGGGCGAGTCTATCAGGCTAGAAGAGAATGAATAAGTTTTGCACCGAAATAGGCGAGTAGTAACAGCGCATAGGCCGCCAACACCATCTGGCTGGCTCTACGTCCGTGCCAGCCGGCTTTCTTTCTTTTGAAGAGGAGCAACAGCAGTGTGCCAAAAGAGAAGAGAGCCAGAAGGACTTTATGATTCAGAAGTGCAAAATGCTGGAACTCTATCCACTGCCAGGTCAATCCGGTCAGGATGCCAATGGCCAGCAGTGATGTTGCCCAGCGAACCTGTGCAAAGAGATGGAGCTCAATTTCAAACAGGGATGGCATGGCCTGCATGACGGGGCTGATTTTTTTGCGTTTCAGGGCCCGGTTCAGAAGCAGGTGCATCACGGCATGGATAGCAGCCAGTGTTAGGATCGCATAAGCAAGAAGTGAAATAAGCAGATGTCCCGACTCGAGCAGGGATGAGGTGTGAATCCACTGGTCGCTGCTATCGCTTGGCAGCAGGGGAATCATCAGCAACGGCAGGGCCGTGGCTGGAAGAAGGAAGAGCCCTAGTCCGCGAATGCCGTGCAGCCAGAGGCCGGTCAGATACATGGTCTGGACCAGTAGTGTGGCGATGCCGACTGCAACTGCCAGAGAAAAGCGGATGCCTTGATCGGTTACTGGTTCGAGTTTAAAGCATCCCCAAAGTGTCAAAATGATGGAAGCTAAAAGGATGGTTTCAATAATCGGACGATTACTGCCAGCCTCGGAAGGTGCTGGTTTCCAGATGGTGCTCCAAACCAGATACGCAGCGATGAGCGTGAGCACTCCGGCAACTGGAAAAATATTGATCGATGACATGGCAGGTTTATATCCGATGAGTGCCCATTTCGCAATGACTGAGCGCTCTTCTCATGGTTGGTCGAAACTGTCGTGACATGGATAGATTGACCTGTTCAGATGAAGGCGCACAATCATGCCTTATGCGAGTTGCGATTTTGTTGTTGGCTGCCGGTAGTGGCAAGCGTTTTGGTGGTGACAAGCCCAAGCAGTATCTGTCAGCAGGTGGAAAACCACTGATGTTGCATACCCTCAACAGTCTGGCTCAGGAAGCACGAATTTGTGTCGTGCAACCTGTCATTGCTGAAGGCGATCCGTTTTATGCTGCTGTTGTCAAAGACCAGCACTTCTCCTTTGAACTGCTTGCTCCTGTCATCGGCGGTTCGGAGCGATCGATTTCCATGCAGCGCGGACTGGCGGCTCTGCCGGCCGATATCGATCTGGTTGGGGTTCATGATGCGGCAAGGCCTCTGCCTTCCAAAGCCCTGTTGAAGGATGTGCTCGATATTGCCGGGAAACATGGCGCTGCCATTCCGGGTATTGCAGTGCACGATACGGTTAAACGGGTGAATGCTGATGGGCGGGTGATAGAGACACCTGACCGTGCCATGCTGCGTGCCGTGCAGACACCTCAGGTGGCTCGGCGCGACTGGTTTAGCCAGGCCATCGAAATCGAGAAGGATCGTCTGCATATGCATACCGACGATGCTTCCGTTCTCGAGGCGGCAGGTTTTCCCGTCTATGTCAGTCAGGGTGATGTGGCAAATCGAAAAATCACGACTCAGGCAGATATGGATTGGCTTGATACCTACCTGAAGGAGCGGGACAGATGAAGATGAGAGTCGGTCAGGGATTTGATGTGCATGCATTCTGCGAGGGCCGGAAACTGGTTCTGGGGGGGGTCGAGATTCCCTGTGAGCTCGGTCTTGCCGGCCATTCCGACGCCGATGTTTTGATTCATGCCATCTGTGATGCATTGCTGGGTGCGGCAGGCCTTGGTGATATTGGGCATCACTTCCCGGACAGCGATCCCCAATATGCCGGTATTGATAGCAGGAAGCTTCTTGAGCAGGTGATGCAGAGTCTGAATGAGTCAGGTTGGCAGGTGAATAATCTCGATGCCACTGTCATTGCCCAGAAGCCGAGGCTGGCTCCCCATATCGCGGCCATGTGTGAAACCCTGGCACCACTGCTGGAAGTGGATGTTGGCGATATAAACATCAAGGCAACCACAACCGAGAGGCTCGGTTTTACCGGTCGTGGCGAAGGGGTGGCAGCACAGGCAGTTGTGCTGTTGCAGGCGAAAGCCTGAGCGGGGCTTTAATATGGCTGCTGTTTCCGGGTGTTGATGCCCGTTTTTAGCTGCTATACTGATTCCATGAAAGGGTGGAAATATGGCTGAACAGAGTCTCGGAAACTTCTATTTGAGTTGCGATACAATGCATCGGGAACTTTACTCTGTACTGATCTATGAGTGGCAGGAGATCGGACTGGATTGGGAGTGGAAGGGGCGTTCGATTGTGCTTGGCCGGCGATCGGTTGCCAGGAACGAGTTCCTGCATTTTTTCTCCCTCCAACCGGGTGAAAATATCTACCCGGCTGCGATCACGATAGATACCGACCATTGGCGTGAGCTTATCGGCCAGGAAGAGACCGATGCGTTTTTACGAGAGGTCAAGGCGATTCATGAGCTTCATCACAAACAGCGAGAGAATATCTTTTCCCTTGATGATCCCGGCCACCTCTCTGGGCCCGCTCAACAGCAGCTTCGTGATGTGATTCGGCGATTCGGTATGCGGACGCCGGAGCTGATACCGGCCTGAGCTTCTTTGTTGTCTTTAATCAGTTGGCGACAGGGTTGAGTGTAAAGTCGGCCGCCTGTTCGGGCAGCGACTCAAGGACGAGGAAAAAGCCTCGTTGTCCCTGTGCTTCAACAGCTATGTGATCAAGATCGGGTACCACAAAGGGAGCATGTTTCACCTTCTCCATCGAGGGGGGTTCGGTAATCGGCATAACCCGCTCTTCGAGACTGTCGGTGATACCCGATTCATCAAAAAATCTTACAAGTATTTTCGGTGGTGACAGTTCGCAGTAGAGGAGGTTTTCAATACGCCCCTGAATGATGAGTACCTGACTCCCATCATCTCTCTTTAACCAGTTTCCCTGTACGCTCTCCGGAACAATCAGCCAATCCTTATCCCTTACGGTTACCGGCAGGTGAAGGTTGATCAAGAGGCTCCTTACCCACGGGTGATCCAGCCATGCATCCTGCTTGTACCAGAAACCGGTACCGCTGACCATGAGCAGAATCACTACCAGCCAAGGCCAGATAGAGATCTCCTTTCGTGTTGGTGCCGCAGGCTCGAACGGTTCCGAATCAGCCGGGAGGGCGTCAGCAATGTCTGTTTCGACCGGGGCTTCGCTGGAAGCTTCAGCCGGTTCCTCCAGTGGCTCAATTCCGGATTCTTCATTCGCCTCCTGCAGTTCAATCGATTCCGGTTCAACGCCCTCGTCTTCAACGACGGCTTCATCAGAAGTTTCGTTACCCGTTGCAGCTGTTTTTGATGAGTGTTCAACAGGTTCGACAAACGTTTTTACCTCATCCGCATATTCATGCTCTCCGGCAAGAAAGGCAGGTATCGGTATGGAGGCTTTTGTATCTGACTCATCTATCTGATCATCGAATTCAGAAGCGCTCTCTTCGGTTGGCTGTTCCTGCTCTCTATTCAGGTGATCAAAGAGAGGGAGAGTGGACTCAATAGTCGCCGCATCATGCTCCTCCTGTTGCCTCCTGGCCTCGTCATCCATGTTGAATTCGGTATGGCAGCGATGGCATACCAGCACGGCATTTTTGATGACCGGGCCGACGTTATAGGCAGCATTGCAATGCGGACAGGAGATGTGCATGGGCCAATGCTGATGCCAAAACCGACATTTGTCAGCATCAATGCTGACAGGGGGCATCTGCACGGTTACTGTTTTCCGATGTCGGCAAACCACCCCATTATCGAGATGCAGCAATTGATGCTCCGTTACCCTACAGGAAAGGTCGCTCTTTCCGGAGTCTCTCTGTCCATGCAGCAGGGGGCTTTCGTCTATCTGACCGGTGAGAGTGGCGCCGGAAAATCGACTCTGTTGCGTATGTTTTATGGTGGCCTGAAGCCGACATCGGGACAGCTGAGTGTGCAGCAGCTTGATATGCGCGCCGTCTCCGAAGGTGATGTGCGCGAACTTCGCCAGCGAACAGGCATTATCTTTCAGGACCATCGACTGCTTTTTTCACGTACGGTTTTCGAGAATGTGGCGCTGCCGTTACGTGTTCAGGGCTGGGAGAAAGAGCGGCTGGTGCCGCGGGTGCGTAAGGTGCTCGAATTCGTTGGCCTTGAAGACCGTTTATGGTCCTATCCGGAGGCGTTATCCGGCGGTGAGCAGCAGCGCGTCGCCATTGCCCGGGCCATGACTGCCAACCCTCCGATTATTCTGGCAGACGAACCGACCGGTAATCTGGATGAAGATACGGCCCGCAAGGTTCTCGACCTTCTGATGGCGCTCAACCAGCACGGTACGACGGTGATTATGGCGACCCATGACCTGCATCTTCTCAACTCTCATCCGGGTCGGGTCATTCAGTTGCATCAGGGTTCACTGGTTGGGGATTCACATGGGTGAGATGATCAACGGCATTCCTGAAAATGTGAACCCGCGCCTGCCGGGCGGTTTCAACCTGCCGCCGTTCGGCGTGCATCAGTTTCTCGCCTTGATGATTGTCTGTGTTGCCCTCTGGGCTGTTGGCACCGTCTGGCTCGGATTGCAGGGAGCGCAGCAATGGATCGGCTCCTGGCAGGGAAGTCTTCAGTTGCATGTCTACCTGCCTGTCGATAAGGCCGATCAGGTAGGTGAACTGAAGCAGAAACTTTCAAGCATCGCCGGTGTCGATTCAGTCAGGCATATCAGCCGGAATGAAGCGGCGATCTGGATACAGGGATGGCTTGGTGACAGCTCTCTGAATGTGAATAAATTTTCCCGGCGACTGCCTGAAAGTCTCGAATTGACTCTGGCAGATGAGAGAAACCAATTTCTTTTCAGTGATATTCGGGATGAGGCTGCCCGTTTTGGTGCTACGGTCAACGAGGATGAAGTGCAGTTGGCTAGTGCCCACGAGTTGCTTCACTCGATCCGGCAACTGGCATGGTTTGTCACGGTGATTCTGGCAATGGCTATGGCCCTGATTGTCTCAAATACGCTGCGGATGATTCTGCTGGCGCGGGCCGATGAAGTGCACCTGATGCGGTTGCTGGGGGCAAAAGAGTGGTTTGTGCGAATGCCGTTTGTTCTTGAAGGGACGCTGATCGGAGGTGGTGCCGCTCTGCTTGGCTGGCTTCTGCTCTGGCCGTTGATTTTTGGCGTGTCGGGCTGGGCTGACGGTATGGGTATCGAACTCAGCCCCTTTTCCCTGTTTCTGCCACTTCTTTTCGGTGGCGCGCTTGTCGGCTGTCTCGGTGCTGTGATTGCCACGGCCAAACTGGTTTCTCCGGACAGTGTAGAGTAACCACGCAACTTGCATTGCGGTTGTCTTGACGTATGTTTTGGCACTCCTATAATTAGAGTGCTAAAAAACTTGTTGGAGGATGACTGTATAGATGACTACCAGCGTTGAAGTTGCAGATATGTCGAGCCTTTCTCTTTTTTATCGAGATGTTAAGCGTGTTGAGCGCCTGAGTCGCGAGCAGGAAGTTGAATTGGCGCGTAAGTGGCGCGATCAGCAGGATCGTGAGGCCGCGCAGCAGCTTGTTGTTTCCAATCTCTACGGTGTTGCCGCCATTGCCCGCGAATACCGCCACTTCGGACTGCCGGAAGCCGACCTGATTCAGGAGGGTACGCTTGGATTGATGCATGCGGTGAAACGCTTCGATCCCGATCGCGGTTTCCGTCTGATGACCTATGCATCCTGGTGGATTCGTGCCGCTATCCATGACTTTATCCTGCACTCCTGGAGTATCGTCAAGCTTGGTACTAACAAGTTGCAGCGAAAGATTTTTGCCGGCCTGCAGAAGGCCAGGAATGCCATTGCTGCACTTGATGGTCACAACGCTGATGAGGTGGCGGCAGAGTATGGTGTTTCAGCCAATGAATATCAGGAGACGGCCAATGCCTATCTGCAGCGGGATGTTTCGCTCGATGCGGATGTGGAGGGTCAGTCCATGGTTTCTGCACTGCCTGCGCCGGAGTCAACTCCGGAAGAGGCGATGGTTGAATCCGATTGGCAGAATCATCAGCAGAACCAGCTCTATGCCGCACTCAGGGAGCTGTCGGATCGTGATCGTCATATTGTCACCCAGCGGCATCTCTCCGAAGAGCCTGCTACCTTGAAGGATCTGGCCGAAGAGCTTGATGTCTCCATTGAACGAGTGCGTCAGCTTGAGAAGCGGGCGATGGGAAAGCTCAAAGAGGCGATGGTTGGATAATCATTCGGCAGGTGTAGAACCCCCTGTTTTTTCATTTTGCGAATAAGCTTGTGCCCTGAAGGATTGGTGTTTCTACGGCTTAAGAAGTAGTACAAGCCAGATCACAGCTGCTGTGATGATGGCAAGATGAACAGCGCCTGAACCCATATCTTTGGCCCTGCCGGACAATTCATGGTGCTCGTTCCCGATCCGGTCTGTCACGCTTTCAATAGCACTGTTGAGCAGCTCAACAATCAGCACAAGCATCCAGCTTGCAATCAAAAGCAGTTTTTCAAGTGCGCTGTCGCCGAAGTGGAGGGCGGCGATAACCGCCAGAGGCAGAATGGCAACCTCGGTGCGAAAAGCTGCTTCATGGCGTAGCGCTGAAGCGATTCCCGTCCATGAGTAGCGTGTTGCTGAAATCAGGCGGGTTAGATAGTTCATTCCTTTCGGCTGAAGAACCGGAGCAGTGAGAGCTGCGGTGAACGGGGGCCGTCAATGGAGACAGGATAATCACCCGAGAAGCATGCATCGCAGTGAACGTTACGCGGTCGGCCAACGGCACGGTACATCCCATCTGAAGAGACGAATGCGAGCGAATCGGCGTTGATGGCCTCACACATCTCATCCAGATCCATCTTGTTGGCGAGAAGTTCATCCGCATCCGGGGTGTCGATACCGTAGAAGCACGAGAATTTGGTTGGAGGACTGGAGATGCGCATATGTACTTCGGATGCACCTGCAGCACGAACCATTTCGACAATCTTGCGGCTGGTGGTACCACGAACGATGGAATCGTCGACCAGAACAACACGTTTGCCTTCAATCAGCTTGCGATTCGGGTTGAGTTTCAGTTTGACTCCGAAGTTGCGAATCGCCTGCTGCGGTTCAATGAAAGTCCGGCCTACATAGTGATTACGGATCAGTCCCATCTGGAACGGAATGCCGGAGGCCTCGGCATACCCCATGGCAGGTGGCACACCCGAATCGGGAACGGGAACCACGATATCCGCTTCAGCCGGAGACTCTTTGGCCAGCTCCACACCGATCTGGTAACGCGCCTTGTAGACATTCACGCCTTCCAGATTGGAGTCGGGGCGTGCGAAGTAGACGTATTCGAACACACAGAATTTCGGTGCCGGGTTCTCAAGAGGCCGCAGGCTCTGGATGCCGTATTTATCAATCAGAACCATTTCACCAGGCTCGATATCGCGAACATAGGTGGCACCGATCAGGTCAAAGGCACAGGTCTCGGATGCCAGCACATAGGAGCCATCCAGTTCGCCGAGAACCAGTGGACGGATACCGTTTTTGTCGCGGACGCCGAAGAGGCTCGATTCGGTAAGCACCAGCAGGGAGAAACCACCCTCCAGTCGGTTCAGGGCCTCGGCCAGTCGTTCACGCGTGACAGGGGCTTTGCTTTTGGCAACCAGGTGGATCAGTACCTCGGTGTCGGAGGTGGACTGGAAGATCGAGCCATCCTTCTCCAGCTCTTTGCGCAGTTCTGAGGCGTTGACGATGTTACCGTTATGGCACATGGCAATGCCGCCATGGGAGTACTCAAACGAGAAGGGCTGGCAATTTCTTAAGCCGGATTCGCCGGAGGTGGAGTAACGAACATGGCCGATACTGCTCTTGCCGGTAAGCATGGCGATATCTGATTTTTTGAAGATGTCTGCCACCAACCCCATACCGCGGTGGCTGTTGAACGAGTGGCCATCGGTGGAGACGATACCGGCCGACTCCTGCCCGCGATGCTGTTGGGCGTAGAGTCCAAGATAGGTGAGGTTGGCTGCTTCCGGGTTGTTATAAACACCGAACACACCACACTCATCATGGAAGTGATCATCCCCTTCATGTTCAGGGAATTGATAGTCTGATGGGCTGGCGTCGTTTTTTGTTGTCACTTCATGCTATCCTGAATAATTGATTCTAACTTCTTTTTATCCATGACCGGAATCCGGTCCGCCACTTTCTCGGTGGCCTTTTTCTCTTGTGGCGCGGCTTTGACAGCAGCTCCACCCTGTCGGGAGAACGGGTACCCTTCAGGAATTGCCTCACCCAGCATGTCACCGGCCTGAATTGCGTAAGGGGTCAGTAAGCTCTCTTTCATCCAACTATAGTCGGGTTTGGCATAGGATGTATAGATGAGAAAAGAGAGGGCGATGAGCAGTATGCCGCGAGCGGCGCCAAAGAAGATGCCGAGCGTGCGGTCGGTCGCAGTCAGGTCGGCCATATCCACCAGTTTTCGGATGATCATGCCGATAATGCCGACAACGACCATGATGAGGACAAAGACAAGGGCAAAACCGGCAATGTCCGAAACGGTTCCATTGGGAATCCATTTACCGAGGAAGTCTCCGGCATAACCGGATGCACGACTGGCAGCAAAGAAGGCGGCAACGAGGCCGATGAGTGAGATGATTTCGCGCACAAAGCCGCGCCAGAGCGATAGAACGACTGAGAGTCCAACTACGCCGATTAGAAGATAATCAAAATAATTCAAAGCATCCTCTTGGGGTTATCCACCCAAGGCCGCCTGCACCGCTTCGGATAGATGTTTTACCGGCAGGCATGTAAGCCCTTTGGCAGATTCGCGAAGCGTAGCAGCAAGATTTGATTCCTGCACTCTTGTTTCGTTCTCGCGCGGCAGAAGCAGTTGTTCAAAGCCGAGGTTGGCTGCTTCGCGTGCCCTGGCTTCGGGGTTACCGACCGGTCTGATCTCGCCGGTCAGCCCCACTTCGCCGAACAGCGCGAGGTTGGCCGGTAGCGGCTTCTCCTGGAAGGCCGAGATAATCGCCATCAATACGGCCAAGTCGGCGGCAGGCTCATTGATCTTGGCCCCGCCTGCCACATTGACGTAGATGTCGTATTGCCCCAGAGGGATGCCGATGCGCCGTTCCAGCACGGCGGCCAGCATGGCGATGCGGTTGATGTCGAGCCCGACGGAGGAGCGTTTCGGTGCGGCGTAAACGGTCGGAGCGACCAGTGCCTGCACCTCGACCAGCAGCGGGCGGGTGCCCTCGATGCAGGCCAGTACCGCCGAGCCCGGCACGTCGTGGGCGCGTTCGGCGAGAAAGAGTTTGGAGGCATCGCGGATGCCGATCAGGCCGCGGTCGGACATCTCGAAGACGCCGATCTCGCCGGCCGGGCCGAAACGGTTTTTCACCGCCCTTAAGATACGATGGGCATGTCCCTTGTCACCCTCGAAGTAGAGTACGGCATCGACCATATGTTCGAGCACGCGGGGGCCTGCGATGGAGCCGTCCTTGGTGACATGGCCAACCAGAATCAGCGCATGGCCGAGCTGTTTGGCCTGCTGGATCAGGGCGGCGGCACAGTCGCGTACTTGGGAGACAGTGCCGGGTGCGGAGGTGAGGCGGTTGGTTACCATGGTCTGGATCGAATCGATGATGACGGCGGCCGGCTTGTGCTTGGAAATGGTTGCCATGATCGATTCCAGTTCTGAGGCGGCAATGAGCATCAGCTCCTTATGCAGTGCATCGATACGCTCACCGCGCATCTTCACCTGCGACGTCGACTCCTCACCGGTGATGTAGAGGGTGACAGCCTGTGCCGCCAGATTGCAGGAGGCCTGCAGAAGAAGCGTCGATTTACCGATGCCGGGGTCACCGCCGATCAGTACGGCCGAGCCGGGCACCAGGCCGCCGCCGAGTACGCGGTTGAGCTCCTCCACGCCTGTGGTGCGGCGCGGGTTGTCTTCGCTGGAGATATCGGTGATGGCAGTGGCGTTAAGGACTTTGCCTTTGCTGCCGACCCTTGCGGTGATTGGCTCTTCCACCTGTTCGGTGATGCAGTTCCATTCGTTACAGTCGGGGCATTGCCCAGCCCATTTGCGATGTTCAGCGCCACAGTTCTGACAGACGAAGATTGATTTTGCCATGGCGAGGAACTGTACACATGAAGTGGCTCTTGTGTAATGGGTCAACCATTAGTCTGAGTTATTGAGGTTTGATCTTGCCCAAGCTGAATGACCGCTTTTGGCAGAAAGCAGTCATAAAACACCATTACAAATCCACCTTGCCGAAAGGTCGGATAAAGCTCACAGTGACACATTCAACTTTTGGAGGGTTTATGAGCGCGGATTTGAGCACACAGGCACTGAATCGGGAATTCGGCATTGATGGGGAGCTTACGTTCCGCGATGCGGGCGACGGTTTTATCGTTATCGATATTGAGAACAAGAGCTGCACGGCAAGTGTCGCCATGCAGGGTGCCCACCTGATGACGTGGCAGCCGAAAGGCGAAGAGCCGGTGATCTGGATG
>JBNKZS010000038.1:0-20922 GCA_050301755.1 Mariprofundaceae bacterium
AACTGCTTAAAAAAATATAATCACAGTTACTGCTGTTATAGGCCCACGGATTCGGCGGAACAAGGCCCAGCATGTTCAGAGCCGTTACCTGTGCAGCCGGAAGCAGGAGCAGTTGCTGGCCGCCATACTCATGGACCCATTTGGGATATCTCTCTGCCACCTGCTCATCAATCTCAGACACCACCACATGATCATCGTGATCAAAACGGTGTTTCCCCAAGGCTTCGGTACTTGCCTCGTCAAAAGGAATGAGAACCGATTTCACATCGAGATTTTTTGCAGCCCGAACCCAGCAGGCAGTAGGATAGTATGCACTATCCTTACCCAATATCAGGAGGTCAGCATCATGTTTTTTCAGAATCTCCTCCACCTGCCTGATCTGAGCACGATACTGATTTACCCGTACCCGCTTCTCCCGGACAAACATGATTCTCCTGAAACGGTTGAATTTCCTTGGATACTTGCGCAACAGATACCTGACCAGCGGCCAGAAAAGATAGTGTTTTGCATAGTGAAGACAGGTTATTAACGGATATAGAGTGTAGTGCTTTGAATAATGAAATACTGTGATAATTCGGTGCCATATCTTCACTCTGATACGATAAATCAATGGATGCCAAACCCTATTTTTCAGAAAATACACGACCCTTTCGAGAAATGGAGATTTTTCACCTTTCTCAGGCATAGCAAACCTCTTCTACTGTGTATCCCCTATCCCTGCAGATACCTATCTGTTTCTCCTTGCCCAGATAGTCTCCGACAAAAACAAAAACAATCTTCCAGCACTCATGCTCACTTAAAGCGCCCGCAACTCTAAGCAACTCGACCCCCTGGGGAGCTGTATCAACCATAAACACAACATTTCCGGGATCTTTTTTGGTCACGGCACTTCTATCTGCAGGGTTCATTGGCAGGTCGGTTATGACCAGTCGAGTCTGGGACGAACAAATCCCGGTACGGTGTCTCCGTAATCGTACCGTACGCTATCGCCTTCAAGAGGATCAAAAACCTCAAACCAGAGAACCTCATCCTCTTTAAGATAGGTGTCTCTCGGTGAGATCGAACTGAATGCGACAGAGATTGAAAACCTGCCCTCAGCCAGAAGGTTCCCTGGAACCCAGCCTGCGACCGTGTAGAGTCCCTTCTCTCTCGGCTTGAAACTCCAGTCAGGATGCCTTTCGATTGAGGTGAAGATAACCTGCCCTTTGTCATTCACGACCTGACACTCTGCCAGAATCATCTTTTCACTTCTCAATACCTCAAAGCTGATCTCGACTCCGATCGTCTGTCTGATATCGACTCTCTCAATCGCTTCGCGATCCTGGTTGATCAACTGGACTGAAAGCAGTTTAATCAGTCCTTCGGCTCGGGGAGCCACTGATTCATCCCAGACCATTGCCATTTTGGTATGCTCGGTATCACCAAGGTAGATGCCGGTAATCTTCTCAACAGGTCCCTCGGCAGTCACTTCGCCATTACTTAAGAACAGAGCCCTGTGGCAAAGCTTCTGAACCGCAGTTGTACTATGACTGACAAACACAACACTTCTTCCATCCTGGGCGACACGCTCCATCTTGCGCATTGAGCGCTCTGAAAACTGGGCATCACCAACAGAGAGAACTTCATCCAGAATAAGGATATCGGGATCCAGATGGGCTGCTACAGAGAAGGCAAGTCTGACAGTCATCCCGCTTGAATAACGTTTAACCGGTGTATCGATAAACCTCTCAACACCGGAAAAGCTGACCACCTCATCAAACACCTTATCAATCTGAGCCTTCTTCATACCCAGAATCGCACCATTGAGATAGATATTTTCGCGACCCGTCAGCTCCCCATTGAAACCGGTACCCACCTCCAGAAGGCTGGCGCAACTACCTTTATACCAGAATTGCCCTGAGGTTGGTGAAACGATTCTGGAGAGCACCTTCAACAGCGTGCTTTTGCCCGCACCGTTAGCCCCCATGATTCCAAGCACCTCGCCGCGATGAAGATCAAAGGAGACCCCTTTTAAGGCCCAGATCACGCTCTCTTCATCATAATCGAATTTGGAAAGCCCCCTTAACTCCTTAAACCGGCGATAAGGAGACGCCAGGAGCCTGCCGACTTTTTGAGAAGTCGAGTTTACATCATCGGACTTCTTGCCAATCCGATACTGCTTGGATATCTCATCTACTTTCAGGACTATTTCACGTTGATCCATGACTCTCTCTACACCACATCAGCAAATTTTGATTCGGCCCAGCGGAAGTAGAGCAGGCCGATGACCATGCCGAACAGGGCTACAGAGAAACCGATAGCAATCAGGTCCCAAGGCATCGGCCTTGTCGAGAGGAGGGCAGAACGGAACCCCTCAATAACGCAAACCATCGGATTAAGAGCGTAAATCATCTGGTATTTCTCGGGCACAAGACTGATCGGATAGACGACAGGAGAGGCATACATCAGGACAATGGTGACATAACCCATCAGATGCAAAAGATCCCTGAAATGAACCATCGCGGCAGCGACAAACATTCCGTAACCCAGAGAGGTCATCATCAGAATAAGGATCAGAAGCGGTAAAAAAATTACATTCCAGTTCGGATTGCCGCCAAAAAAGAAGAGCACGACAAAGAGAACCATCAAAGCGACACAAAAATCAAACCCTTTCTCCAGAAGTGAGGTCAACGGCAAAAGAAACCTGGGAAAGTAGATCTTTTGGATAAACGAGCCGGCTCCATAGACCGAAGAAGCAACACAATTAAGAGATTGGGAAAAATAGATCCATGGAACAATTCCGGCAAAAGCAAATAGCGAGTATGGCGCCCCATCGGAATCAACTCGAACCAGTTTCCCAAACACAAGGGTATAGATAATCATCTGTGAAACTGCCGGAAAAATCGCCCAGAGAATCCCCAGGGAAGACTGGACATAACGGACTTTCACATCACGCCACACCATAAGCATCAACATCTCACGGTAGCTCCACAGCTCCCTGAAATTCAGGCCGGGAAACCTCCCGGTCGGAGATCTGACGACAGTCACATTCTCTTTCAAGCCACTCTTCAAACCAGAGCCTCCATATTCATTTTTTCACACATATTTGAGAGATCTTTCCACAGAGCTCTCTTTGATGAACCTTGAGCCAAGGAGGTATGTCCCAGGAGCGCCATAGCGATCGCTGCAATAGATAATAACAGGTTATAGTTTTTCATCGTATCTGCTGTCTATATCCCGCCCCATCATTTAAAAAAAAGCCTCCCCCTCTTGTATGGCGCACCAGAAACAAAACATAAAATATCATAGTAATAGGCTTGATATTATCAAGGCAGCTTTTTATTCCTCATACCAGAATGGATTCTTCACAATATAATCAAAGACTTTATTCTGGCCATCACGAGCTCCAATTGTTCATTTTACTATTGATTCCTTTATAAGGTAATTAGCAATTGCCTCATGACCCTTTTCAGTCCAGTGGCCATCAACCGGGAAATAAAACGCGTCGGATGAGTCCCTCTTAAGAGTCGAAATAACAGGCTCCAGATCAGTAAATGAAACGCCTTCAGAAGCCAAATTCTTACTCAAGTATGAAGCGAGCCCTCTCTGAGAAACCAATGAGTCTTGAGATAAATTAAAATAACCCCTTGCAGATTTTCCAATCAGGTTTTCATTAGGAAATGCCCAGCCTGGGGGTATCAAGAGAACATGCAACTGAGTTCCGGTTTTATCCAGATATTTTTTTGCACGCTTGATATCCTCTATCCCACTTAAAACTTCTTGTTTATGCTCTGAAGGCCAACACTCAACATTCTGTGAAAAAACAAGATAGTCATAAATCAACAGATTTTTCGAGGAGTTAACCACTTCACTGTCATGAAAGGCCTGGCAACTGGGATATGGCTTTACAAAAGACCTGCTGATCAGACCCTCAGTCCCCCCTTCCTGATCTAGATGCCTGGAGTTCCCTAAAGACTTTAAACCGGAAGCAAAAAAGGACCGGTTAACAACAGACTGAGCAAAGTCTACTTGAGCCGCGCTAGAAGCCTCATCAGGTCTAGATTGTTTAAATCGAAGAACTTTGAAACCTTCAGGATTCACTGTTGCTTTTGCTTCTTTATGATAGTGCAGGTTGCTGTTGCCATAAGCAGGTGTAAAATCATTCACCATGATAAAATACAGGACTGTCTGTGAAGCATTGAACTTCTGAGACAACAACCAGTTTGTTTGAATGGCCGGAGCCCAAGAAGAATACCCATGTAAAAGAGCCGGAGCCCCAAGTTCTTTTTCTATTAGGGAACCAAGTCTTTTTTCAAAACTCATCTCCTCTGCCTGCATAAAACTATCGCCAATCATAATGACCTTATAATCACTGATGTTAAATGGCTTATCCATCTCTGAAGCACTGGGAACCACGATGCCAGAAGAGCTGACAAAAGTTGACACCGTTGCTCCTCCATCACTATTAGCCATTCGACGAAGCTGGTGGACACCGTGACAATATTTATGATGAGTAACAGGATCGAAACAGGTAACGCCTGCCTCCCTTGGAACAGGGCCAAACCAATAGCCTAGGGCCATTTCCACACATAAAAGCAGAGCAATAAACAATGCGATATTCCAAAGAACAACCGAAACACGTTTCTTAACCATATTCATTAAATTGATCACCAGGCTGTTCGGCCACCCTCAACAGGAATAATCGCTCCATTCAGATAGGATGAAGCATCACTAAGCATCCAGATCAGTGTTCCCTGATACTCATCCTGAGCCGCCATGCGATTCATTGGAATTCGTGAGCAGACTTCCTTAAGAAAAGCTTCAGGCTGACCATTCTCCACACCACCGGGACACATAGCATTACAACGGATGCCATCAGTTGCCCAGTAGGTGGCCAGATAACGCGTCAACCCGATCAGGCCGGATTTAACGACAGAGTACGTCACCGGCTTCACCGGCTGCATCTCAGCAGGGATACCATCGACGTGATAGAGACGCTGATCCGGAGCAATCAGACCGAGATCAGAGGCGATATTCACAATCACTCCACCCGATTGGTTTTTGGTCATCCTGATGCCGTAGTGCTTGGCACAGAGATAGGCACCTGTCAGACCGACTGCGACATCCTGATTCCAGACCTCGAGAGGAAAGTGTTCAAGCCGGGAAAAGTTTTTCCCACTCTTCTCTTCCATTTTAGGATTGTTTGCAGCGTTATTTACCAGGCCATCAATCCTTCCAAACGCTTTATAAACCTGACGAGCATTCTCCTCAATCTGAGATTCATCAGTAATATCGATACAGAATCCCGGCGCCTCCACACCAAACCTGTTTTTCAGGTCAGATGAGAGATCGTTTAATGCCGGTTCTGAAATATCCAAAAGAACAGGTGTGCCACCATATGCAGCGACCGCCTCAGCATGTTTGCGCCCCAACAGGCCAGCAGCGCCGGTAATTACAATTACCCTGCCATCCAAATTAAAGAGAGATGTTAAATCATTCACCATCATGAAACTCCTACGGTCTGGCCGCCATCGACAACAAGAACTGACCCTGTAATAAAGCTCGCTCTCTCAGAACAGATAAAGACCGCAGCATTTGCAATCTCCTCAGGTGTCCCAAAACGTTTCATAGGAACAGTGGACTCAATCACAGCCTCGATTTGCTCGCGATTGCGTTCAAGTTTCTCATCCCAGGAGCTGCCGGAAAAATAGACATTTCCAGGAGCGATAACATTCACCCGCACATCTTGGGCCAGTTTTCTGGCCATGTTTTTGGACAGGGCGATCAGGGCAGCCTTGGCAGTTGAATAGTCCACGGGTGCACCGAATGCCTCCAAGCCGGTAATAGATGAGATAAAAAGGAGTGAACCCTTCGAGTCCGTCAGCATGGGCAAAAAGGCTCTGGCCGTTAATAGCGCGGAATCAAAGTTAACACGCCAAGTGTTCTGCCACTGCTGATCCTTGGGAAGCGGATCAGGAACACTTCTGCCGTCTCCGACATTGGCGACGACAACATCAAGCCCATCCCACTTCTGTTTCACCTGTTTAACTAACGCTGAAAGAGCATCTTGATCACTACAATCGCAGCCAAGAGCCACAATATTATCTCCGAACTCGTCAATTAGAGCCTTCTCACTATCAAAGAGAGCGTCAGAGCCTCTGGATACAATCGCAACGCGGCACCCCTCTGACAGAAAGCCTCTGGCGATCGCCAGCCCTATACCCCTGGACGCTCCAGTGACCAGAACCCGCCTGTTTGCCAGTCCAAGATCCATGATCGAATCAGCTCTTCACCATATCAACACAAACCAAATCAGCCATGCCGGACTCCTCAATAAAGTCGACCCAGGCCGCATTGATCCGGGAGTCAAACAGATCGAGCCTTCCCATTCCTGTAGGCTTACCATCCCTGAGCCACATCACCATGTTTGAGATATCGAAATTGTGTCTGAAAGAGATGTTCACCTGATCAAACCCCGCCTTTTCAACCGAGCTTTTCAGAGTTTCAGCGTTGTAATACCAGAGATGAGCTGTGCGGTAGAAAAAGCTATCAAACTCATCCATGCCAATTTTCATCAGCAGCTCATCGAGATTGTCAGTTTCGAGATACATCTGACCACCGGCACACAACAGATCATATGAATTCTTCAGATACTGGACAGGCTCTTCAACATGCTCCAGCACACCAAAAGAGGTGACAGTATCTACCCCGCCACGAAACTTCTCCAATGCGGCACTAGCGTCACTGAAAACCTCATGCCCCCTTGCTGCAAGGGATTCATGAAATCCCTGAAATGGCTCGACTGCGATCGTTTTGGCAGCCACCCCTTTTACCAGATCAAGAAAGGCGCCTCCCCCACATCCGTGATCCAAAACCACCTTATCACGAAACGCATCAATGGAGACTCTGTTCAGACGGGGAACCTGCTCCTCATCGTGCATGTCAATGTAGTCGGAAACCTCAGCAGAGCCGTTGTAGGCTTTTCTATATTCATCTGACTGATAATAAGCCATATTCAACGGGTTTTCCAACAACCGGACAAGACCGCACCCTTTGCATTTCACTACTTTGTGAGCAATCTCTGTTACGTTGCCCACCACGCCATCCCTTATGGGACCATCAAAAACCACCTCATACTCTTCTGTTGGGCACAGATCACACTTTGTCATAACTCTTTCTCCCCGACTCATCTTAATAACCAACTTAATTTAAATTATTATCGTCAGGACATCTCCTGACGACCTTTGTCTTTTACACCTCTACTGTTTAACAGCAGTAACAATAAACTCGTTTTCAGGAATATCGCCCTGTTCATGCCAGTATGAATACCGCTCTATACCATCTGCACTAAAGCCGGCTTCGCAAAGCTTCTCCTTTACAGTCTCGAAGTCATACTGTCTGAGAACATTTTTGAAATAGCTGTCTTCAACACTTCTGTTCCTGTTTATAAAGCGCTTATCCCATATAATATTTCTATCTTTATATTCAAATGTATCCAGACCGAACTGCCACGGATCGTGAGAATCAAACTCTTTCCATAACTTCAGCTCACCGCCTGAAAGAGAGATCATCTCAATGGTATTCGTAAAATCCAGCAGCTCCAGAACAAGAGCTCCACCGGGCTTTAAAATAGAAAAACACTCTTTTAATGTCTCCATCTCAGCATTCTCTGAAACCGGCGCAATAAGCTGAAGAACAATATCCACACCAACAACCAGATCGAAGCACGCTTCATCGTGCTGGTACTCCAAAAAGTCACCTTGAATATTCTTCACATGAGTTGAGCCGACATATTCAGCAAACTTATCTGCAAATCCGACCCTCGATCCGGAGAGTTCATAACCAAAGCCCGAACTCAGCAGACCATTGGATTCAAGTGCATAGAGCAACTTGCCATTGCCAGACCCAATCTCCAGCACTTTCCCTTCATATCCGTACGGGCTGACAATCTTTTTCAGGAAACGTACATGCCTGTCGCAATCGGCAATCTTACCATCACAATACTCCCGAAACTCTTCATCGGAGAACGACGCAAGGTTTTCCACCCCTTCGTAGGCTGTCAGATTGGTATGACTCATAACTCCTCAACAACCTCCATCAGTACTCCCTCAGGGTCATGGCAATACGCCACCTTCACTTCACCCCCGGATGATAGTGCCGGTTTATTTACAACCGAGCCACCGCCCTGAACAATCAATTCGCAAGCCTTTTCAATATCTTCGACTGTAAATGCGAGGTGAGAGCTGCCAAGTGCATTCGACGGAGATACAACAACGGGTGATTGGATGGGATGTGAATGGTACTGGAGGAGCTCCAGAAGAAAGCCTCCATCCGGGGCATCCATTTTTATCCACTCCAGTACAGTCGAGTCCATCCCCGTCACCTGGTCAATAAATTCACCCTGTTCCGTGGCATGACTGCGCTCAGAAAAGCCGAGCATGCGATAAAACTCCGCAGCCCTTTCAATATCCCTTACGACGATGCCGGCATGGCGAACATTGAGAATCATACAGACTCCAGAATCGAATCGCGTATGCACTCATCCAGCACTGTCAATCCTTCCAGAAGTGCCTCTTCATTAATACTCAGAGGCGGGGCAAGTTTAATTGACTCTCTTCCGGTATGAACAACCAGCAGGCCTCGCTGAAGAGCCTTTTCGCTGACAAGGTCACAGAGACGCGAGAGTGGCCTGTCATCTTTATCTTTGAAAATCAGGGCTGCCAACAAGCCTTTACCAAACACATGCTTCAGGTGGTCTGGGTAACTTTCCTTAATCCTTTCCAATTCACGATGAAAAAGTTTCCCTAGCCGCTCTGAATTCCCGATCAAGTCATCTTCCAGCATCGCTATCAGATTCTGATGTCCGGCCACACAACACAAAGGATTGGCTGAGTGAGTGGAACTCATTGAACCCACATCCGGAAGATCCATGATCTCCTTGGATCCGAGAAGAATCGCTAACGGAAGTCCTGAACTCGCACCCTTGCCACAGCAAAGGAGATCCGGTTGAACATTGTAGTGCATATAACCAAACAGCTTGCCCGTACGCCCAAATCCCGCCTGCATCTCATCAAACGCCACCAGCATGCCGTGATCGTGGGCATAAGTAACAAGCTCTTGCACAAACTCGTCCGGATAGAAAATTGCTCCCCAGCCCTGGAATGTTTCCAGCATAAAGCCACAGAAATCCTTTTCAGGATCCAACCCCTTTTGGGTTACAAGCTGTTGAATTGCCTCATGAAAAAACTCTTTCGAGCACTTGGAAGCTACCGCCCAGGGATATGGAAACGGAAGGTGGTGGATATTTGGATCATCATAACCGATCCACTCTTTCGCAGGCAGGTTTCCTGTCATCATTTGAGCGCCTTTGGTCCGGCCGTGGAATGCTCCGTCAAAACAGATCACTCCGCCTCTTCGCTTGCCCTCTCTTTTACCGTTAAGTCGCATCAGCTTCAGCGCCGCTTCAGTCACCTCGGTTCCGGCTGATAGCAGGTATGCCTTTTCAAATCGGTCAGGGGTGTTTGAAATCAGGTATTCAAGATAATCGGCTCGTTCTGTCGTTGCATATGTATAACTATGCAACAGTGGCTTATCAAGCAGCTTTCTAAGCGCAGAAGTTATCCGCTTGTTTGCATGCCCTGCATTCGCAACAAAAATAGTACTGGTGAAGTCGATCCAGACATTCCCCCAGGAGTCATACACCTGAAAGTCCTCAGCTTTGTCCCAAACCATTGGCAGCTGACCATGCATGGACCTCGACTCGTTGCGATACATTTTCTCCAGAACCGGAATACTTTCCGGAACAGGGATTTGCGTACAAATTTTTCGGTATTTCGAATTTACCGGCTCAACGTCAACTGGTTTGTGTGAAAACTCTCCACCAGCCATATTACACCTCGTTATTAGAAAATTGCTTGAGATAAGAGAGGAGTGGAGAACCCGCCCTATCGATCTGAAACTGGATATATTCGAACTCCTGCAAAGAGTCCACCTCAGTACAAACCGGAGACTCGAATCCAATCATCCTATCACCATGCACAGTGTCATTATTCATCACATGGGAGGCCCTGACCACATCAACGTAACCGTCAGGAATGTAGACATCGTTAAAGGCCTCTTTTGGCAGATTATAAACCTCTTTCTCGCCATGCGTATCAATCAAGCCCTTAAAATACCCCTCGTTATTCAGCTTGAACCACTTCATAGGAGATTCCGGTGCTTTATGGCCTGACCTGAGAGAAGTTGAAGTAGGCTTATTCATGATCTCGTCAATGGCTTGATCCATCACTGACGGGTCTCTAAGCGGTGTGGTCGGACGAAGATGTACCCAGTATTCGCTGGCCTTACCCTCTTCACGTTTCATCCACTCCATTGCATGAAGCAGGAAATCTCGATCCGTAGACGTATCGGAAGAGTATTCAGAAGGCCTCAGAAAAGGGACTTCGGCACCATACCTGACAGCTATCTCAGCATACTTCTCTGAGTCTGTAGAGACAATCACACGACCCACCCTGGATGACATCTTTGCTGCTGCTATACTGTATGAAATCAGCGGATGGCCCGACAGAGTGGCAATATTCTTATCAACCAGAGACTTGGATCCACATCTGGCCGGAATAATCGCAATCACATCATCCATGCAGGACCTCAAGATATGGTTTAATCCACTCCAGTTGCTGCCTGAAAATCGCAACACCCTCATCATCCCTGTACGCCTGCATGATAAAAGGCCCTCTGTAATCGTACTTGCGCAACTCGGAGAAAAAGAGATCGAAATCGGCGTCGCCTTCACCCAGCATAACAGGTCCGCCGCCCAATACACGGTCCTTTATATGAATATCGGAGATTCTATGACCATAAGCCTCCAGCTCTTCAACCGGGTCAAAGCCAAGAGCCGCACTGTTTCCAATATCATAATTGACCGTGATTCTTCTGGAATCGAACCTAGCGAGAAGATCGGCAAAAGATGCCGGGGCTAGGTCTGTCTCCAGAGAGAGGTTAACTCCCTTGGCCTCAATCAAGCCCTCCACCTTGCATACCTGCTTCACAAAACGATCCACGGCATCTTCGCCACCCAGTGAGGATTGATCAACGCACGGAATAACCAGATCAGTCACACCGATTTTATTCGCACTATCCAGAAGTCTCTCAAGAATTGTAAGGCTATGATCTGCTGTGGCCGCATCGGAATGATGAAGCGGGGCTTCCATAAAATAGTCGGCACAAATGGTTTTGACCGACACCCCGGCGCCATCACTGACAGAGAGGATCTCTTCCACCCCACCGTCTTTTAACAGCGGGTTTATCTCAGCATCATTAAAGTCGAGGATAAACTCAATACAATCAAGTCCGCTCTCCTTAGCAACAGCGAATTCGTCCTGCCAATAGCCAACCGGATGAGCCTGATATCGTCCCCGGTATTTGGGCAACAGTCGCCCCTGCATGACACCAATTTCGTTAGCCACGTTACACTCCTTTTCTCATGCGACCACCAACAAGCCCATGAGAGTAATCCCCATTGATACCGTTCACCAGATTAATTGAGAAATGCGTAAAAGGTATTGTCGAGGATCAGACAGGGTGCCCGTATCCGTCTTCAAAACCAAGATGCTCCCTTAGCTTTTTAGCGATCGGGACTTCGGCATCAATAATACGCTTAACGCCATCTCCGAGGGCTTTCTCGATCTTTCTGACACCACCAACCAGAGAGCGAACACCGGCAGGCTCAATGGAAGCACTCTGATCAGAACCGTACATGGCTCTATCAAGAGTAATATGGCGCTCAAGAGAGGTAATGCCAAGGGCCGCAGCAGCAAAAGAAACAGCAAGGCCTACTTCATGGCCACTGTAGCCGACATCGCACTTAAACTTTTCACGAAGCATCGGAATGCATTTGAGATTGGCATCCTCATCCATCATCGGATAGGTGGAGACCGCGTGCATCAACTCAAAGGAACAGTTCGCATTCTTAAAAATATCCACCGCATTACCAATCTGCTCCATGGTGCACATACCTGTTGAAATATATGTATGACGCCCTTCAGAAGCCACCTCTTCCAATAAACGCGTATCAACTGTCATTGCAGAGGCCACTTTATTAAACGGCAAATCGAACTGCCGTAGAAACTTCTGACTCTCGATGTCCCAGGCTGAAGCTGACCATGCAATCCCCTTCTCCTTACAGTAACTATCAATCTCTCTGTACTCTTCAGCACCGAACTCCAACCCCTCTTTCTGGGCTCTCTGGGTATTACCCCAAGGGCTGTCTCGATGCGTCTCAAGGAACTCC
The DNA here is from genome assembly GCA_050301755.1 of Mariprofundaceae bacterium. Lineage (GTDB taxonomy): Bacteria > Pseudomonadota > Zetaproteobacteria > Mariprofundales > Mariprofundaceae > WSZY01. The sequence continues at coordinate 12,269 of JBNKZS010000038.1, forward strand.
TGCGTGTAAACTTTATCTATACTCCTCTTCTGAAATTTAACGGCATCACAACCAGCTTCTGCTGCCACATCAATCAGGTTTTTAGCAATTGACAGGTCTCCGTTATGATTAATTCCTATTTCTGCAATAATATAAATAGACATTTAGACTTCCTATTCCTTATATAAAATATTAATAATATCTAGCTTGAGCACATCTTCCAGAAGCTCACGGACAATGCCATCACCTCCCTGCTTGACCAAGACAAATGATGCAATCGACTTAATCTTCGGGTGGCTATCCGAGGGACAGGCAGAGTAACCGCATGCATTCATGGCAAGGTAATCATTCAGGTCATTCCCGACAAACATCACCTGATCAAGAGAGATATTCTCATTGGCAGCCAGCTCTTTCAGAGCTACCACCTTGTCACTTACGCCCTGAATGGCTGGAATTCGCAACTTCTTTGCCCGGGCTGAAACAACCGGGTTTTTTTCAGTTGATAATACAAAGGCTTTTTTCTCAAGCTTACGAAGCGTGTCAAACGCCAACCCGTCAGCCCGGCTACAACTGACCCACTCGGAACCATTTTGATCCAGATGGACCCGGTTATCGGTTAGTACCCCATCAAAATCAAACACAAAGGCTTCAATATCCTGAATAGAGATTGAACTGTTCATACTATATCCAATGATTATCGTTGCAGACTGATATATTGATGCTCGACCAACATATCTTCAACACACTCCAGAAGCGCATGCCCAGCTGTAATATGAGACTCCTGCACCCTTCCGGTTTTGTCACTTGGGACAGTGAATACTTCATCACAAAGGGCGGCGGCTTGCCCCCCGTCGCCTCCCAGAAAACCGAACACCTTGATTCCCAAGGACTTGGCTTTCTGCATTGCCAGCAATACATTCTTAGAATTACCCGAGGTGGAGATTCCGATTAAAACATCTCCCTTCTTACCGAAAGACTGCACCATTCTTTCATAGAGGTGGTCATAGCTAAAATCATTGCCACAGGCTGTAATGGTTGAAGTATCCTGGGCCAGAACCATGGCCGGGATTCCCTCCCTGTTGTTATGAGGGCGCAATCTGACAAGCATCTCAGCCGCGAGGTGTTGGGCGTCAGCAGCAGAGCCCCCGTTTCCACAAAGCATCAGCTTGTTTCCCGATTCAATCGCAAGGGCAATTTCCAAGGCCATTTTCTCAAGAATCTCATACCGACGCAACTCAAGAATCTCACGTTTAACATCGACAGATTCTTCAAACAGTTTCCGGATATTCTCTAATAAATTACGGTTTAGACCTGTTTTAGCCAACAAACTCTCCTCCCCAGAAAAGCGCCATTAAAAAAGCGACACTGTCATAAAAAAGTGGCATCCGCTATCACCCAATTTTACCGCCCCGTTCTTTCGCCTCAAACTTGCCACATGAGGATAGATACTTGAAGAAAAAAGATGCGTAAATCCACATGTGCCAGAAACTGATATCAGGCTGCTGCCTCTGTATTCCCATTATAACACAACTTAATACACTCATACCTATAGCAAGCATCTCCAAATGTTCAGGATAACTTCTAAAGGAGGCCAACAACGCCTGAACAGAGAACCTAGTCAGAAGAAGAAACATGAAAAGGTAGAGAATCCCTCCAACCACACCGCCCTCTAGAGCAGCATTGGCATATCCAACAGCAATAGCGTAATCCACAGTTGTCATTCCAAGACCGGCACCTGTTCCGAAAGGATTGGAGAGAAGATGGACTACTACAATATAGATCGCCTCAATTCGATCCCCCATGGATGAGTAGCCGGGCAACACCTGTGTCTTGAGCCATCCAGAGAGCCCGTTGATCATCGCCTCCTGACCAAGCTGAAAAGAGAGGTAGCCGACCAAGAGCAGAACCCCTGACGCAAGAGATAATGACAAGACAGGCTCTCTGGGGCCTCTGACAACTCCCCAGGCAATAATCAATAACAACAGCATGACCATCATCGCTCCGACTGACGAGCTTGCCAGAAGGCCAATCAATAGAATTGAAGAGGCTAAGTAGGCACGTTTAACAACAAACATCCAGAAAAGGGCCGGCAGAATGGAAAACGCAAATGTTCCAGGCTCTTCGGAAAAACCCTGCATTCTTAACAGGGTGAACGGGACATCATACTGGGTATTATACAGGCCATAATAAGCCCCCCAATAGACATCAAAAGCATAATCGGTCTCCACACTTGCTGAATTCCTGAAAGTGGCGACCGGCTCCAGAAACTCCAGGGCAACGCCTATCGAAACCATCACAGATCCGATCACAGATCCGATCATTATCAGAGAGTAAAGTGTAAAGGATCTCTCAACAAACTTATGATTCATGTAGAGAAGAAGGATTACAAAGAAGAGTACCTTAATAAGGTTTTTGAAATACTGTTCATAAGCAGAAGACGATTCAGATCCGACCGTAGCGAAAAGCAAAAAAACAAGATAGCCGGCCCATGCAAAAAAAAAGAGCTGCTGCTCATAAGAGAAGCTGAGCCTGTTCACCTTTAAATATCGAATGCAGAAAACAAGCAACACCGAAAAAGAGAGGGCAAAGACAATTCTGAATGAGTATGGAGCGAGAAACTTTAACATAACTGGAAACAGAAACCATGACAGGGCAGTCACGATGACCATTAACAAGACAGTTATCTTCCTGGAGTCGAAACCAGCCTCCAACATGCTTTTTTTTATAGTTGTCAGACCAGACATCTAATCAATGCCGTTAGAAAAGGGTGTAGATAAAAGGAGCTACAGCTGTTCCTTGAGCAAAAACGACCAGAACACCAAGAAGCAACAAAATCAGAATCACAGGTGCAAGCCAGAACTTTTTCCTCTCTCGCATAAAGCCCCACAAGTCTATTAACAAATCCCACATCAGTAGGGCCTCTCCATGTGATTTTTATCAGGATTTCGACTTGATACCCTGTAGCTTTCCAAAGCTGTGTCCAGCCTTCTGTTCAGCAGATCCTTGCCCATAAGCCTGACAACAATCCCCATTAGCGTTACCACACAGAAATAGACAACAGCCAGGATGATTGTATTCACGACATGCCCAATGATGAGTGCAATCCGCATCCATATAACAAACAGGTGTTTCAGCGACACAGGGGCAATAAGACTCCACAGCAAAAAAACAACCCCTGAAGCAACCCAATAGTAATTCGGCAACTGCTCCAGATTCCAGACCCAGGGTAAAAACAGACCGGGAATCAAAGCCAGAAGAAAGCCAAGAAGCAACCCAAACTGCCTTAACCCCTTTCTGTCTGGAACAATGATCTCATCGTTTAACATCTGCTCCTCCAGCTCCTAGTCCAGCTCAAATTCGTTCTTCCAATCATCGCTCTCTCCCCAAAGCTTCTGGTCTGACTTGGATAGAAGACAGTTCTCCATTACCAGATAGTCCATCTCGGTCCTCATAAAGCAACGATATGCATCTTCATAGGAGTTCACAATCGGCTCTCCTCGAACATTGAAAGAGGTATTCACAAGAACAGGGCATCCGCTCTGGCTTTCACAAGCCTCTAGAAGCTGATAAAGAGCAGGATTGGTATCGGAATGAACCGTCTGGATTCGAGCAGAGTAATCAACATGAGTAACTGCAGGAAGCTCCGAGCGCTTCATATTCAACTTGTCGATTCCGAAAAGCCTTCCTTCCTCCTCTTCTTCCGGAAGACGGATTCTCTCTTGAACAGGGGCCACTATCAGCATATACGGACTTCTACCCACATGCTCAAAGTAGTCACCAACTTTTTCAGCCAGCACAATTGGTGCAAAAGGCCTGAAAGACTCTCTATACTTTATTTTCAAGTTCATGGTCGATTGCATGTTGGCGCTTCTTGGGTCTCCAAGAATGGAACGTGCGCCCAGTGCCCTGGGACCAAACTCCATTCGCCCCCTCATCCAGCCAATTACATTTCCCTGACTAATCAGATCCGCAACTCTGGGGAATAGTTCTTGATCACCCAGCAACTCATAGGGCGCGGAAATTGACTCTAGATATGTTTCGATCACACTATTCTCATAAGCTGGGCCAAGAAACGAACCCTTCATACTGTCCGGTTCTACAGGTTCCCTTTCATGCTCAAGATACTCATACCAGACCGAAAGAGCCGCCCCCAAGGCCCCTCCCGCATCTCCGGCAGCAGGTTGAATCCAAATGTCATCAAACAGACCCGACCTGTGAAGCTTACCATTTGAGACGCAGTTAAGAGCCACACCGCCTGCCAGACAGAGATGATCAACCTTCAGCTCAGCTTTGATACTCCTGGCTAGCCGCATAACGATCTCTTCAGTCACCTTTTGAACAGATGCTGCTATATCCATCTCTCTCTGAGTCAGTTCACTTTCGGGCTTTCGGGGAGCGGATCCGAAGAGTTGATCAAACTTCCCACTGGTCATTGTCAGCCCTGTGGCAAAGTCGAAGTAAGACATATCCAGACGGAATGTCCCGTCATCTTTCAAATCCAACAAGTTTTCGAGAATAAGATCGGCATAAACGGGGCGGCCATAGGGCGCAAGACCCATCAGCTTATATTCACCCGAATTCACCTTGAATCCGGTGTAATAGGTAAAAGCCGAATAGAGAAGCCCAAGAGAGTGCGGAAAGGCTATCTCCCAGAGAGGTGTTAAACGATTTTCTTCGCCCAGCCATACAGAGGTAGGAGCCCATGCACCGACACCATCCAGACAAAGAACGCCAGCCTTCTTGAATGGGCTCGGAAAAAATGCTGAAGCTGCGTGGGATTGGTGATGCTCTGTAAAAAGAAGTTTCGGAGGAGAACCAACGCCCTCCGTCATCAAGGCAGACAGCTCTCTTTTAAGAACGGTCTTTAAATAGAGCTTCTCCTTGAGCCAGACCGGCATAGCCTTAAGAAAAGAGCGAAACCCCTTAGGAGCATACGCAATATAGGTCTCCAGAAGGCGCTCGAACTTAACCAAAGGCTTGTCATAGAAAACAACCAGATCAACCTCTTCAAGGGATATTCCACCCTCCTTTAGACAATACTTAACCGCACCTTCAGGAAAAGAGGCATCATGTTTTTTTCTTGAAAAGCGCTCCTCCTGGGCTGCTGCTACAATCTCTCCATCCTGAATTAAAGCGGCAGCACTGTCATGATAATAAGCTGAAATACCCAGTATGTTCATATATTAGCCCTGATACTGTTTATATTAATAACCATACATACCTAGATACTCTAATCTTTTTCGAATAAATCACGCGTATAGACCTTATCAAGGACATCCCTGAGATCACTACTCATCCGGTTGACCACAATAACATCGGACTGCTGCTTAAAGCGCTCCAAATCATTCACAACTTCTGAATGAAAAAATTCTTCCTGCTTCAGCTCCGGTTCATAGACGATCACTTTAATCCCTTTGGCTTTGATTCGCTTCATAACACCCTGAACACTGGATGACCGGAAATTATCAGATCCACTCTTCATAATAAGACGGTATACACCTACCACACGGGGCTTCAGCTTAAGGATACTTTCGGCGATGAAATCCTTACGCGTAGTATTGGCTTCGACAATCGCGCGCATGAGGGACTGCGGCACATCCCTATAGTTTGCGAGCAGCTGTTTGGTATCTTTAGGCAAGCAATATCCGCCATAACCGAATGACGGATTGTTGTAATGATTGCCGATACGTGGATCAAGACATACGCCATCAATAATCTGCCGCGTATCGAGACCATGTATTGCCGCATAACTGTCCAATTCGTTAAAGTACGCCACCCGCATCGCAAGGTAGGTGTTGGCAAAAAGCTTGATCGCTTCAGCCTCGGAAGAAGCAGTAAAAAGAACCGGAATATCTTTCTTGATGGCTCCCTGTTTGAGCAGGTCGGCAAACAGCTCTGCACGGTCGGAACGCTCACCAATTACAATTCGGGAGGGGTGTAAATTGTCGTGAAGTGCTTTTCCTTCACGCAAAAACTCGGGTGAAAATATCAGGTTATCACAATTATACTGACTCTTGAGCTTTGCGGTATGACCAACAGGTACCGTAGACTTTATCACCATGATTGCCTTGGAATTTAAAGCCAATACATCCTTGATAACATCTTCGACCGAACCGGTATTAAAATAGTTTGTTTCAGGATCGTAGTCAGTTGGCGTTGCAATAACAACGTAGTCGGCGTCCTGATAAGCCTCTTTTTTATCAAGAGTTGCTCGAAAATTTAGGGGTTTGCATTTCAAGTAGGCGCTTATCTCAGCATCAACAATGGGCGACTCATTTCGATTAAGCTTCTCCACTTTTGTTTCATCTATATCAAGTGCCACCACTTCATTATGCTGAGCCAGCAAAATAGCATTAGAAAGCCCGACGTAACCTGTCCCTGCAATAGCAATTTTCATAAGCTGCAGTTCCTCCTATAGGGTTTTCTACACGCTTCACCCATGACCGGGGGCAGCAACCACTCTGTGACAAGTCAGATAATCAATAACACACTGTACCGACGCCTGTAAATCACATGTTCCTGTGTTGACAACAATTTCGGCGGCATCGGGAACCTCATAAGGAGAAGAGATGCCAGTAAAGTTCTTGATCTCTCCGGCACGCGCACGCTGATACAGTCCCTTAACATCCCGGCTCTCACACACTTCTAGTGAACTGTTGCAATATATCTCGATGAAATCTTCCCCGAGCAACTTTCTAACCTGCTGCCTGTCGCTATGGAAGGGTGAAATAAAAGCGGTAAGAACAACAATACCGGCATCGACAAAAAGTTTTGATGCCTCCCCAATTCTTCGAATGTTTTCTCGTCGAGCCACATCAGAAAATCCCAGGTCACCACACAGGCCATGGCGAACATTATCACCATCCAGCACGTAGCTGCGAATACCCATCCCATAGAGGCTCTCCTCTACAGCATGAGCCAATGTTGATTTGCCAGAACCTGAAAGGCCGGTAAACCAGAGAACAACGCTTCGGTGCCCATTCAGCTTCTCCCGCATCTCACGTGTCACTCCTGATTCATGCCAGACAATGTTCTTGCTCATTCATCCTCCACGATCAGGTCAGGAATCCATGACGATCAACAACCCGGCCCAAAAGACAAAATCCCATCACATCCGCCATAAATTCAGGGTTTCCATCTCTTTTGCGCCTCTATCAAACAGTGCTTTCACATCCATGATAGGGGCATCAGGCTTAATCATCTGCTTTAATTCCACCGCACTTAAACAGGTGAACTGCTGATGGCCCACAGCCACGATAAGTGCATCAAGCTTTTCAAGTGCTTCAAATGGCTTCAGCTCCAAGCCGTGCTCCCGCTCTGCATCAGCAGAATTGGCAACCGGATCATGTACATCCACAACAATCCCCAGTGATTCAAGTTCATGAACACAATCGATCACTTTTGTATTCCGAAGATCGGCACAATCTTCCTTAAAGGTCAGGCCGAGTACTCCAACACGAGCACCCTTTACACGCACACCTGCCCGTATCATCTCAATAATTGTCTGCTCAGCCAGCCACCGTCCCATACCATCATTAATACGACGGGCCGCTTTAATCACTTCTGGTCTGAATCCTTCAATTTCAGCGCGATGCGTCAGGTAGTATGGATCTACACCAATGCAATGACCACCAACAAGTCCCGGCTTGAATGGCAAGAAATTCCATTTGGTTCCGGCCGCCGCAAGAACATCCTGGGTGTCAATGTCGAGCTTATGAAAAATCAGCGCCAGTTCATTAATCAGTGCGATATTGACATCCCGCTGGGTATTCTCGATCACCTTGGCAGCCTCTGCCACCTTGATCGACGAAGCCCGGAACACACCCGCCTCAATCACCTGCTCGTAGAGCCAGGCAACTTTTTCAAGCGTCTCATTATCCTGCCCCGACACCACCTTCACAATAGTTTCCAGTCGGTGAATTTTGTCTCCTGGATTGACTCGTTCAGGTGAATATCCGACGCTGAAGTCCGCACCACATTTGAATTTCGACTCACGCTCCAGAATCGGCACACACACCTCTTCGGTTACGCCGGGATAGACCGTCGACTCAAAGACAATGATAGCATTCCGCTTCATGTATCGACCAACCGTTTCGGAAGCCTTGATGACCGGCGTAAGATCAGGACGATGAGCATTATCAACGGGGGTCGGAACGGCCACAACAATAAAATCCGCTGTAGAGATATCGACCGGATCGGTTGAATATCTGAGTTGAGAAGCCTGTTTAAACAGCTCCACCTCCATCTCGCCCGTCGGATCATATCCTTGCCGGTAGGCCGCGATTTTCTCTTTGACCACATCAAATCCAACCGTTGGCATGATACGTCCGAAAGCAAGAGCCAATGGCAGTCCAACGTAGCCCATACCCACAACGGCCACAGTTGTATCACGCATCAGAAACTCCTCCCGTAAGCGTCATCAAAGCGTTCTATGTCATCTTCACCCAGATAGTCGCCGACCTGAACCTCGATGATCTGCAAAGGAATCCGGCCATGATTAGCCAAACGATGCTTCTCGCCGATCGGGATAAAGGTACTCTCATTCTTTGTCACCGTTGCAGTTTCATCACCACGGGTAACCGTCGCAATACCCGAAACCACCACCCAGTGCTCTGAACGGTGCTGGTGACTCTGCAAACTCAATGATGACCCCGGATTCACTTCAATCCGCTTCA
>JBNKZS010000039.1:0-19131 GCA_050301755.1 Mariprofundaceae bacterium
AAACGCTAAGAGCGATAAGAAAGAATACTATTTCCATATTGTTGAATGTCTCATTTCTAGCGAAGTACTATAGCTGAAAAGTTGAATGACCGCTTTTGGCCGAAAGCGGACATTGGGATTCAGCGCTTATAGAACGCTTCAACCCCTTCCGGTTCACAGACCAGCAGCCAGTCACATCCGGCCTTGAGCGCATCCCCGGCGGCTGAACGAATATCATCCCCAACCCCTTTCATGCAGAGGTCGTCACTCCAGACATCGCCCTTGAAATGGAACTTCTCTCGCAATACATCCTTCAGCCAGTAATCAGAAAGCGTTGCAACCCGGTTCTCGATCATGGAGTAGATCACGTGCGCCGTCATGACATGGCGCAGCCCCTGATCGAAGAGTCGCTGAAACGATTCCGCCTCATCGAGAATCGTCTCCAGTAGCGCAACCACCTCGGGCACAGCCACATGCGAATCGGCATCGGCGCGGCCATGGCCGGGAAAGTGTTTGCCGATCGCCTTGATACCGGAGTCGTGCAGGCCGCGCATGCAGGCGCCTCCCAGCTCGGTGACCACGGCGGTGTTATCGCCATAGGCACGATTGCCGATGATAGCGTGGCCATCGGGGCAGTAGAGATCGAGTACCGGCGCACAGTTGTGGGTGAAACCGAGCTTTTTCAGATCGCAACCGACCTCATAACTGTCGTCATAGACCTGCTGCGTCGCCCCCTCCGGATCGGAGAGGTAGAGCGTGCCATAATCAGCCGCCTGCACGCGGCCGTTAAACGGGAACCACGGCAGTCGGTTCACACGGCCGCCCTCTTCGTCGATGGCTGCCCACAGCCCGCTACCGGCGGCTTCTCTTGCATCGGCAAGCAGCGCCTTTACCTGTTCCGGGCTTTCAATGTTGCGGGCAAAGAGAATCACACCTTTGGGCGGATGCGCTTTCAGCCATTGCCGCTCTTCCGGCGTCAACCTTGGGCCCTTCAATCCGATAATCAGTTTTTCAAACATGTGTGTCCATCGCCTTCACATCCCCCCTTTCACATCAAGCCTGTCACGCAGGCGGTCACCAAGCAGGTTCACCGCCATCACCAGCATAAAGAGCATCAGCCCCGGCCAGACAACCAGCATCGGCTCGACCAGCATCAGGCTGGTGCCTTCACGAATCATCGTGCCGAGCGAAGCGTTGGGCGGCTGCACGCCGACACCGAGAAAAGAGAGGCCGGCCTCGCCGATAATGACAGCCGCCAGACCGAAACTGGCCTCTACCAGCAGTGGTGCCGCGATGTTGGGCAGCAGGTGTTTAACGGCGATGTAGGGGGCGGTCGAGCCGCTGGCCAGCGAGGCCTCGACAAAGGGGGCATGTTTCAGTGCCAGCACCTGGGCACGGGCAAGGCGGGAGAAGCCGACCCAGCCGACAGCCACCAGAGCCATCACCAGATTCTCCACACCGGGACCGAGCATCGCCGCCAGTGCAATGGCCAGCAGGATACCCGGAAAGGAGAGGACGATATCGGCCACGCGCATCAGCAGGCCGTCTACCCAACCGCCGATCCATGCCGCCACAATTCCAATGGAGACACCGATCACACCGCCGATGGAGATCACGGCAATACCGACAGTGAGCGATAGCTGCAACCCCTCGGCAAGCCGCGCCATCAGATCGCGGCCGAGGGCATCGGTCCCCAGAGGATGGGCCATGCTGACCCCTGCAAAGACCGCATCGAGATCAACAGCATGGCCATCGATATGCATGATCCATGCAGCTACGAGCAGCAGCAACGGCAGGGAAAGCAGCAGCAGAACAAGGCGGATTGAGGCGCTCATACGCTTAACCCCGACGCTGGCGCGGATCAAGCCAGAGCCCCAGCAGATCGGCCAGAAGATTGGCCAGTACGTAGAAGAGGGCGATGATCAGCACGCACCCCTGCACCAGCGGATAGTTGCGGCTCTGAATCGCCTCGATGGTAAGAAGCCCCAGTCCCGGCCAGTCGAATACGGTTTCGGTGATCACGGCACCGCCAAGCACCGCACCCAACTGCAGGGCGAACATGGTGACCACAGGCACTGCCGCCATGCGTGCCGCATGACGCCACCAGATCATCTGCTCGCTGACACCCGATGCGCGCGCCGTGCGCATGGCGTCACTGCTCATCGCCTCCAACCAGCTGGAGCGGGCCATGCGCGAAAGAATCGCGGCCAGCGCCGTTCCCAGCGTGATCGCCGGCAGAATGATGCTGCCTGGAGCATCCATGCCGGAGACAGGCAGCCAGCCGAGAGTGACCGAGAAGAGCAGCATCAGCATCGGCCCCAGCCAGAAGTTGGGGATGGAGACACCGAGAAGAGAGAAGCCCATTGCGCCAAAATCACGGGCCGAACCGGCATGGCGGGCCGCCCAGTAACCGAGCGGCAGTGCCAGAACCAGCGCCAGCAGCAGGCTGACGGCGGCAAGCCCGGCCGTGGCAGGCAGCCGTTCCAGAATCAACGCCAGAACACTGCGGCCATCGACAATGCTGTTGCCCCAGTCACCGGACAGGAGGCCGGTCAGGAAGTGGCCGTACTGCTGGTAGAGCGGCAGATGAAGATTAAGCGCCACACGCATTGCCTCGCGATCGGCGGGCATGGCGGTTTCGCCGAGCAGTGCATCGACAGGGTCGCCCGGCACCAGATGCAGCAGAAAGAAGACCAGCGTGGCCACACCCAGAAGTGTGGGAATCGCCTGAAGAATCCGGATTGTGCATAACCGCCCTAGCATCCGGATAGCCTAGCGTTCACCTGAAAGAGAAAGAAGATAAAAAGTCAGCGGTATTTGCCGCACTCCATACCGGGATGAAAGAGAACGACCCGATTCTTGCCCTCCGCCTTGGCCACATACATGGCATCATCGGCATAACTTACCAGCTCATCCGCTTTGGCGGCAATCCAGGGAAAGGAGGCGACACCGATACTGGCACCGAGCGTATCAATAATCCTGTTGTCGACAACATAAGGATCGGCAATAAGCGGCAGGATTTTATTCTCGGCAAAGGGGACCGGTTCAATATCCCGGCCGGAGAGCATGACAACAAACTCGTCGCCGCCGAGACGTGCCACCGTCTCATGCCGCCGGATCAACCGCTGCAGCCTCTGGGCAACCTCCCTGAGAACAAGATCGCCGGCATGGTGACCGTATTGATCGTTGATCGGCTTGAACCCGTCGAGATCGATAAAGCAGAGATGCACCTCGGCCTTTTCGCGCACGGCGCGCAGCAGCTCGAGTTTCAGGCGATCAAAAAAGAGGGCGCGCCCGGGAATGCCGGTCAAGGCATCAAAATAGTGGTAGGTGGTATCGAAAACGGTGACCTGAATGGTCTTCTCCGTTTTCTCCTGAATGCGAGCAAACAGTTCGACCCGTTTATTGGCCAGCGCCCCCTGCACATGCCGTAGCTCCCCCTTCTCCATCAAGGCTGCCAGCAGACCGTGACCGCTGATATCCTCACGTATCTCATTGCCGCGCAGCACCGTTTCAAACACATCTTCCATCCGCTGGCCGATGAGGTCGCCATACAGCTTGATAAAGCTGTCGTTCTGGAAAAAGACCTCGGCTTCATGCGGATCATCGCCATACCACCGGGCTCCCAGAATGGGTATATATGCACCCTGGACTTCAAACTGGAAGGACTCAGACATAAGGAAACAAGAACTGTGTGATGGTGTCCGGTTGACGCATAAAGACTCCTTATGACAGAAGATAGACAAAGTCGATGGCATCCACAATGAACACCGTGGACAGGCCCCTCACTATCACACTTGCCATTCGAGGTTTTGAAACGCATCTTTCTGAAGATGGAAACTGTTCACTTTGACCCGCAAGAGATCGCCAAGTTCGAGGCCATTGCCGCCGAATGGTGGGATCCGAAAGGCCGCTTCAAACCGCTGCATCAAATCAATCCGCTTCGCCTGGACTACATCGCCGAGAGGGTCGATATGAAAAGCGCCAGCATTCTTGATGTCGGCTGTGGTGGTGGCCTGCTGGCCGAGGGGATGGCAAGCCGCGGAGCTACAGTAACCGGTATCGACCGTTCCGAAAAGGCGCTCGGCGTTGCACAGGCGCATGCGGCTCAGTCGGGCGTGGGACTGCAATATGTCTACAACGATGCGGAAACATGGGCTGAAAGCCATGCTGAAACCTATGATGCCGTGACCTGCCTCGAGGTTCTGGAGCATGTTCCCGATGTGCCACGCACCATTGCCGCCTGTGCCGCCATGCTCAAACCCGGCGGCACCCTCTTTTTCGCCACCCTGAACAGAACACCGATCTCCTATCTGAAGGCCATTATCGGTGCCGAATATGTGCTCGGCTGGCTGCCCAGGGGAACGCATCAGTACAGCAAATTTATCCGCCCATCGGAGATGGTACATGCCATCAGGCTTGCCGGACTGGAGGTGGAAGATATCCGTGGCATGTCCTACCAGATGTTCACCGACACGTTCAGCCTCTCCGATGACCTCTCCGTCAATTATCTGGGCATGGCGGTGAAATCTTAGATACGGCTTCAGGCTCACCGGTAACTGCTCCATGCGTTGCTCTACCTCCTGCATCCATGCAGTCGTGCCTTTCGCCTTAAACTGCTCCGCAAAAACATCGTTTTGCTACGCTTACGAATTCGTTTCACTCACTCGCCCCACTTTCTGAAGGAATGTTCCTTTAATTTGGAACGCTATGGGTGAACCTCCGCCTGTTGAGAGAGATTATTGGATCAGATTCGGAGCATCCTGCCGTTGTTAACCGATGAACCCTGAAAATTGAAATTTCCAAATGTTTGCATGGCACTATAGCTTTCCGCGCCATGTTCAAAATGTGCTTCATTCCGGTTCTTCTATGTGTGGTCACGACATCGGCAACGGCGGCCGGTATTGATGTCGTTGCCGACACCATGACAAGAGACCGTTCTGGAGCCATCGTTGCCGAAGGCAATGTCATAGTAAACCGGGAGGGAGAGAGCCTTTCAGCCGATCAGGTCAGTTATGACGCGGCCAAACATCAGATCGAAGCGACCGGCAACGTCACTATCGAATCGAAAGATGCCACGATTCACGCCACATCAGCTCGCATGCAAACCGAAGATAAAAGTGGCGATCTTGAAAACGCCAATATTATCCTGAAACAGGGCGAGCGCCTTAGAGCCGATCAAATCATCCGTCACTCCCAAACCAGCTATTCAGCGGACGGCGCTACATTCACAACCTGTCCGGAGGATGAAGAGACGTGGAAGATCCGGGCCGAACAGGTCGAGGTCGATCAGGAAGAGGGACTCATCACTGCAACAAACAGCACCTTCAGAATTGCAGACATTCCTCTCTTTTACACTCCTTACTGGCAACATCCACTACGTCGAAGATCAGGGCTGTTAATACCTTATGTCGCTTCCGGACGTATTCGTGGAACTGAGTGGGCCCTGCCATACTACCTGGCCCCGGCCGAAAACTGGGATGCCACGATCACACCCCACTGGATGACCGCACGCGGCATGAAGGGAGAGGTAGAGGTCCGGCATGCCTCGCCAGCAGGTGCGGAGTCGATTCTGGTCGAGGGACTGAAGGATAAAGTAACGTCAACCCAGCGCAGCCGGATACGCGGTGATATACAAAAAATCCTTCCTTATGATATGCGTTTTTCCGCCTCCGCAGACCATGTCAGCGACCGATTCTATCTGGCCGATTTTTCTACAGATGGAACAGATATTTCAACGACATACCTGCAAAGCGATGCCAACCTCTCACAATATATGGAAGATGGCGACTGGACACTATCGGCTCGGCATCAACAGGACCTGACACTGCCCACCAATGCAACAACGCTGCAGATTCTTCCGCGCTTCGAGAGCAATTTGCGCATTCCCATGGCTGCAGATAGTGCCACGCTCCACATCCATCAGGAGAGCACCCGTTTCTCTCGAAAAACCGGCATGGATGGTTGGCGCGTCGATATCAATCCCTATATCGAGATTCCATGGCAGCTCTCCGGTGGCGGCATCCAGTCGATAGTCAGGTTGGGCGGTAGACATACCCATTACTGGCTGAAAGACACGCCGGGCCAGACTGTTCTGAAGCGGAACACCTTTGAAGCAAGCCTGGACAACCGGATCAATTTCGAACGCATCAGCAAAAGCCGGCTTTGGCGGCATACGCTCTCGCCCATTATCCGCTATGACTTCATTACCGCCCCCGATCAAAGCAACCTGCCCAATTTTGACTCGTCATTCGGCAGCCTCTCCATGGGCAATCTGTTAACCGGCAACCGTTTTGCCGGCAAGGACCGTATCGAACGACTGAGTCGGATCAGTTTCTTGATGGAGAGCGAATTGCAACACAAATCGGATAAAGAGGCCCTCGTGCATACCTATCTACAGCTGCGGGCTGGTGTGGCCTATGACCTGAAACGACAAAGTGTCGACCCGGCGCTTCTTCCGGTACCTACA
This sequence comes from Mariprofundaceae bacterium, assembly GCA_050301755.1. Taxonomy (GTDB): domain Bacteria; phylum Pseudomonadota; class Zetaproteobacteria; order Mariprofundales; family Mariprofundaceae; genus WSZY01. The sequence goes on from JBNKZS010000039.1 coordinate 6,449, forward strand.
CGTCCCTTCTCCAACCTTCTTGGAGACATCACCATCAGGCCATTGGAGAGCGTTACCTTGAGCGCCAGCGGCCAATACGATCCATCCGAAAAATTCTGGGCGATAGCCTATGCATCTTTAGGCTGGAAAGGGGAATCCGGTCACCGTATGGATATAGGGTGGCAACATACCGATGCCCGCTACGCAAGTGCTGTCAACCTTGTCACGGCGAACGCCAGCATTAAGATGGCATCTCGCTGGGAGCTTTTCGGAAATCTGCAATACGACCGTCAATTAAAGTTCACCCAGCAAGTTAGCGGGGGAATCCATTACACCCACCCCTGCTGGGATATTCGCCTAGAAGGCTATCGTGCAAACCTCACCGGCACTGCAGACAAACCAGATCTCGGCTTCCGTTTCTTGATTGGGTTTAAGGGACTCGGTAGTGTCGGATCATAGTCATCACCCCTTTTCCGCCTGATAATATTGGAGTTTACATGCGTCTCTCGTTCCCCTTGATCGGTCTGCTTTCGTTTCTTTTAGCCCCTTATTTTACTTCGGCCATAGCTGAGGAGCTTGACTCCATTGCCGCCATCGTAAACGGCAAAGCGATCACATGCTATGAGGTTGAACAGGATAAGCAGCGGCTTATTCAGCAGATCAAGCAGAGTGGTCAGGGTCTCCTGCCTTCTGATGCGGTACTGGAGAAACGCGCTTTGGAGTCCCGAATTGTTCAGACGCTACAACATCAGGAGGCCACTGCGCTTGGTCTTTCCATCACTGATGAAGAGATAGAGAAAGCCATGGCTGATATTGAAACCAAAAATGGCATTCCAGCAGGTCAGTTGCCGGAGGTGCTCAAAGCTCAGAATGTTGATCTGGAGAGCTATCGGGAGACCATGCGAGAACGTCTTTTAAGCGGTAAAGTCGTCAACACTGCTGTGCGTGGAAAACTGAGCATTAGTGAAGAGTCGATGCGGGAGTACTATCGCAAACACTTGGCCAATCCCAAACCAATCAGAGAGATTAATCTGGCGCAGATTTTTATTGCCCTGCCCTCATCACCCAAAGCAGATGATCTCGTCAAAGCAGAAAAGAGAGCCAATGAAACGTATGCAAAACTGATAAACGGCTCCAGCTTTAAAAAATTGGCGGCACTGGTCTCAGATGATCCCGGAGCCAAGCAGGGCGGTGAAATGGGCTGGTTTTTTCCGGGCGGCATTACACCTCAATTCGAAGAGGTTTTCTCACTCCCCGTTGGAGGAATGTTGTCTCCGATTCGCACACCTGTCGGTTTTCATATCGTGAAGGTCATTGGCGAACGCATGCATGAGCCGAAGATAGGCGAGAGCTTCGATGAAGTGCACGCCCGGCACATTCTGATCAAACTGCCGGCAGGTGCCGACCAGGCTACCGAAGCCAAAATCAGGTACCGGGCAGCCACTCTCGCACGTGAACTTAAAGAGAGTTCTGATGAGGCATTTGCCACCCGAGCCAAAGAGATATCACAAGGACCAAGCGCTGAGCGTGGTGGCGATTTGGGATGGTTCGGCAAGGGGCAGATGGTAGCCGCATTTGAAGATGCAGCTTTTTCGTTGAAACCCGGAGAGACCAGTGATGTGGTCGAATCCGATTTCGGTCTTCATGTGATTCGCCTGATTGCCAAACGCCATATCGACCCCAATGCATTCGAGATTCATCATGACCGTATCGAACAGGTATTGATCAATGCCGAGATGCAGAATCAGGTTCCTCGCTGGATTGCCAGCCTGAAAGCCAAAGCCGTTATTGATGAGAAAGGCTGCCGCTAAGGCCTAACCCTTGTCGAACAGCTCTTCACACCCGCTGCTGCTAACGCTGGGTGAACCGGCGGGCATCGGTCCCGACTGTGTTCTTCTGGCCTTTCAGGCATATCCGGAAATGTTCGGACATGTTGTTATTGCAGCACCGGATCACTGGCTGACCGGGCGTGCCGAACAACTGGGCTTAACCCCCCCGCTTCACCTGATCGAAAAGCCCGGCGAGCCGGTTCCGGATGGCAAACTTGCTGTCTGGAATCCTCTCTCTTCCGGGATGGTATCATCCCCTGTCATAACCGGCACAACCTCTTCGGTGACAGCTGCCGCTGTCATCGCCTGTATCGAAATTGCGGCCAAGGCCTGCATGCTAGGTGATGCGACAGGATTGGTTACTGCACCCATCGAGAAGGCCGTTCTTCGTGATGCAGGATTTGATTTCCCCGGTCATACGGAGTTTCTGGCAAGCCTGGCGCACCGGGAACGTGTCGTCATGATGCTGGCGTCGGATCAACTTCGCGTTGCCCTGCTAACCACACATATGCCGCTCAAGGATGTCGCCCCAACCCTGAACAGCGCTGATGTCCTGAGTGACCTGATGACAACCCATCAGGATCTCAAATTCCGTTTTGGCCTCGACTCGCCTCGCCTGGCCCTCTGCGGCCTCAATCCCCATGCCGGCGAACAGGGTCACTTCGGCAATGAAGAGATCACTATTCTGAGCCCTGCCGTTCAACATGCAAAAGACGAGGGGATCCTGATTGATGGACCTCTGCCTGCGGATACCCTCTTCTCGCCACAGATACGAAGCCATTACGACGCCATCATCTGCTGCTACCATGATCAGGCGCTGATCCCGATCAAAACAGTCAGTTTCGGTGAGGCTGTTAACGTCACACTCGGCCTCCCTTTCATCCGCACCAGTGTCGATCATGGCACTGCACTGGAACGTGCAGGAACAGGAAAAGTGTCCTACAGTAGCATTATGGCAGCGATCAAAATGGCCAAAGAGATGGTCGGGAACAGCAGGAAGAAAATCCAACATGGAGCTGAAAGTGCAGATTAACTGTCTGGCAGGACAGCTGCTTCTGGCAACGCCATCGCTTCAGGATCGCCACTTTCGCGACTCTGTCGTACTGGTCTGCCATCACGATGAAGAGGGCAGTATGGGGCTGATCGTCAATCGTCCGCAGGAGGTCTCCATTATTGATGTATTGGAAGATCTCCAACTGACGCCCGACAGAGGCTATTTTTCAGGACTTCCCGATCAGCGCAGCCAGAGCTTCGAGGGTGGCCCGGTTGATCCCTATCGCGGCTTTGTATTGCACGATGGCTGGCATGTTTACGATTCAACCATGCAGGTAAATCCGGAGCTGCACCTGACTACCTCGCGCGACATTCTGGAAGAGATTTCCGCAGGCAGTGGACCGGAACATTTCATGTTGATTCTCGGCTATGCCGGATGGGATGCTGGACAGCTGGAGCAGGAACTTGCCAACAACGACTGGCTTGTAGCTGCCCCTAATCATCACCTTCTATTCCAGACCGCCCCAGAAGTTCGCTGGGCGCTGGCGGCACAAAGCATGGGAGTCAGCAAAGCCAACTTGACCAATCAGATCGGTCATGCTTGATCTGTTATATCCGCATCAGCACTTCCATGTGCTGATGCTTTAACGCAAAGACAAAAGCGTCGTTTTGCCTTTGCTCACAAAATCCATCACTATCGTTCTCGATTTTGGCGGCACTCCTTAGCCGCGTGGGAGTCATAGATGTCGCTTAACGTACTGATCAGTTACCACTCCGATTACGGCAATACCGAGAAGATGGCCAGAGCAATTGCCGCCGGAGCTAAAGTTGCCGTGGGCTGCGAGCCGCTTCTGAAACAGGCCGCCGATACAACACTCGAAGACCTTCAAAAGGCTGACCTCATCATCTTCGGCACACCGGTGCACATGGGCTCGATGGCGTGGCAGTTAAAGCAGCTGATCGACCGTGCCGGAAAGCTCTGGATGGAAAATCTACTGGAAGGGAAGGCTGGTGGTGTTTTTGCCACCGGTGGCGGCTTCGGTGGCGGCGGAGGTGGCGTCGAAGGCACCATGACCGCCCTCTACTCCCACTTTCTGGAACAGGGCATGGTGGTCATCGGTTTCCCGAAATCACTCCCCGGCTATGCCGATGCCGGCCTTCAATGGGGGCCATATGCCCGTTGCGGCAACCAGGAAGGCATGCCGCAACCCATTACCGAAGCGCAGTTAAGCGCCGCTCGCTCTTATGGCGCTCATATCGCCGAAACGGCCTTACGCTTGCTGGATTGACACATAACTGCCGCCAGCCATTTCTGATCTCCACCCGACCATAAGCTTGAAATCCCAAGCAATCTCGTAAAGATCAATATAATAATCCAAAAAAAGGGCGGTGATTTATCACCGCCCTTCATCGCTCCACTGCTCTCCATCAGGAGAGCACTATTTCACCATCGGAATCGACCAGATATGGAAATGGCCGGTCGTTCCTTTTACCTGACGCATCTCTTTCATCTCTTTGCTGATCTTGCGGTCCGAATGAAAATAGACTCGTCCATTGACAGCTACGGTAGGCGCCCCATCTCGCGCCCCATCCATGGTCAACTGAGATAGATTTCTGCCCTCGCGATCAATAGCCCAGATATCCCAGTTATTGTTCTTCGGCTTACGCATATCCGCCAAAGAGCGGTTGGAGGTAAAGACGATCCATTTACCATCACGGCTCCAGGTCGGCTGCACGTCGACACTCCTCTCATCCGTTAACTGCGTCAGGTCCGAACCATCGACACGCATCATGTAAAGATGGTAGCTGCGTCCAACCGGCATCGAAAATGCAATCCACTGGCCATCAGGAGAGAGCGCAGGATTGTTTCCCTGACTCAAGACCTTCTCCACGCCATGCGCATTGATGTGAACAATTTCTGTTTTGAATCCGGGAATATTCCAATTCTCGAAATCATCATACTTGCGCTGGAAGCTGCTCTTTTTCTTGCCCGTTGCCTCAACGCGTACAGCAATCACGCTACCATCGGCGAGAAGAGTCGGCTGAGTGAACTGACCGTTCAACTCCTTGGCCCGTCGAACTACGCCCTGGCCATCCGGCGATCGAACCCAGAGACCGAGTCCGCCGGCACGCTCTGAAAAGAAGGTGATCGAATCGCCATGCCACTGTGCAGAATCCAGAGCACGTCCATCATCAGTGACGACATTAAGCGGATCACCATTCTCAGTAGCGCGTCTTGAAATCAGCCCGTTTTTACCCTGACTCACCGTTACAATCATGTGACGGCCATCCTGAGAAGCACGCGGATACATCTCCGACTCCTTCGGTTCGAGTGTTAACAGTGTGGCATTGTCAGCAGGTGCAATTGCATGTTTAGCGGCGTTCTTGCTGGAAGCCGACTCGAGCCAGTCGAGAAGGTTTTCCGCCTGAGCCACAGGGGCAATCGCTAACAGGGCAAATAGAGTGAATATAATTTTTACCATACTCATTTCAGCACCACCTTCCAAAGATTCCACTCTGCGCCATCACTGTTCTGAGGCTTCTTGGGGTCACGGTTGGAATGGAAAATAATTGTGCGGTTATCCAGCCAGGCAGGGCCGCCGTCGGCTGCCTGCAGGGCATTGGTAACACGCTCGATTTTGCCGCTCTTTAGATCCATAACATAGATAGAAGTCTCACGAACTTCGCCTTCACTATCACGATTGGAGATAAAGGCGATTTTACTACCATCCGGGCTGAAAGCGGGTTCGAAATCTCCGAACTGGTTGGTGGTCAGCTGAACGAGGTTCTTTCCGTCAACACCCTGCATCCAGAGATCGTAATTGCCCTGATTCTCGCGTACAAAGACAACCTTCTTACCATCAGGAGAAATCGCTCCGTTGAAGCCATTCGGGATCATCATCAACTGGCTTGAGGTGCGATCAAACAGGAAAATGGCAGGGGCCTGAAATTCGTTTTTCGTTCCGGGCTTAGTTGCATGGTAACCTTGTTTCCAACGCCAGAATGACGAATTGTACATACGCCACTGCTGACCAATCAGTTCGTCCTGCTTGAATCCGTCATTGAAGTCACTGAGCACACGGGCACGACGGGTCTTCTCAAGCGACGAATCAAACACCCACAGTTTTCCATCCGGGGACGCTTTCAGGCTTGCCGGCATCAGCGCTCCGGTAAAGGTACTGATATTACCGATAGCAATATGGCCATCGCCTTCGGACTGCCTCATCCAGGCTGAAATCGGCCCCATACGATTGCTCACATAGCCGACTGCACCATCATTCACAGCCACACCGTAACGGATGGCTTCGTGCGGTTGCTCTGCTGCAATGGAACGACCCTGGGCATGCAGGTCATTCTTGGAAACGCGAACAACACTGAACTCGTGTTTTGCCCGCTGTGCATACACGATAAAATCACCGGCAACAGATGGATATACCGTCTCGCGTTTAGCATCCTCAAGCACCACCTCAACCGGATAAACCGGATCCGGAACCTTCTGTTCTGTTCGGGCAATCGCAACTTGTCCGAACGCAACGGTTATCATCACACTGGCAAACAGCTTCAACCATGACTTACGCATTGGTTAATCTCCTTATTATCATTTTATTTCAGGCCTTTAATCCGCCAAAAACGCGGCGAACTGTGAATGTGGTTGATATGGTCAACAAGTGACTTTCATCACACATGAAACAATTTTAATTCTTTGTTCATAAGCACACCAGAAAATCCTGTTTTCCGTTAATGAATGGATTAACAACCCGACGCTTTCCGACGTAATTTAACCGGGATGATTGCCGCCAGCAGGGAAAATATTGCAGAGCCATAGAGGCAACCCTCCAACCCGTAGAGCTGGTAGAGGCCACCGGAAAGCAGCGTTCCGGACAGACGCCCGCCGGCATTGGCCATGTAGTAGAAACCGACATTCATCGAAACCCGATCACGATCCGACCACGAGACAATCAGGTAGGAGTGTGCTGCGGAGTTGATGGCAAAGACGATCCCGAACAGTGCCAATCCGGTGATGATCACCATATTCATATCCCACGGCTGCTGCATCGCCATCGCCAGCCCCAATGGTATCAACAGCAGCAATCCGGCCCAGACCGCCAGTGTCATGCCATCCGTCTCTTTCGATGAGATGCGGCGAAGCAGGGAGGGGGCGCTCCCCTGGATGATGCCGTATCCGATTACCCAAAGAGCCAGAAAAGCACCAACCTGCGTGAATGACCAGCCGAGTACGGCCTGCAGAAAGACGGGCAACCCGACAACGAACCAGATATCACGCGCGCCGAATAGGAAAAACCGGGCTGCAGAGAGCCAGTTCACCTGTGATGATTTTGAAAAAATCTCGTTAAATTTTGCCTTGGCTCTGCTTTTTCCAAGATCGGCAGGGAGTGTGCTCCACATCCAAATCAGTACGAGGGTAAGCATGGCGGAAAGAGCCGTCAGCGCCCCCCGGAACTCCAGCCATGCCAACAGTGCTGCACCAATAAAGAAACCGGCGCCTTTCATCGCATTCTTCGAGCCGGTCAGAAGGGCAACCCAGCGAAAGAGGCGCTCTTCTGTATGGTCGGGGAGAAAAAGCTTCACGCCTGCCTTGGCACTCATTTTATTCAGGTCTTTGGCGATACCTGACAGGGCCTGTGCCGCCATGACATAGGCCACGGTCAGCCAGCCGTCGGGAACCGTCAGAGCCATTAGTGCAATAATCTGGAGCACCATGCCCATATGCATGGTGTTGTTCAGGCCGATACGCGAACCGAGCCAGCCACCGACAAGATTGGTGACGATGCCGAAGAACTCATAGAAGAGGAACAGCATGGCGATCTCAATAGGCGAATAGCCTAGCTGGTGAAAATAGAGCAGCACCAGCATACGGATAGCACCATCCGTAATGGTGAAGGCATTGTAACCGATGTTAACAATCAGATAGTTGCGAAGTCCCTGCTCCATCTTCAAAGCCTAACAGGCAGATGATTCACAGTGAACGAGCCACCTTGCTGGTCAGCTCCATCATCCGGTTCACATAGCCCCATTCATTATCATACCACGCAAGCACCTTCACCTGCGTTCCGTCTATGACCATGGTCGAAAGAGCATCAATAACAGATGAACGAGGGTCATTGGTATAATCAACGGAGACAAGAGGTCGCTCCTCATAGCCGAGAACCCCTTTCAACTCTCCCTCTGCAGCCTGCGCAAACAGCATGTTGATCTCTTCGGCCGCTGTTTCTCGTTCAGATTCAAAAACAAAGTCTGTCAACGAAGCATTGAGCAGTGGCACACGTACCGCCAGACCATTCAGTTTTCCTTCCAGTTCAGGAAAGATTTTGGTGATCGCTTTTGCGGAACCGGTGGTTGTCGGAATTAGCGACTGACTACAGGCGCGGGCACGGCGCAGATCTTTATGACCCTTATCAACAATGGTCTGTGTATTGGTGATATCATGAATCGTTGTCATACACCCGTGCTTGATACCAATTCCCTCGTGCATCACCTTCACCACCGGCGCCAGACAGTTAGTGGTACAGGAAGCAGCAGTAAGCAGGTGATGCTCTTTCGGGTTATAGAGGTGATCATTAATACCATAGACGATGTTCAATGCGCCCTCGACCGGCGCGGCAACAATTACCTTTTTCACCCCCTGATTAAAATATGCCTGAAGTTGTTCAACCATGCGGAAATTTCCCGTCGCCTCAATCACGATATCGCAACCGGACCAATCTGTGTCAGCGATTTCTTTGTTTGATGAATAACTCAGTGTTGCGCCATCGATGGTCAGACGATCGTTGTCACCGTAACAGTCGTGATTCCACCGGCCATGTACCGAATCAAATGCCAGCAAGTGCGCCGAGCCTGCTGCATCTGTAGCGATCTCATTCACCTGCATGATCTTATAATCTTTGTCATTCCAGCCGGCACGCAGCCCCAGTCGACCCATACGCCCGAAGCCATTGATACCCAGTTTAATCGTCATTTAAAATCTCCAATCAAAACAAATTCTGATAAGCGGATGTGTCATGATTGTGACAATGCTTTATTTTCATACCATCCGCGGGTTCGGTTCACGATGCTGACGACTGACAGCATCACCGGCACCTCCACCAGCACGCCGACCACTGTCGCCAACGCAGCACCGGATTCAAAACCGAACAGGGCGATGGCAGCGGCCACGGCCAGTTCGAAGAAATTGGAAGCGCCGATCAGTGCTGAGGGTCCAGCCACCGAATGCGCCACCTTGAGTTTTCGATTGAGCCAGTATGCCAGCATGGAGTTAAAATAGACCTGAATGGTAATCGGTATCGCCAACAGCAGGATCACCAGCGGCTGTGCCAGAATCTGGCCGCCCTGAAATCCGAAGAGCAGAACAACAGTCAGCAGCAGTGCTCCCATCGATACGGGGTCCATCACATGCAGAATCTCATCCAGCTTGCCGCGTGCCAGCAGTATCTTTCGACCCATATAGGCGATCACAACCGGAATCACGATGTAGAGAAGAACAGATAGAAATAGCGTATTCCACGGCACAGTGATCGAGGCGACGCCAAGCAACAGGCCGACAATCGGTGCAAAGGCGAAGATCATGATCACGTCGTTCAGCGCCACCTGAGAGAGGGTGAACTGTGGATGGCCATCCACCAGACGGGACCAGACAAAAACCATGGCGGTGCAGGGGGCTGCTGCCAACAGGATTAGCCCGGCAATATAGGAGTCGACCTGATCTGGGTCGAGCCAGCCAGCAAACATGAGACGCAGGAAAACAAAACCGAGCAGCGCCATCGAGAACGGCTTGACTAGCCAGTTGATCATCAGCGTCACCCCAACGCCCCGACGATGATCCCACACCTCGTGCAGCGCTGAGTAATCAATTTTAAGCAGCATCGGCAGAATCATTGCCCAGATCAGGAAGGCGACAGGCAGGTTGATATGGACGATCTCCATCGAACCCAGCGACTGAAACAGCGATGGAAAGAGATAACCCAAGCCGATTCCGGTCAGGATGCAGAGGAATACCCAGAGGGTCAGGTAACGGGCGAACAGCCCCATCGACTTTGTTGCAGATGACATCTCAACACCTCACGCAAGAGGCATGAATCATATCCGCTAATGCGGATATGTAAATTCATCAGCACTCTGACATCGGAAGATTTTCCGCATCCTTGAGAAGCTGATGCTCTGTTCTTCCGAGCTCGGCGATGAGCGGGACCAGCCTCTCCAATACAGCACTCTTCTGATGCGACAATCGGTAGTGAACCCATTTACCTTCTCGACGAGTCTCAACAAGGCCCAGGTGCCTGAGCTTGGACAGGTGTCTTGAGATGGTACTTTGCGGAAGCGCCAACACCTCTGTGAAGTGGCATACACAAAGTTCATCTCTCCGCGTTAGCAAAAAAATAAGGCGCAATCTGAGCGGGTCAGAGAGCGCCTTAAAAATTTCGGCAGCGTGCAACACTACTCCCTGGAAAGTGGTGAGATTCTCTGCAGAGAACGGTGCCCCTTAAGCTGATGCAGCACCACCATAGCCACGTGACCGATCACATAATAGAAAAGCAGTTCTCCAAGCACTTCATGCACCTCCTTGAGGGTATGCACAAAGTCATTCATGGTGCCATTGATCGGATCCATACCGACAAACATGGCCGTACCGGTCAGGCCCATAGCCAGACCGAGCAACAATCCAAGGCCATGCACAAAACCGGCAAGGTAATCATCATCTCCCGGCGGCTTCAGCTTGCCGGCAAACCATCCCGGAATCTCTTTCATGTCGGCAAAAACGCCCTTCATCCGCTCGCCTGAGATAAACGGGAAAAGACGCCTGGTATCCTCGGGATTGCCCAGCAGGAACATGAAACGCAGACCAACCACGACCAACAGAATCACGCCGATCCACTCATGCATATCGAAAAAGAAGATCTGCTCATCAGTGCGCACACGTGGTGCGCCATCAACCAGTTTCGGCCGCTTCATAAACTCTTCGTTAATCAGCTGTGCGACCATCAGAAAAGCAAAAAGGGAGTGAAGAATACGGTTGATTTTTGGATAGGTTTTCATCAAATCTCCTTGATTACTTATTTTTTAGCTGCAAAGGCAGCCATACGCAGACGCAGAGCATTGAGCTTGATAAAGCCGCCAGCATCCTTCTGGTCATAGGCGCCCTCATCATCCTCAAAGGTGCAGAGACGCTCATCAAACATCGACTGTTCAGAGCGACGGCCAACGACAATCACGTTACCCTTGTAGAGCTTCAGGCGAACATCGCCATTAACGTTTACCTGCGTGGAATCAATCGCCTCCTGCAACATCACCCGTTCCGGTGCGAACCAGAAGCCGTTGTATACGAGTTTGGCATAGCGTGGCATCAGTTCATCTTTAAGGTGTGCCGCTTCACGATCAACTGTCAGAGATTCAATGGCACGATGTGCCTTGAGCATGATGGTACCGCCCGGTGTTTCGTAGCAACCGCGCGACTTCATACCGACAAAGCGATTCTCGACAATGTCGATGCGACCGACACCATGCTTGCCACCCAGGCGGTTCAGTTCTGTGAGCACCTGTGCAGGTGACATCTTCACACCGTTGACGGCAACGATGTCACCTTTTTCATAACTCAGTTCCAAATACTCCGGCTGATCCGGTGCATCTTCCGGCGCCACACTCCAGCGCCACATATCCTTGCCGGGCTCAACCCAGGGATCTTCCAGATCGTATCCTTCGTAGGAGATGTGAAGAAGGTTGGCATCCATCGAATAAGGAGACTTGGAACCCTCGCGTTTACGCTCAACCGGAATACCGTTCTTCTCGGCATAGTTAAGCATGTCTTCCCGGGAGACAAGATTCCATTCGCGCCAGGGAGCGATAACCTTTACGTCCGGTTTCAGACCGTAAAAGCCGAATTCAAAACGGACCTGGTCGTTGCCTTTTCCGGTTGCGCCATGAGAAACCGCATCCGCACCTTCTGCATTGGCAATCTCGATCATACGCTTGGCAATCAGCGGGCGGGCAATAGAGGTCCCCAGCAGATACTCGCCTTCGTAGATGGCATTGGCACGAAACATCGGATAAACGTAGTCACGCACAAACTCTTCGGTGAGATCTTCGATATAGATGGATTTAACGCCTCCCGCAACAGCCTTGGCGCGCGCATCCTCAACCTCATCGCCCTGGCCGATATCAGCGGTAAAGGTCACCACCTCACAATCATAAGTATCCTGCAGCCACTTCAGGATAATGGAGGTATCCAACCCTCCGGAGTAGGCAAGAACAACTTTGTTAACTTTGGAATCAGCCATGAGGGACCTCAATTAATGAATTAATATAAAACGGGAGCGCAGTTTAGGCGCCGTGAATCACAACGCAATAACAGCGTATGAACATTATGATCGCATTAAGAACTCAAGCAGCGCCTTCTGCACGTGCAGCCGATTCTCCGCCTCATCCCATACCACTGACTGCGGGCCATCAATGACACTGGCGGAGACCTCTTCTCCTCGATGGGCCGGCAGGCAGTGCATAAATATCGCATCCGACTTGGCAAACGCCATCACTCTGTCATTCACCTCATAACCAGCAAAAGCCTTTTCGCGCTCGGCCTGCTCATCCTCCTGGCCCATTGATGCCCAGACATCGGTGGTCACAAGATCGGCCTCATGGGCTGCTTCGAACGGATCAGGACTAATCGTGATATCTGCGCCCAGATCTCTGGCTGCCTGAAGGAGCCCTGCATCCGGGGCATAGGCATCCGGACATGCAAATTTCAGCTTATAACCGAAGGCCACGGCACCATTAATCCAAGAGTGGGTCATATTGTTGCCATCACCGATCCATGCCACGGTCTTGTCGCGGATATCACCGCGATGCTCTTCATACGTGAAGATATCCGCC